>NZ_JBKOQN010000003.1:0-425891 GCF_046764895.1 Nocardia sp. CWNU-33 | reverse complement strand
AACTCGACACCGCGCACCTGGCCGCGGAAGGTAAGCCGGGGACGGCACCCGACGCGCCCAGCACTGCCCGGTAAAACCCCGGGCAGGCACACCTTTCCGGGACGGCATCGTGGTGGGTTCGTTCCCGCGTCGCACCCCGCTCGGGCCCGGTTCGGGTGCGCACGTTGCGTTGGGGTGGTTCTCAGGGCAGTGCCGGGTACGTCGTGTGCCTACCCGACTTTCTCTTCCGCAACCTGAGCAGGCAGGCACACCGCTTCCGGCGTGAGGACTGGCTGTGGTGGCGTTATAGGGATTCAACTCGAGGAACGTAGCGTCGGCCACTGGCGTGCGGATCGATTGTGGTGGTGTTTCGGGATTCGGCTTGGGCTGCGTGGTGTCGGTTTCCGGCGTGCGGACTGGCTGCGGTGGCGGTGCAGAGAATTTCTAATACACGCCGCTGACTGTGCGCGCCCGTGGGTTGGTGCTACGGGACCAGGACCAGGCGGCCGCGAAGTCCGCCCTTTGCGAGGCGCTGTTGGGCTGCGGCGACCGCGTCCAGTGGGTAGGTGTCGGCGACCCGGAGGGTCAGCTTGCCGGTATCGACGGCCGCGACGAGATCGTCGAGTTGCGCGCGGTCGGCGTGGACGAGGACAGTTGTCACTTTGGTGCCGCGCAGCGGAATCGGGGTGGCGGGCACGCTGATCGAGGCGAAGCGGCCGCCCGCGCGGACGGCGGCGAGGGTTCGGGGGCCGAGGGCGGCGGCGTCGAGGGCGGTGTCGACGCCGCCGGGGATCAGTTCGCGCACCGCGTCGGGCAGTGACGATTCGCGGGGGATGAAGTCGGTGGCGCCGAGCGCGCGCACCGCCTGCTCGTCGGCAGTGGCGGCGGAGGCGATCACTCGAATGCCCGCTGCGGCAGCGAGTTCGACGGCGAAACCACCGACCGCGCCGGCCGCGCCGGTGATCAGCAGGGATTCCGTCGGCTGTGCGTCGATGGCGGCGAGGGCCTGGAGTGCGGTCAGGCCGTTGAGCGGAATCGTCGCGGCGGCAACCGAATTCACGGTGGTCGGGGCGGGGGCGACATTGCCAGCCTCGAGGACTACGTAATCGGCTTGGGCGGCCAGCGAGACATCGAGTCGGTCGCTGATGCCGATCACCTGCTGGCCGGGCTCGAATTCGGTGACGTCGGCGCCGACCGCATCGATGGTGCCCGCGACGTCCCAGCCGATGCCCCATTGCGCACGCGGCGCGGCGAAGGGCGTGCCGCCGACACCTCTGCGAACCATCAGATCGACCGGATTGACCGACGCCGCAGCGACTTTTATCCGCACCGATCCGCGCCCCGGTTGTGGTGTCGGCACCTCGACGAGCTCGACAACGGCTTCGAGACCGGGCTCGCGGACTACTGCTGCACGCATGGTGTTCCTTTCCTGGTGGACATCGACCAACCTAAGACCGTTACTATCCTGTGGGTAGTAGTTACCTGAGAGTGCGTAACGAATAGCAGGGGAAGTCCATGGCGACCACAACGGCGGCGCAGCACCGCGAGCTGGCGAAACAGCGGTACGACGCATTCGTCGCGGAGTGCCCCACCCGCCAACTGCTGGACCGGATCAGCGACAAATGGGTGAGCCTGGTGCTCGTCGCGCTGGCCGACGGCCCGCGGCGCTACGCAGAGATCAACAGGTCCATCGCCGGAGTCAGCCCGAAGATGCTCACCCAAACCTTGCGCACCCTCGAACGCGACGGTCTGGTGGAACGCCGGATCACTGCCGAGGTGCCAGTCCGCGTCGACTACGAACTCACCGCGCTGGGCCGCAGCCTGCAACCGGTGATGTCGGTGATCAAGTCATGGGCCGAGGAACGGATGGACGACGTGCTCGCCGCGCGAGCTCGTTACGACGGCGAGTCGGGAGTATGACGCGCCGGTACAGCCAGAACTACCCCCAAGATTGGCAATCCGAAAACCTGCCGAACCTGCGGCGGGACCGTAATCTGAGCACCATGACCGCGGCCTTCGATGACATGGATCTACGCGACCTCGTCGGAATGCTCACCGCCGACGAGCAACGGGAACTACGACCGGCGGTGCTGCGCGTGCTGGCCCGCCACCCCTCGCCCGAACTGCTTCGCCGTGAACTCGGCCTTCGCATGACGAAGGTCTGACCACCCGTCCGAGCGCTGAGAGCAGGAAGGCCGTCGCGCCGGTTGAAATCACCGACGCGACGGCCTTTTGCCATGTCGGGGGCGCCCCGGGCAGGGGCGCCCCCGCGGGTCAGAACACCCGGAGCTGGCCTGGCGACCACAGACCGCCACGGGTGGTCGTGCCGGTCTCCAGCTTCGCCGGGGTGGCATTGCGGTCGTACTGGTCGTAGCGCTCCAGGGAGCCCCAGTCACGGGCCCAGTCGTTTTTCATGTAGGTCGGGACCGTTGTCGACTTCGCCAGCATCTGGGCGAAGCCGAGCGGGCCGCCGAACTCTTCGGCCTGCCAGGTGTTGGTGGAGCTGACCGCCAGCGGACGATCCGGCAGGATGCGGTAGCCGGGTACCTCGGCAACACCGTTCTTATGGTCGAACGGACGCTGGCACGGGAACTGCAGACCGACCGCCCAGTCCAGCAGGACCGGCTGCTCGGAACCGATAAAGCTGTTGAGCGACTGCAACTTGGGCATCCGCGGCGGGGTGAAGGCCAGCCACTGGTCTCCGATCAGGATCGGGTCGTTGGCGACGATCCGCACCGCATCGGCCTCCGGCGCGATCTGATCGAGCGGAACCCGCAGGTTGCGCCACGACGGGAACGGACCGATATCGCGCGGCAGGTAGGTGCCGAGCGATTCGACGCTGCCGTCGGGCAGCCGCTTGCCGTAGTCGACGGTCAGCGACTGGCCGTATTTGACGTCGCCGGTGTCGTCGATCGACAGGATGCGGCCGGCCGCCGAAATCACCACAAGCGGCTTCTCCGGTGAGCGGGCGGGCAGCTCGTACCAGCTGGACACCACGTGCGCGGGCTGCTGCACCCCCTCCTGGTAGCTGCCGAGGATCGGGGTGGTCGCCGGGTCGAGCCCGAACGGCAGCGCCACGGTGCTGCCGTTGACGCCACGCGCGCCGACGCCGCCGCCGGTGCCCGCGCTCTGGCCCTTCTCGAACGCGGCGCCGACGGACTGGGTGGAGGTGTTGCCGGTGCCCGGCTTCACCTCGACGCTGTCGGCGGACAGGTCCTTCGGAACGCCGTTGGGGTCAAAGCCGACCGGGTCGGCCCCGGCAAGCGGGTCGCTGGGATCCTTCAGCGCAGTGGCCGGGTCGACGATCGGCTGCAACCTGCCGCCGTTGGGATCCGGTTCCACCAGAATGTCATTGGCGAGACCGCAGGTGTTGCCGCCCAGCGCATCGAAGTTCGAGCGGGCCAGCGAGTAGGCCGGGTACTGCGAGTACGCGCCCTTCACCAGCGAGAGCACCTCGATGGCGACCATCAGCGCGGCGACAACGGTCAGCGGGATGGCGGCAAACTTGCGGATTCGCTTGCCGCGCACCGACTTCGCCGAAGGCTGTGGCTTGGTGTAGTCCTCGCGCAGCGCATACCAGGCGACCAGCGCGAGCGCCGCGCCGAAGAGCACGAGCATCAGGGTGTTCGACTGGTAACCATGCAGCGAGATCCGCTTGTCGAACCATGGCACACCGAAGCTCGAGACATACCAGTAGCCGTTGATGCCGGAGAACGAGATCGCCAGCAGGAAGAGCAACCCGGCGAGGAATATCGCTCGATTCTTCCGCGCACGCAATGCGCTCGCCGAAACCGCCACCGCGGTGACCGCGGCGAGTGATCCCGCGATGCCCGCATACGCACCGAAGTGGTGGGTCCACTTCGTCGGGTTGAACATCATGAAGAAGATGGTGCCGAGGACAACGCCCATCAGCCGCCAGGTCGGGCCGCTCGCGATGCCGGGAACCTGCCTGCGCCGCAGCAACACCAACATGGTGGTGAACAAGCACAGCAGCATCGCAAGGAAGGCGAAACGGCGCGGCAGCGAACCGTCGACGGTCTCGACGAACAGGTAGTAGTAGCGCAGGTAGTCCTCGTACCAGGCGAGGTTCGGCCCGGTGGCCTGACGCACCCGGTTGGCTTCCTGAATACCGGCGAAGGTCTGGTCGCTGTAGACCACGATCAACACCAGCAAACCGGCCGCCGCTATCGGCGCGATCAATGGCAACGTGCCGAACTGCCGATGCCGTCGCACCACGATCCGCACCAGCGGGCGAATACCGGCGAGCAGGGCCGCCACACACATCAACCCGGTCGGTGCGGCCGCCAGCGTGAACGCGGCGACCAGAATCGCTGCCGCGGCCGGAAGCAGGCGACCGGTGGCGATGGCCCGCTCGATCGACACCCAGGTCAGCAGCGCGCCGAGCGCGACGATCGGCTCCGAGCGCAGACCGTTGTCGAACGGCATCCAGAAGGTCAGGAAGACCAGCCCACCGGTCCACAGCGCAACCTTGCTGTTGCGCACACCGCGACCGAGGCGAGGCACCACCTCGCGGCTGATGACCATCCAACACAGGATGGCGCAGGCCAGCGCAGGCAACCGCACCCACGCGCTCGCGGTCGAGATCTCCGAGAAGATCTGGATCACGTAGTAGTACCAGCCGAACGGCGCCTCCGGCACGCCGTACCAGCGGAAGTAGTTGGCCATGTAGCCCGCGTGCGGTGCGACCCGCACCATGCTCAGGATGTAGCCGTCGTCGGAGGTGTTGGCGCCGACGAAGTGCCACACCAGCAGGATCCCGATGACGCCGCCGTCGGTCCAGGTCGGCTTCAGCCAGTTCGCGGGCAGGAATCGGCGGTGGCCGCGCCCGTCGCTGCCGTCCAGCCGGGCCAGCGCACCGAGAGCGATCAGGGTGCACAGCACCGCCGCGATCATCGCGACCAGCTTGATCGCGGTCGGGGTGGAGGTGAAGCGGGTGTCGACGGTCATCTGCATCGACAACCCGGCGGGCACCGCGCCCTGCAGATCGGAGAAGACGCCGACCACCTGCGGCCGCAGATCACCGGCGAGCTGCCCCGCGACCGGCACTGCAACCATTTGCTTGGCACCGGGCGCGCCGCCCTCGACCGGCTTCTCCACCATCGTGGTCAGGCCGTCGAACGCCGCCTTGGTGCTGTTGCTGTCGGAGCTGATGGTGATCGACGAGCACTCACCCATCTGCGACCGCTGCGCCGAGGCCACCACCGCGTTGCGGTCGATCACGTCCACCGCAGTGTCGGACACCCGGACGAACATGGCCTCGAGCGCCGCCCGATCCCCCTGCGGCGGCGCCGTCGCAAGCAGCATGCCGCCCTGCTCGGGCAATTCCGCGACCGCAGCACACGGAATGGTGGCTTTCATTTCGATAGGGACCTGCGACATCAGCGGCGCCTGCACGTTGCCGAGCTTGCCGTCTTGCGGCCAGTTCAGTACGGCAGTCGTCTGCGCGACCGGCAGGAATGGACTAGCCAGCGCGAACAGTGCCCCCAGCACACCCGCCACCAGCGCGACTATTCGCGCGGTGCGGAAATCGTTCGGCGCGGCCGCGGGCGCGGCAGGCGGTTTCGTCAAGACAGCAGTAGCGGCGTCGGGCACGATTGGCAATGCTAGCTCCCCTGCCTCTCCGCGTCTTCAGGCCAGACGCAGTTGCGCCCTGCGTGGCGTCGGCGTCCGAGCCGACTATCGGCTATCACCCGGTCATCCTGGGAAAAGTCAGGGTCCTCGACCGGATGTCCCCGCTCGCGATGGCAGCCGAAACAGGCCCCAATCGATCGGAAAGGGGGCTTGGCAGCAGTCGAGCGAACAGAAAGTAGACCCCGAATGGCTGACCGGATGTGGGGTCAGTGGAAAGCTGGGGGTCATGACCAAGGTGAATCTCGAGACGAATTTCGGAAAGATCGTGCTGGAGCTGGACGATGCGAAGGCCCCCGCCACCGTGGCGAACTTCGTGGAGTACGTGAACGCCGGCCACTACAGCGGCACCATCTTCCACCGCGTTATCCCCGGCTTCATGATCCAGGGCGGCGGCTTCACCCTCGACATGAAGCAGAAGCCCACCAACGCTCCGGTCAAGAACGAAGCCGACAACGGCCTGAAGAACGACAAGTACACCGTCGCGATGGCGCGCACCAACGACCCGCACTCGGCCACCGCGCAGTTCTTCGTGAACGTGTCGGACAACGGCTTCCTCAACCACACCGCGCCGAGCCCGCAGGGCTGGGGCTACACGGTGTTCGGCAAGGTTGTCGAGGGCACCGAGGTGGTCGACAAGATCGCCGCTGTCAGCACCGGTTCGAAGGGCGGACACCAGGACGTGCCGCGCGACGAGGTCGTCATCGAATCGGCGTCCGTCGCCTGACCTGTTGTCACACAACGCGAATCGGGCCGCACTCCACCGGAGTGCGGCCCGATCGGGTACGGCGGATCAGAGTGGCAGCAAGTGATGTTTACGCGGATTGCGGGCAAGTTTCTTGTCGCGCAAAAGATGTAGCGCGCGACGTAGCTCCAGCCGGGTGGCCGACGGCTCGATGACCGCGTCGATGTAGCCGCGCTCGGCGGCCACCCACGGTGTCGCGATGGTCGCGTTGTAGAAGTCGATCATCTGCTGACGCACGGCCGCGCGCTGCTCCTCCGGAGCCGCCTCGATCTGCTTGCGCCCGATCAGGCTGACCGCACTCTCCGCGCCCATCACCGCGATGCGCGCGGTCGGCCACGCCAGATTCACGTCTGCGCCAAGCTGTTTGGAGCCCATCACCGCGTACCCGCCGCCGTAGGACTTGCGGATCACCACGGTGACCTTCGGGACGGTGGCCTCCACATAGGAGAACAGGAACCGGCCACCGCGCTTGATGACGCCGATCTTCTCCTGCTCGACGCCGGGCAGGAAGCCGGGGGTGTCCACCACGAACACCAGCGGAATCTCGAACGCGTCGCACATCCGCACGAAATGCGCCGCCTTGTCGGAGGCCCGCGCGTCCAGCGCACCGGCCGACACCATCGGCTGATTGGCGACCACGCCGACGCTGCGTCCGTCCACCCGCGCGAATCCGGTGATGATATTGCGCCCGGACCCCGCGCCGATCTCGTGGAAATCGCCGTCGTCGAAAATGCGCAACAGGATGTCGTGCATGTCGTAGCCCGAGTTGTCCGCGTCGGGCACAAGCGAATTCAGTTCCAGATCGCTCTCGGTGGTCTCGGGCTCCAGACCCGGATTCACCACCGGCGGCAGCTCCTGGCAGCTCGTCGGCAGGAAGCTCAGGTAGGCGCGCACCCATTCGAATGCGGCGGCCTCGTCCGTGGCGACGTGATGGATATTGCCGTACTGCGCTTGACTGTGGGCGCCGCCGAGTTCCTCGAGGCTGACGTCCTCACCGGTCACCTCCCGGATTACGCCGGGGCCGGTGACGAACATGTACGCCTCTTCGGTCGCCACCACCACATCGGTGTTGATCGGGGCATACACCGCGCCACCGGCACACTTGCCGAGGATCATCGACACCTGCGGCACCATGCCGGACAGCGGTTCCTGGCGTCGGCCCAGCTCGGCGTACCAGGCCAGCGACGTCACGGCCTCCTGGACACGCGCGCCGCCCGAATCGTTGATGCCGACCACCGGGCAGCCGACCTTCGCCGCGTATTCCATGATGTAGGCAACCTTGCGGCCGAACATCTCGCCGACCGATCCGCCGTACACGGTCTGATCATGCGAGAACACCGCGACCGGCCGACCCTCCACCAGCCCGTGCCCGGTGACCACACCGTCGCCGTACAACGCCGTCGGGTCGCCCGGCTTGCGCACCAGCGCACCGATTTCCACGAAGGTGCCCGGATCGAGCAGCATGTAGATCCGGTCGCGGGCGCTCGGGATTCCCTTCTTCGCCCGCTTCGCCACCCCCGCTGCCCCCGCCGGTTCCTGCGCTAACTCGAGTCTATTGCGCAGGTCGGCGAGTTTCTCGGCAGTAGTGCTCACTTGGCCCCTCTCATCAGGTGGTGCGGCCCCTCAGGGGGCAATCACTGCAAGCTTCGCGGTGAGGTCGGCTCCGATCTTCCCGATCCGCGGTTCGTCGACGATCTGCAAGTGATCGCCCGCGATGTGGATGACCTCGAGACTGGGAATGTACTCGTCCCAGCCACCGTTGGGCCGCCGATCGGCGTAGCGCGGCTCCAGCTCGATCATGCCGTCGTGATAGCGATCCGCCAGGTACAGCACCACATCGCCGTCATAATGCGTCGGCGTGGTCTTGGCCAAGTGGCGACCCTCGATCCACGAGGTGCGCTGATGCTCGAGCACACCGCCGGGGATCTTGGTGCCGCTGATCTTGATGAGATCGCTGATCATCTTGAACTGTCCTTCATCGGAGGCCGCGGCCAACGTCTCCAACTGCTCGCGATCCAGCTCGCCCTCGACACCATAGGTCTTCTTCGCAAAGGCTTGGTAACGCTCGACGCGACGCACCCGCTCTTCGGGGCTGTTGTCCTCGCCCTCGGTCGGGATGGCCAGGTCGATCAGCCCGACAATGCGCACATCGGCGCCCTCGGCCCGCAGCAGCTGCGCGACCTGCAGCGCGAACACCGCACCGAGCGACCAGCCGTACAGCACATACGGACCGTTGCCCTGGATCTTGCGCAGTTCGGGCAGATACTGACGCGCGCGCTCCACGATGTCGCCCTCGACGCGTTCGAAGCCGTACATCGGGGTGTCGGACGGCAGCCGCTTGAGCAGCGGCTCGTAGACCAGCGTATTGCCACCCGACGGGTGGAACACGAAGACCGGCACGGCATTCGAACCCTCGGCGCGGGGGCGCAGCGGCCGAATGAAGCCGTCCACATCGGCGCCACTGTCCTGCAGCTCGCGCACGATATCGGCCAGCTGTTCGATGGTCTCGCAGTCGAGCACGTCGTCGACGGTGACCTCGGCCTTGACTCGCTCCGTGAGTCGGGCCGCCAGTTTCTCGGCGAGTTCCTCCTCCAGGATCGGCAGGGTGTTGAAGATGCCGCCCGCCGACTTTCCGGTGACGATGGCCCAGGTGGCGAAGGTCAACCGCTCGGCGGCGTCACGCGGTGGCACGTCGTCCTCGTCGGCCTGCTGCGGTGCACCGAACACGGACTCGACCGCCGCAGGAGCCTGCGCGACGACCGCTTCGGCGGCGGCTTCCACAGTGGTGTCCACGGTGTCGAGCGACCGCTCGATCGCGGCTTCCTTCGCCTCGGCGGCAGCATGCTGCGCGGCCGAGCCCGCGGCGGGAGTCGCCGTGCCTGCGGTGGCCCCGGTAACGCCTGCGGCCGTCTCGGCCTCCGCGACGATCGCTTCGGCTTCCGACTCCACCGACGTGCTCTCGGCGTTCAGCGAAACCCCTTCGGCGGCGGCGACATTCGCCACCGCTGCCGCCGGATCCTCGCCCGCCTCCAGTGCGGCGCGGGCCGCGGCCATGAACCCACCGTCGACCACGATTTCCTCGCCGGCGGCCTGCTTGTCGGCCATCGCCTGCATTTCTTCACGGTGGTCGATGGCGTAGCGCAGCACCTTGCCGACCTCGTTCAGGTTCGCGTCGCGCACGGCCTGAATCTGCAGCTGCGGAATATTGAATTCGTACTCGACCCGGTTCTTGATGCGCATCGCCATCAGCGAGTCGAGGCCGAGCTCCATCAGCGGGATCTCCATCGGCAGATCCTCGACCGCATAGCCCATCGACTCGGCGACGATCAGCGCCAGCCGCTCCTCCAGCGGCTGCGTGCCTTCCGGATCCCAACGGTCACCGAAGGTTTCGACGATCTCGATGTCCGCGTCACCGGTCGTCGCGAGCGCGGCACCCGGAACAGGTGCGGCCACAACGATTTCGGGCAGCGGCGCACCGGAGGTGACAACCGCCTCGAACAGCAGTTGGAAGGTCGCGCCCGCGCGGGCGTGCACCTGTACCGACGCGCCACCGAGATGCGGCGTCAGCGTGGTGGTCAGTGTTCCCGTATCCGGCAGCGCCGCGTGCGGGATCGATGCACCCAGCGACACATCGCTGAGCACCTGTGCCGCAGCGGCATTCACCAGCGCGGCCAGGTCGGTGACGGTCGATGCCTGCACCTCCCACACGTGCCTGCCATCGGGCAGCGCGACGTGGGCGCCCGGCACCCGGTCGTTGCCTCCGCCGGAGGACATCCGGGCCTTCGGCCAGTATTGCTTGCGCAGGAACGCGGTCCGCGGAATATCGGCGTAGTCGCCGACCGGCAGCAGCGAGGACAGCTCGACGCGGTGCCCGTGCACGTACAGCTGGGCCAGCGCGGCGATCACGCCCGCCGACTCGTCTTCCTTGCGCTTGAGCGTCGGGATGAGCTGCGCGTCGTGCAGGCCCGCCGCGAAGGTAGTGCCGAGGACCTGCATCAGCGCAACGGAATTCGGGGCCAGCTCCAGGAACGTGGTATGCCCGGTGTCGACCGCGAGCTTCACCGCATTGGTGAAGTACACCGCGTGGCGCATGTTCTTGACCCAGTAGTCCTCGTCGTGCACCGGATCGCTGCCCGCGCGGTAGAACTGCTCCTTGTTGACAGTCGAGTAGAGGCCCGCCTTCAACCTGGTCGGCTCGATACCCGCCAGCTCGGCCGCCAGCTCACCGAGCAGCGGATCCATCTGCGAGGTGTGCCCCGCGCCGCGGGTCTGCAGCACCCGAGAGAATTTTCCTGCCGCCTCGACCTGCGCCACGATCGCCGCGACCTGGTCCTGTGGGCCGCCGATCACCGTGTTCGTCGGCGCGGCGTACACCGCGCATTCCACGTCCGGGTAGTCGACGAGCATCTTCTCGACGTCGTCGGCGCTGAGCTCGACCAGCGCCATATTGCGCACGTCGGCGTCGCTGATCATGGCCTCGCCCTCACCCATCAGGCGCGAGCGGGCGCAGATCACGCGCACCGCGTCCTCGAGCGGGAGACCACCGGCGATGTAGGCGCCTGCGACCTCGCCCATCGAATGACCGACCACCGCATCGGGTTCGGCACCGTGCGCGCGCAGCAGCGCGGCCAGGCCGATCTGGATGGTGAAGATGCCGACCTGCGAGGTGCCCACGTTGTAGTCCTGGTTGTCGTCCAGGATCATCTCGCGCACCGAGTACCCGGCCTCGTCCATCACCAGCTCGTCGACCTCGTCAACGGTCTTGCGGAAGATCGAGTTCTCCAGGTACAGCTGCTTGCCCATCTTGCGGTGCTGCGCGCCGAAGCCGGCGAGCACCCAGATCGGGCCGTTGGCGGCGGGGGCGTCCGCGGTGAAAACACCTGCGCCGGGCTTACCCGCCGCGATAGCGCGCAGGCCGGCGACCGCCTCCTCATGAGTCTTGGCAAGCACCACACCGCGCGAACGGTGGTGGCTACGCTTGGCCAGCGACCGCGCCACATCCGCGAGCGGGACATCGCGCCCGGCGTCGGATTCCAGCCAGTCGGCCAGGTCCGCCGCGGCACGACGACGACGCGAGGGCAAGTACGCCGACACGGCCAGGATCACCGGCAGCGGCTCTTCGCGCTCGGCCGACCATTCCGCCTCGGACGCTGCGGTCGGGGTGGTCTCCGGGACGGACTCGGCGGCAACCTCGGTGGTCTCCGCGTCTGTTGCGACATCCTCGGACACGGGCTGCACCTCGGCCGTGGCCTGCGCGGGCACGTATTCCTGCACCACGATGTGCGCGTTGGTGCCGCCGAATCCGAATCCGGAGATGCCTACGGTCGCGGTACCGCTGTAGCGCGGGAATTCCGTCGGCTCGGCGACGACCTTCAGGTGCGCCTGGTCGAACGGGATGTACGGGTTGGGGCCGACGAAGTTGATGCTCGGCGGCAGCACATTGTGCTGGAACGCCATGATCACCTTGGCCAGGCTGGCCGCACCTGCGCCGGACTCGAGGTGCCCGAAGTTGGACTTGGCCGAACCGAGCAGCGCGGGCTTGTCGTCCTCGCGACCGCGACCGACCACCCGGCCCAGCGCGTCGGCCTCGATCGGGTCACCGAGCAGGGTGCCGGTGCCGTGCGCCTCGATGTAGTCGACAGTCGACGGCGCAATACCCGCATCGCGGTAGGCACGGCGCAATACGTCGGCCTGCGCGTCCGGGTTCGGCGCGAGCAGACCGTTGGACCTGCCGTCATTGTTGACCGCGGAACCCTTGATCACCGCGTAGATTTCATCGCCGTCCCGCTCGGCGTCGGCAAGCCGCTTCAGCACGACCAGACCGCCGCCCTCGGAGCGGACCATGCCGTCGGCATCGGCGGAGAAGGCCTTGATGTGGCCGTTCTTGGCGACGCCGCCGTTGCGGTCGAAGCCGAGCGTTGCCATCGGCGAAAGCAGCATGTTCACGCCGCCTGCCAGCGCCAGATTCGCGTCACCGTCACGCAGCGCACGCACCGCCTGGTGCACGGCGACCATCGTCGACGAGCAGGCGGTGTCGATGGCGACCGACGGGCCGCGGAAGTCGAAGAAGTAGGACACCCGGTTGGGGATGATGCTGGAAACGCTGCCCATGATGGCGTATGCCTCGGCCGAGGCGGGCACGTTCGGATCGGGATTGCCCAGCCCGAGCGCGGCGATCAACTGGAATTCGTTGCTGGACGAGCCGATGAAGACGCCGACCGGCTCACCCTTGAGCTCACTCGCCGGAATCCTGGCGTGCTCCAACGCTTCCCAGGTCAGCTCCATCATCAGGCGCTGCTGCGGATCGACCCGCTCGACCTCGATCGGCGACATCGCGAAGAACTCCGCGTCGAAGCCCTTGAGGACCTCCTGGTCGAGGTAGCCGCCCAGGGTGTTGCCCTCGGCAACCGCCGCGGCAACCGCGGGCTCACTGGTGAACTCTTCCCACCGGCCCTCCGGGAGGTCCCGAATCGCGTCGCCGCGGTTGATCAGGAATTCCCAGGTCGACTCAGGGGTGTCGCCCGCGCCGGGCAGCCGGGTCGAAAGGCCGACGATCGCGATGTCGTGCGCCTCGCCCGGCTGGTACCCGGCCGTGTAGAACGAGTCGTCGTCGGATTCCTGCGGCAACTCCGGATCACCATTGATGACGACCTCCGCCAGCGACGCGATGGTCGGATGCTGGTAGACCACCGTCGCCGTCAGCACGACGCCGGTGAGCTCTTCGATGTCACCACCGAGCGCGATGGCATCGCGCGAGGCCAGCCCGAATTCCTCCATCGGCCGGTCCACCGTGATGTTCTCCACGGGTTGACCGGTCGCGTCGGAAACCCAGCGCCGCAGCCACTCCCGCAGTTCCGCAACGGACAGCTCCGTCGTGGCGGACTGCGTAGCCTCTCCTGCGTCAGGAGTATCGATTGCGTCCGCCTCGGCGCGCGCAATATCGGTCGTCTGGGTGGGCGTGCCCTCGTTGTCAGCCATCAATTCCTCAAGCTACCTGTCTGCGTACCGGGCGCGCCTGGAATTGACGCTCGGCATGGGGGTGTTCGGCGCCGAGCATCGATGGTCGGCTCGCCGAATCACCCCTGCGGGCAATTACTCTTCCGGAGCATCGGGGAATGCCTGCTGGGTGTAACCCCCGCGCAGCGTTCCCTCCAGATAAGCAGTCTTGCAGGCGCGCCGAGCGATCTTGCCGCTGGAGGTACGCGGGATCGAACCCGCGGGCACCAGCAGCACGTCACGCACGGTCACACCGTGGCGCTGCGACACCGCCGCGCGGACCGCGTCGGCGATGGGCAGCGGGTCGGCCTTGCCGGCGCCCGGACCACGCTCACCCACGATGACGAGCTGCTCGGAGGCATCGTCGGCGTCGAACTGCAGGCCCGAATGGCTGCCCTGCTCGAAAACTTCGGCAGGTAGCTGGTTGGCGGGCACCGAGAACGCGGCGACGAAGCCCGGTCGCAGCGCCTTGCTCGCCTCCTGTGCGGAGAACTCCAGATCCTGCGGGTAGTGGTTGCGGCCGTCGACGATCACCAGGTCCTTCACGCGACCGGTGATGTACAGCTCGCCATCGAGATACACGCCGTAGTCGCCGGTGCGCATCCAGTTGGCGTCGTCCTCGGCGCCGTCGGCGTGGCTGCCCTCGGGCAGGCGATGGGTGACCTTGTTCTTGAAGGTCGCGTAGGTCTCGTCCGGACGACCCCAGTAGCCGATGCCCATGTTGTTGCCGTGCAGCCAGATCTCACCGACCCGGCCGTCGGGCAGCTCGCGGCCTGCGTCGTCGTCGATGGCGTCCGGGTCGACGATCACGGCCCACTGCGACAACGCCACAAAGCCACAGCTCACCTGAGCGATGGCATTCTCGGTGCCCTGCTCGACCTTCACCATGCGACCCGCATTGAGCTCGTCGCGGTCGACGTAGACCACCTTGGCCTCGTCCTCGGCCTTGGTCGCCGAGACGAACAGCGTCGCCTCCGCCATGCCGTAGCAGGGCTTGATCGCGGTTTTGGGCAGACCGAACGGCGCGAAAGCGTCGTTGAACTTCTTCATCGACGAGGTCGTCACCGGCTCACTGCCGTTGATCAGGCCGATCACGTTCGACAAGTCGAGGGACTCGCCGTTCTTCGGCAGACCACGCGCCGCGGCGTGCTCGAACGCGAAGTTCGGTGCGGCAGCGAAGGTTCCGGCGCCGTCGGAGGCGGCGGCCAGTTCCTTGATCCAGCGGTAGGGGCGACGCACGAAAGCGCTCGGCGACATGATCGTGATGTATTTGCCGCCGACCGCGGGCAAGATCACCGTCAACAAGCCCATGTCGTGGAACAGCGGCAGCCAGGTGACACCGCGAGAATTCCAGTCCAGGTTGATGGCATCGACCATCTGCAGGAGGTTGGTGCCGACCGCCCGGTGGGTGATCTCGACACCGGCCGGGGTCCGCGTGGAACCCGAGGTGTACTGCAGGTAGGCGATGTCATCGATCGCGATGTCGGGACGCACCCAGGTGTCGCCGACACTGTCGGGGATCGCGTCGACGGCGATGATGCGCGGGCGCTGCGCGGCGGGCAGCGAGCGGAAGAACTGGCGCACCCCGGCCGCGGAGGAGCTCGCGGTGAGGATGGCAGCAGGCTCACAGTCGCCGAGCACCGCATGTAGCCGGTCGGTGTGACCCGGCTCATCGGGGTCGAACAGCGGCACCGAGATGGTGCCCGCGTAGATCGCGGCGAAGAAGGAGATCACGTAATCGAGGCCCTGCGGCGCCAGGATCGCGACCCGGTCACCCGGGTTGGTCACCTGCTGCAGTCGAGCGGCCACCGCGCGCAGCCGGATGCCGAATTCACGCCACGTCAGTTCCTGAGCTTCACCATCACGTTCACGCGAGTAATCGATGTAGCGATAGGCCAGGGTGTTCGCGTCGTTCCGAGTGTGCTTCTCGACGTGATCGACCAGGGTGTGATCCTCGGGAATACGGATGTTCCCGGTTTCGTCCAGGTAGTCGTCGAAAGTCTCTTCCATTCCTTCTTCTCCTCCGAGGCACATCGCAGCAAGACGGCGACATCGCCGCTGTTACCTGTGAGGCCCCGACTCGCTATCGCCCGCGGGTGCTCTACATACAACGAGCCAGCCTGCAGATTTTGTTGCGGTCTGCGCGGTGACCGCTATCGGCTAGATGTTCTCAAACCAGAGTCATGTTACAGAGAAGAGCGGCTCACTCATCCCGCAGCAGTGGAATAACCGGCGCGAAAGCGTCCATCTGGGTGGGGAACACACCGACGTAGGACATCGATGTGAGCTCGCGCACCCGGCGGATCTGCTCGGCAATCTCCTCGAATGTGCCGATGGCCACGTACGGCGATTCGAGAATCTCCTCGACAGAGAGCTTCACGTCGACCTCGAGGTCGGGGTGCAGGCCTCGATCGATCGCGGAAAGGGCCATTTCCGCGGTCTTCTCACGGTCGTCGGTGATGACGATCGCGGTGATGGCCCAGTTCAGCTCGATGTCGGCGAACCGATCGCCCGCGGCTTCGCGGATCAGGTTCACCTTCTCGATGGTCTTGGACATGGTGATGCCCGAGAGCAGACCTTTGCCGTTCTTGGTGGTGACCGGAACGATCGAGATGATGTCGGCGTGCTTGGCGGCCAGCCGGAGCATCTTCGGGCCGCCACCGCCGGTGCAGATCGGCGGGCGCGGCCCCTGACGCGGACGCGGCGTGCCCTTGATGCCGTTGACCTGGTAGTGCTTGCCCTCGAAGGTGCATTCCTGGCCACGCAGCAGCACATCGAGGATGGTCAAGGTCTCGTCGAGCTTCTCCAGCCGAATGCCGGGCGTCTCGTAGGGCAGCCCGGCGGCGGCGAACTCGTCCTGCTTCCAGCCCGCGCCGACGCCGACCTCGAGGCGGCCCTTCGACAGCACATCGATGGTGGCGAGATCCTTGGCGAGCACCACAGGATGCCGGAAACCATTGGCCAGCACCGACGTTCCGAGTCGGATCTTCTCGGTAGCCTGCGTCAGGGCGCCGAGCGCGGCGATCGGACCGATCTGGTCACCGAGGTGATCGGGCACGACGAAAGTGTCGAAGCCGTACTCCTCGGCCTGCTGCGCCGTCTGAATGAACTTGCGGGCACCGCCCTCTTGCTTGTTTCCTTCGCCCGCGGCCGCGAAGCGGAAGTTACGCAGCGGCGTACCCAACGCGGTCAACTCACCAGCCGGTGCGGCGGCTTCTGTCATGAACTCATGCTCCTGGCTGTAAGGAAATTGCCTGCGCGCCGGCCAGCCCCCGGTCCTGGGGGCAGCAGTGCCGGCGTCGCGATCATCAGCGCACTTTACAGCCTGCTCCGGTCCGACTGACGAGGCTTCGGTATGCAGGCATGCATGGCCCTATTGTCGGGCCTCGCCGATGTGGTTGTTCACAGGTGGACTTCTCAGGAGTGCGGCGGGTGTGGTGCCCCTTCGATCAGACCGTTCGCCCAGTTCACCGCCCATTGGGTCGCGGTTGTTCCCTCGCTGTCGACCACGAAACCGTTGTAGAGGCTGTGCACCGGGTTGCCCGCCGCGCGGATCAACGTCATTGTGCTGCCGATGATATTCAGCGGGTTCAACGCCTGGCGCGGCGAGTCACAGATCAGATCGCCCGGTGCGCAAATCGTGAAGGTGCGGTCGGCCAGCGAGCCGAAGCCGCCCGGCCGCGGACCGGTCATCGTGATTCCCGGCACGGTCAAACCCTTCAACGCGACCTCCGCGCCGACACCGAGTGGCGGGTTCCCGATCTGGATGGGCTGCCCCGGTCCGTTGTCGTTGGTCCGTCGCCCATCGGCAATCAGCGTCACACCCAGCACCTGGTCGGCGGGGACGGGCCCCTTGCCTGCGGCGATTTGGGAGGCGACGTCGCCGCCGATGACCGCGCCCTGCGAGAAACCCGCGATCACGTAGGTGGTCAACGGACATTCCCGATGCCGCTTCGCCATCGCATCGACCATCCGCTGCGCTCCCTCGGAACGGCTGTTGTTGTAGGACTGCTGGCCGTCCGGCGGAATCGCGATCGGATTCGAGAACTGCGCGACATAGGGGACGGTGTACACATCCAGCCTGCCGGGCGGGAACTGACTCTGCACCGGCCCGGAGATGTTGAGCATCAACGAGATCGGATTGGCCGTCGGGTTGTGCGGGTCGTCGTTGCTGTTGGACTCCCAGGTGCCGGGCACCGAGATCATCTGGACATCCGGGCAGCTCGCAGGCTGCGAGGTCGGTCGCTCCGGAGGCTTCGGACCCGGACCCGGACCCGGCGGGCGAAGTCTGCCCGCGAGCAGGTACCACAGCAGCAGAACGAGAACGATGACCAGCGCGACGACCGCGAGGAGCACCAGACATCCCACCGGTCGCAACCGGCGGGAGGCCATACCTCGACGAACACTCACTGGCAGTACGTCTGCTTAGCGGTGTCGATGTAGATCTTGCCGACCTTCTCGACCGGCATCTTCGTCGGATCGAAGGACGGGTCGGATCCGGCCATCGCGTTCACGAAGGTCGTCAGGTCCTGCTCGGAGGCGCCTGCCGCGACGCCCTGGCAGACATAGGTGCCGATGCTCAGCGCGATGTCCGGGCTGGAAGCGTTGACGCCTTTCTCCTTCAGCGCGTCGAGGAACTTCTTGTCCTTGTCGGTGAGCTTGGCGGTGTCCCCCGGTGGCACGACATCGGTCGGCACCGGCTGCGGGCGCTCGGGGGCGACCGTCTCGGCGGGCGTCTGCTGGGGTGACTCCGGAGCAGGCGTCTGCGCCCCGGTGTCGCCACCTGCGCTGCTCGACGTGGCAGGCGGCTGCGAAGCCGTCGTGGTGTGGGTCAGCTTCGGAGTGCTCGATGCCGTCGAATCGTTGTCACCGCATGCGGCGAGCAATCCGGTGGCGGCGAGCGCCACAGCGACGCCGAGTACCTTTCCACGGGTCCGATGCATGAATTCGTGTCCTCGATCTGTTCGCGAATAGGGTCCGATCGCCACCAGGCTAGCGGCAACCTTCGACGAGGCGGCAGTGGTCAGCAAACAGACCGGTCTGAATTAGATACCGTGAACTTCGGGTTTGCCGTCGCGGACCACGATGAAACCGGCCTGGAAATTCTGCTGGAAACCGCCGGGAACCGTGAACTCGTCGCTGATCGGATACCCGAGCCTGCCGTTCTCGTAACCGACGTCCTTCCAGGTGTCCATGATCGGACCCGAACGGACCGCCCACGCTCCCGACAGCGGGCTCCAGTAGATGCTGCCGCCCTCGAACCTGCTGAAGCGGCCCAAGTCCTTCAGCGGCAGCTCTTCGGCTGCCGGGAAGCCCAGCCAGCTGTTTTCGTATCCCAGCTGGGCGTACTTGCCCATGATCAGCCCCTGCAGGCGGTGGACGCCGGTCTTCTGGCTGTAGTAGAAAGGCCCGTTCTCGAAGGCCTGCACCGAGCCGTCCCGGTGCGGCGTCTCGACCTCCGGCGCGGTCGGATAGCCCGCCGGTCCGCGCTCGAAGCCCTGCTTGCCCCACTCGTCGAGGATCGCGCCGCGCACCATCTGGGCGCCGGTCTGCGGCGTCCAGTAGAGCGAACCGTGCTGGAAGGCCTGGAACCGGCCGCGGCCGTCGGGCAGCGGGCGCTCGTCGTCGGTCGGCAATCCGACCGCACCGAGCGCGGCCTGGTAGCCGCCGCCGATCATGCCGCCGACAGGATGCGCGCCGGTCGCGGGCGAGTAGAACACCCGGCCGGACCGGAAGTCCTGGGCCACACCGCCGTTCACGTGGTATTCGGCGGTGACGCAGTCGCCGAGCCAGCCATTGGCGGTGGCCACGGCGGCAATCGCGCCGCCTGCCTGGCAAGACGCCATGTCTGTGTCGATGCCGAGCGCGGCGGCGGCCTGCGGCCAGGACTGCCGCATCTCGAAATCCCAGTACGGCCACGAGTGGGTGCCGGAGGGACGGTAATTCACCTGGGCCGGGATGGTCAGCTTGCTGAGCTTGGTCACGAAGTTCTGCGAGGTGAGCCGCGACAGAATCTCCAGACCCATGCCCGTGAAGTTGGCGCTCACCCCTGGAATGACGGCGGCCTGGTCGAATGGCCCGATCGCACCGCTACCGCTGGACACGTACAGGCTGATCCCCTTCAGCTTGTCCGCCAGCGCGTACGGGTCGTGACCCTCCCACTCCGGGCTGGTCGGCGGACCCCACATCGCCGCGGAGTCGAACCCACCCGCGTCGCGCATGGCGAACTGGATCGCCTGCGGCATACCGAGGGTGGTCGTGGTGAGGAAGCCGGAATACGACGCGGCGTACTTGACGAAGCTCGGGTTGCGCGCGGCCAGGAACATCGCGGCCGTGCCGCCCATCGAAAGGCCCTCCATGCCACGCACATCCGTTGCCCGCCATTGGCTCTCGAGTAGCGGCGGAAGTTCCTTGGTCAGGAAGGTTTCCCACTTGTAGTTGTGGCCGTTGTTCGGCTGCAGCCAGTCGGAGTAGAAGCTCGACTGTCCGCCGACCGGCAGCACAACGGTGACGTTCTTGTCGGCATAGAAGTCGGCGGCGCCCGCCTCCTTGGTCCAGCCGTTCTCGTCGTCGGTGGCGCGCAGACCGTCGAGCATGAACAGCTGCGGAAACCTGGCCTCCGGGTGGGTGTTCCAATCCCTGGCCAGCAGCAGTTGCACCTGGACCGGTGCGCCCATCGATGGCGAATTGATCCACAGGGCGACCCTCCGGTCGGTGAACCACACCATTTTCTGCACCGACGCGCCTGCCGGTGCGGTGGCGGCGACCTCTGGCTGCGCGGTGGCGGGCGCGGTCAGCGGCGAAAGCCCGGCGGCCATCGGCAGCGTCACCGCGGTGGCCAGCAGCGCGAACCGCCTACGAGCCCGGCGGGCGTCGCCGCGTCCGCGTCTACCCCTGCCGCCCCTGATCCCTGCCACAAGTGTTTTCTACCCCTGGAAGGGCGGTCAACCTGGTAGGACGCGCGGGTAGCAAGCTAATCCGCCGCCCCGCGTATTCAGGCACTGTTACCCGAAACGCGAACAGCGCCGCCGCTCCCTGGTCGGGGAAGCAGACGGCGCCGTTCGCGGTCTATGTGGCTGGATCACCAGCCGCCGGTGGCATCCAGGATGCCGTTGCGGGCCTTGAAAAGCTCACCCTCCCAGTACTTCCAGGAGTGGGTGCCCTGGGCGGGGAAGTCGAACTGAGCCGGAATCCTCAGGGTCGCGAGGCGAGCCTGGAAGGCGCGGGTGTTCACCAGCGACAGCGCCTCGAGTGCCATGGCGTTACTGGTGTTGAACGCGCCGACCGCCGAGTTCGGCCGGTCGAACTGACCCGGGAGGCCGCTGGCCGCCGAGATGTACATCGGCAGGCCCTTGAGCTGCGGCGCGAACACGAACGGATCCATCCGCAGCCACGCCGGGCTCCACGGCGCCGCCATCGAGTCGACGTTGAAGCGGCCCGCGTCCAGCATCGCGATACGGATCGCCTCACGCATACCGGGCGCGGAGATGTTCAGGTAGCCGGAGAAGGACGAGGCGTGCTTGAACTGATCGCGATGGTAGGCGGCGAGGGCCAGCGCGGCGCTGCCGCCCATCGACAGGCCTGCGATCGCGTTGTTGGTGCGGGAGACACCGTAACCCTCGAGGAAGGCCGGGAGCTCCCTGGTCAGGAAGGTCTCCCACTTGTAGGTGGTCTTCTGGCCGTTGGTGTTACTCGGCGCGTACCAGTCGGTGTAGAAGCTCGACTGACCGCCGACCGGCATGATGAGCGAGATGTTGTCGTTGCCGAACTGCTGCAGCGCATTCGTCTCGAACGACCACGCATTTCGGTCGTCGCGAGCACGCAGGCCGTCGAGCAGATACAGCGCCGCGTTGCCGCCGCGCGCCGCCCACTGCACCTGAACCTTGATCGGGCCCATGACCGAGGGGACCATCAGATCCTCGAAGCCACCCGCGGGGGCGCGCAGCACAGGGCTGTGCGCCGGGGCGGCCGTGGCAACGGTCGGGGCCGCCACTCCGGCGGCAATCGGTAGCGCAAGTGCTGCGGCACCGACAGCCAGAATTCGATGACGCCAACCGCGAGGGGTGACTCGCCGTCCCGTGCTTCTCTTCGGGCCGGCCGCCCTGCCGAAACGCATGAATCCTGCTCTCTTTCTGCTGTTGTGGTACCGCCGGTAGCCCATGAGGGCCGGGCAGCACCCGTGCTTCGAACGAGACGCACGTCACATGTGCATCGGACCCCGACATTCCGACGCAAAACGACGGCGCTACAACGATCTGGTCACACTTGCGCTCGCTGGACGATATTCGACGCCGGAAGCCTAAGCAACCGGGTGGCCGAAATCCGCCCATACACACACCTGTGATCGTGCGGTGACCTTATCGCGTTCGCTCGGAGATGTCGTCCCCGATCGGGAATTCACCCCAGATTGGCGCTGAGGTCGGGCAGCATCTTGTAGACCTGGTCGGCCCAGTAAGGCCAGTTGTGCACGCCGATGGGCGTGTAGTCGAAGTGCACATTCGTCGGGCCGAGTGAGTCCAGACGCAGCTGGAAGGCCCGCGTATTGGCGAGCGCGATCGTCTCCAGCGTCATTGCATTGCTGAGGTTGTAGGCGTCGAGCGGATTGTTGACTACGTCACGCGGACCGCTCTGGCCGTTGCCGGAGGAAATCCAGAGTCGAGTTCCGTTCGCACGCAACAACGGTGCGAACATGAACGGGTCGTTGCGCAGCCAGCGCGGATCCCACGGCGGGCCCCACATGGCGTCGATGTTGTATCCGCCCGCGTCGAGCAGGGCCAGTCGTAAGCCCTCCCGCATGCCGGGTCCGGAGATATTCAGGTAGCCCGAATACGAGCCCGCGTACCGGAATTGATCCGGGTGATAGGCGGCGAGCGCGAGCGCGGCGCTGCCGCCCATGGACAAACCGAATACGCCGTTGCCGTTCGGATTGAAGCCGAGCCGATCACGCAGCGCCCAGCGCAGATTCTCGGTCAGGAACGTTTCCCATGCGTAGGCGCGCTGCTGGCCATTGGTGTTGCTCGGCGCGATCCAGTCCGAATAGAAGCTGGACATCCCGCCGATCGGCATCACAACGTTGATATTCCACTGCGGAAGCACCCGGGAGATGTCGGTGTCGATTTCCCAGCCGCTGAGGTCGTTACGGGCCCGCAGACCGTCGAGGGCGTAGACGACGCGGTTGGTATTGCCGTCGGCGGCGCGGAAGATCCTGGTCTTGATCGGGCCCATGTTGGAGTCGACCCAGAAATCCTGACCGGCCGGATCGAAGCTCGCCACAGCCGGTGTGGCGAAGTCGGTGACTGCGATTCCGAACGGCAGGGAGAGCGCGAAGGCCACGCCGGCGACGGACCGGCGCAGCCACCGACGGCGACGACCACGCCCGTCGGCTTCGAGTATGCATCCGTGCTCATCGGCAACATTTCCGCGTACCACGCCTGATCGCATTCGATTCGACCTTTCGCCCGTGCGATCACCGTTGACCGCAACTGTCGTGCATGAGGATCGACGTTCGACACCGACGACTCTCCGCACCGGGCAGGTCGTGGCGCTACCGCTCTTCATAGGCAGCTATTCGAAGCTGATCCCGGTTAAAACGCACTGCGATACCGGATCGTGATAAAAAACCAGAGATTTGCCGAACCAACGTGCGGTCAGCGTCGCAAGGAGTACTACAGCACCGAAATTCTTCCGACAGCAACCAATCAGCGAACACCATGCACACAGGCAATTATTCGGGCAAATACAAACGGACCGCCCGGCGCCGAAGGGGTGCCGGGCGGTCCGTTGTGGTGCACGTCAGCCGATGTTCGCCGACAGGTCGGGAGTCATCCGGTAGACCTCGTCCTGCCAGTTGTTCCACGCATGGATGCCGAATTCCGGGAAGGAATAGACGGCGTTGGATGCGCCGAGTGCTGCCATCCGCACTTGGAAGGCTCGCGTATTGATCAACGCCAAGCTCTCCAGCCCCATGCCGGTGAGGGTGTTGAAGCTCGGCGTGTCGGTTGCGCCCGGCCTGCCGCTGCCCGCGGCGATCCACAGTCGGGTCCCGTTGCCGATCAGTCGCGGCGCGAAGACGAACGGGTCCATCCGCAGCCACTGCGGACCCCACGGCGGCGCCATCGAGTCCACGTTGTAGCCGCCGGCGTCGATCATGCCGGCCCGGATGACCTCACGCATGCCGGGCGCGGAGTTGTTCAGGTAGCCCGAGAACGAGCCGGCGAAGCTGAACTGATCCGGGTGGTAGGCGGCCAGTGTCAGTGCCGCGCTGCCACCGGTCGACAGGCCGAAGACGCCGTTGCGGTTCGGGTTGAAGCCGAGCCGGTCCCGCAGCGCCCTGCGCAGGTTGTCGGTCAGGAAGGACTCCCACTGGTACCGGTAGCTTTTGCCGGGGCCGCCGGAGAGCACATTCATGGCACCCGAGCCGGAGGACGAACCAGCGCCCGCGGGAACGCCGAAGAATTCGCTCGGCGCGTTCCAGTCGGCATACCAGCTCGACTGGCCACCGACCGGCATGACCACGTTGATGTTGTTACTCGCCAGCATCTCGGCGATGTTGGTTTCGATCTCCCAGCCGTTCAGGTCCTCGCGGGCCCGCATGCCGTCGAGCACATAGACGACGCGGTTGGTGTTGCCGTCCGCGGCGCGCAGGACCCTGGTCTTGATCGGACCCATGCCGGAGTCGACCCAGAAATCGAACGCGGCGGGATTGAATGCTGCCGATGCTGTTGCGCCGCTGCCTGCAATGGTGATCCCCAGCGGCATGAGCAGGGCGACCGTTACTCCGACAGCCCACTTGCGCAACCGGGAACCCGGGGCTGCAGAGCTATCGGGCCTACGTTTCCAGCGCGGACTTCGCATTCCTCTCGACCTTTCATTCAGAAGGCGGTCGGCAAATGATTAGCAATCTCGACCAGCCCCCTCATCGGGCATTCAGGCTGGGAAACTCCATAAAACGGACGTTTCCACCTGCGTGCATGTTCTCCGTGTATCAATCGCAAGCGAATGCTTCTATGTTGCTGGAAAGTGATTCAAGCCACAAGAAGTGCAGCGTTCGTCGGTGCACATTCGTTGTCAAGGGGGCTGGGGACGCCCTGTTTCGGATAACGAAAAAGGCCGCCTGGTGCATGCGCACCAGGCGGCCGGTTTCACCGCGTCCCGGCTCTACAAAGCCGGGCTCATGATTCACCCGATGTTGGCCGAGAGATCCGGAATCATCCGGTAGACCTCGGACTCCCAGTTGCGCCAGTTATGGATACCGACCGAAGGGAAGCTGTAGGTGACATTCTGCGCACCGAGGCTCATCATGCGGACCTGGAAGGCCCTGGTGTTGACCAACGCGAGCGCCTCGAGCGGAGTGCCCTGCAGGATATCCAGCGGCGATGTCGCGTCGGCGGGACCCGGCAGCGCGCTACCGGCGGCGACCCACACCCTGGTGCCGTTCGCGATCAGTCGCGGCGCGAAGACGAACGGGTCCATCCGCAGCCACTGCGGGCCCCACGGCGGCGCCATCGCGTCGATGTTGTAGCCACCGGCACTGATCATGGCCACACGCAGCGCTTCACGCATACCCGGCGCGGAGATGTTCAGGTAGCCCGAGTACGAACCCGCGTACCGGAACTGGTCCGGGTGGTAGGCGGCCAGTGTCAGCGCGGCACTGCCGCCCATGGACAAGCCGAAGATGCCGTTGCCGTTCGGGTTGAATCCGAGCCGGTCCCGCAGCGCCCAACGCAGGTTGTTGGTGAGGAACGATTCCCACTTGTAGGTGTTGTCCTTGCCCAGCGTCTCGTTCCAGCCCGAGGAACCCGTCATCGCGGAACCCGACGAGGAGCCGTTGGCCGACCCCGACGAACCGGTGTTGAGGCCGAGGAAGTTGCCCGGCGCGTTCCAGTCCGCGTAGAAGCTGGACGGTCCGCCGACCGGCATGACGACGTTGATGTTCCACTTGGTGAGCTCGCGGGCGATCTCGGTCTCGGCCTCCCAGCCGTTGATGTCGCCGCGGGCCCGCATGCCGTCCAGCGCGTACACCACGCGTCCGGTGTTGCCGTCCGCCGCGCGGAAGATCCGCGACTTGATCGGCCCCATCGACGAGTCGACCCAGAAGTCGAACGCGTCGGGATTGAACGCTGCCGACGCGGTGGCGCCAGGTCCTGCCACCGACACCCCGAGCGGTAGCAAAACGGCCAGCGACATCAGCACCGACCGCTTGAACCACGAACCGGCTATCCGGGACCTCAGACGTCCACTTTCGGCCTTACGCCCGATAACGCCTCGCATCTGTTTGGACCCTTTCTTCGTCCGACCGAATTCCGATCGATTTACGGTGACCGCCGGTTTTCACCCATCGCGAGGGAACGCCACCGGCGGGCGTGCCGTCGCAGCCTAACGCGTCATCGATGCATGAGCGTTATCAAAAAGTGATAAAGCGGCGTACGCCACTCTATCGGCATCCTCCCATGAAACTACTGAGCCCACGGTGATCCGTGGGCTCAGTGTGACTACGAGAATATGATCACCGCGGCGGTTGTGGGAAGGGATCGACCAGATCGCAGCGTTGGATCTCGTACTTCGGCACCCGATCTATCCGGTACTTCGCGAACTTCAGCGCATGCAGCAGGTTGTGCTTGAAGCGGTCCCACGTGAGCGGATCATGGTAGGAGATCGCCAGCGCCTCGGTGTCCGGGCACTTCATCGCCGTGCGAGCCTGGGTGACCCATTTCTCGTCGAGGAACCACGGCATCCACGGCTTCCTGTCCACCACGCCGGTGTCCACGATGACCCAGTCCGGATACAGCGCCTTGTCGTGCCCGATGCGGCCGTCGGTCAACCGGTCGGTGTGCGCGGCCAGCGGATAGGCGAGGCCCATCTGGTCGATCACGCGCACGTTCAGCGGGACGTTCATGCTGGTCATGCCCAGGTTCAGGAAGTAGACCGTGTGTCCGGCACCGCCCTCGGGGATCGGCTGCGGCGGTGGTGCGACGTACCAGAACATGAACGACGGCGAGTTCAGCAGCAGGCCGCCGTCAGGGGTGGCCGCGATGTCGTTGACCATCGGCCGAATGCGCGGGTAGTCGAGGTAGTCCTCGGCCAGGATCGGATGATCGTGGCCGGTGTTGAGCACGTAGTAGACGCGCTCGTCGACGATGCCCGAGGAGCTGATCTTGGTGCCGGTCTTGATGGCCGTGGTGTTGGCGGCGAACAGCGCCCAGCCCGCGGTGCCGATCAATGCGAACCCGATCACCGCGAACGACCAGTCGGTGGCCGACATCGACCGCAGACCGCCCTCCGGCAGCCGGATCGGCACCACCGCGACCGGCAGCAACAGGCAGAACAGCTGCGGCAACAGCATCCGGCCGTGCATGAAGTCACCACCGACGCGCAGCGCGTACACGGTCAGGATGAATCCGCTGCCGAGCATGAGCGTGACCACCGCGCTCGGCGAGCGCAGCCATGCACGCACGCGGTCGACGGTCCAGCCGCGCTGCTCGTCGGCAGTGGTGGGCCGACCGGCCGGTGCCGGCGCGACGGCAGTCGCGGTGCGCGCCGCGACGACGCCCGCGGCGAGCAGCACCAACAGCGGAACCCACAGGTAATAAGGACCGACCAGGTCCCACAAGTATTTGAAGCCCTGTCCCCACTTCGCGCCGCCCGCGTCCTTGGCGACGGCGGTGTTCGGGTAGGGCAGGCCGTAGTAGCCCATCCGCCAGACCTGGTAGCCGAGCGGGACGATCCCGGCGGCCGCAACGATCAACGCCCGCAGCACAATCGGACGCAGCCGAGTCTGTGGCACCGGCGCACAGAAGATCATTGCCAGCGCCAGTCCGCCGACCAGGGTCATCTCGGGACGAATCAGCGGCGCGAGTCCGGCGAGGAACACCAGTCCGAACAAGCCGGGCAGCCGAACCCGCTCGGCCTGGCTCCACCGGATCATCAGCCACCACAGCAGGCCGAGCCAGCAGATGACCAGACCGCTCTCCAGTCCGGAGGAGGCGTAGTCGCGGGCAGGCGGCAGCGCGATGTAGACAAGCACGCCCGCGGGCAGCAGCAGCGCGGATTTGGTGCCGCCCCACAACCGTGCCGTACCGAGCATGGCGAACACGATCGCGGCCATCGACACCGTCAGCGCTACACCGAGCACCACGTACTCGAGCCTGGCCTGGGTGAGCCAGCTGAAGAACCAGACCAGATAGGTCCACGCCGTGCTGGTGTTGGTTTCGACGCGTTCGCCCTCGTTGAAGACCGGTCCGTTGCCTGCCAACAGGTTTCGCACCGTGCGCAGCACGATCAGGCCGTCGTCGGCGATCCAGCGCCGTTGCCAGGCGCCGGTCGCGAACAGGACAACAGTGAGCGCCATCCCACCGACGAAGATGGCTCGGGATAGCTGCGCGTGCCGCAAGGCCGAGCGAGCCGGCCCTTCGGCCGGCTCCTCGCTTGCGTATTCCGTTCGCTCCGCTCCCTCGACCAACATCTCGTCAGGTGAGATAGACAGCGACACCTACCGCTCCGATCCAGGCGATTGCGAGGAACTGGAGGATGCGGTCCCCCAGCGCGATCTCTTCGGGTTCACCGGCCTCGCCGCCATCGACGTCGACCGCATAACGCAGGATTGCGATGGTAAACGGAACCATCGAGATGGCGAACCAGTTGGTGTGCTTGAGGCTGTCCTGTTGGAACGCCCAGAGGCCGTAGAACACCACCACCGCTGTCGCAGCGAGAGTCCAGATGAAGCGCAGATAGGTCGGCGTGTAGTACTCGAGCGACTTGCGGATCTTGGCGCCCGTGCCCAGTGCGATCTGCAGTTCGGCGTAGCGCTTGCCCGCCGCCATGAACAGCGAACCGAACGCCATGATCAGCAGGAACCATTGCGACAGATCAATATCCGCGGCCGCGCCACCGGCGACGGCGCGCAGCAGGAAGCCCGAGGACACGATGCAGATGTCCAGCACGGCCTGATGCTTGAGGCCGAGGCAGTAAGCCAGCTGGATACCGATGTAGACCGCCATCACGACGGCGAGATGCCACGACGCGAGGAACGATCCCGCGATCGACGCGACGAGCAGCACTGCGGCCAGCATGTAGGCCAGGTTCACCGGAACCACACCCGCGGCGATCGGCCGGAACCGCTTGGTCGGGTGGGCCCGGTCGGCTTCCACATCGAGCGCGTCGTTGACGAGGTAGATGCCCGACGCCGCCATGCAGAACACCACGAAGGCGATTCCGACGGGGGCGAGCACGTCCACCTCGGTAGCCGAGCCCGCGGCCAGCGGCGCGGCGAGCACGAGAACGTTCTTCACCCACTGTCGCGGGCGAACGGCCTTGATCAACCCGCCGGCCAGCGTCTTGGGCGGGCCTTTGACAACAGCCTCGGCTAGGTCGGCGCTGGTCGGCTCTTCACTCATGTCAACCAAGGCTCTTTCTTGTCCGGTCACTATCGAGTCTCTTTTCGGCGGCAAGCACTACAGCGGCGGACGCGGCACCGAGCGCGGATCCGGCGAGCACGTCGGAGGGATAGTGCACCCCGAGCACGACCCGGGAGAGCAACATCGGTGGAACGAGCACCGCAGGCAAGGGTAGCCCGGTCAGTTTCCCGAGCAACACCGCCGCCGCCGTGGTTGAGGTCGCGTGCGAGGACGGGAAGCTCAATTTGCTCGGCGTGGAGACGTTGACCTGCACCGATGGGTCGTTCGGACGAGGACGCCTGACGATCCGCTTGATCACGATGGACGCGGCGTGCGCACCGACCGCACCGACCGCGACCCCCGCCCACTGCCGACGCCGTGGTTTGTCCGCGAGCCAGCCGACGGCGGCGATGCCGACCCAGCCGAGCGCGTGCTCACCGAAGTGCGACATGCCGCGGGCCGCCTTGACGACCGCGGGGTTGCCGCCGATCGCCAACTGCACCGCATTGAGGATGGCGACCTCGGGCGGTGCCGGCGCGATCGCGGTTTCGGGCGCGACGCCATGGGCCGCGTGCCCGTTCGTGCTGCGCAACGCCTCGTTCACCGCCGCGCTGTCACTTGCTCCGATGCTCACTGCTGCGTGCCTTTCGTGTCGCCGATACCGAAGGCGTTCTCCCACGCGGCGGTGCTGGTCAACTGCGGATGGGCAGCGCGGTAGCGCTCCTGCATCTCCGGGAAGCGCGCGGCCAGCTCCTTGCGCAGCCGCATGGCCTCCTTGAACAGGCCGAGGGCCTGCCGTGGATCGCGCTTGCGGTAGACGACGCCGCGGCCGTCGGCGGTGGTGACCGTGACGCCGTCGACCTGCGAGAGCAGGAACCACCGCGCGTCCAGGGTCGGCACATTCAGCTGCGGACGCTCGTGGTGCTCGGGCTGGGCGGGCCGCACGCTGTGCACGAGTCCCTTGGCGAGCCGGACCACCTTGGCGATCGGGTTGGCAGGTTCGCCGACCGCGCCGACACCGATGTGGCTGGCCAGCGGCAGTTCGGTGGACGAGGGCAGGATCACCGCGTCGGGGTATTGCCTGCGCAGCTCGTGCACCGCGCCGAGGGCGCTCGGCAGCAGCTGGAACAGCCGCTCCGGGCCCGCGAGGAAGTCGCGAATCGCCAGGTTCTGGATCGCGACCGTCGAATACTCCAGGCACAGCAGGTGTTTCATGGTCGCCTTGACCGTGTTCACCACCATGGCGCGCCCATTGCCCGGCAGGTGCAGCGAGGCAACGACCAGGCGGTTGCGCAGGTGGAAGTACGCCTGCCAATCGATGGCGTCGTCCTTGTCGCTCCAGGCCATATGCCAGACGGCGGCGCCGGGCAGGGTGACCGTCGGGTACCCGGCGGCACGAGCACGCAGACCGTATTCGGCGTCGTCCCACTTGAGGAACAGCGGCAGCGGCTGACCGAGCTCCTCGGCGACCTGCCGCGGGATAACACAGGTCCACCAGCCGTTGAAGTCGACGTCGATGCGTCGGTGCAGCAGCTTGGAGTTGTCGCGGTCCTTCAGCGGGTACTTCGAGAAGTCGTGGTCGTACTCGACATTCGGCGCCGCAGTCCACATGAAGATGCCGCGGTCGACGACCTCGCCCATGACATGCAGGTGCGAGCGCTCCTGCAGGTTGAGCATCTGCCCGCCGACCAGGACCGGTGACTTGGCGAAACGGGCGAAGGCCAGTGCGCGCAGGATCGAGTCGGGCTCGATCTCGATGTCGTCGTCCATGTAGACGATGTACTGGGCGTCGGTGGTCTTCAGCGCCTCGTACATCACCCGGCTGTAGCCGCCCGAGCCGCCGAGGTTGGGCTGGTTGTAGATGGCGAGCCGGTCGCCGAGCACCGCGGCGGCCTCGGTGAAGCCGGGCTCGTCGACCACCTTGCGGGTGCCCTGATCAGGGATGATGACGGCCTTGATCTTCTCGAGCACCAGTGGATCGGACCCGAGGGCGCCGAGGGTTTTCACCGCATCGGTCGGCCGGTTGAAGGTGGGCATGCCGACCGCGATGCTGCCGTCGCCCGGCGCTTCGATCGGGGCGTACCAGCCGCCCGCCAGCAGCGTGACCGCCGTGTCGGTGGTGATGTCGAACCAGATCCAGCCGCCGTCCTCGAACGGGCCGAGATCGGTCTCGAACTCGACGTGCACCGATTCGGTGCCGGGCGCGACGGCGAACTCCTTGCCCTGCACGTGGATTCGCGAGCCGTCCGCCTTCGAGCGGTAGACGTCGACGCGGCCGTGTCCGGCCAGCTCCAGCCGCAGCACCACCGATTCCAGGATGCTCCAGCGCCGCCAGTAGCTCGCAGGCAGTGCGTTGAAGTAGGTGCAGAACGACACCTCCGATTCCGCGCCGACCGACAGCGAGGTGCGAGTGGCGGCGTGCGCGCGCCGTGCGTTGGTCGCCGACTCCTCGACGTAGAGCGTGCGCACGTCCAGCGGCTCACCCGGCCTGGGCAGGATGATGCGCTGCAGCAGCGACTTCGCGCGGGTTTCGGTGGTCATATCTTCCAAGATCGACTGGGAGGTCATCCGTTACTTTCGGTCTCAGTGCGGGTCACCCGCACCCGGTCGGCTTCGACGAGCCGGGCTTCGCGAGTGTGACTCATCTACGCCTCATCCGCGAGCAGCTCGCCCGATTCCAGGTGCGGCCGCAGCACATTGTCGAACATGCTCAGCGCGCTGCCGATGGCCATGTGCATGTCAAGGTACTGATAGGTGCCGAGGCGGCCGCCGAAAAGGACCTTCTCCGTTGCGGTTTCCTTCTTGGCGAGGGCACGGTAAGCGGCGAGCTTGGCGCGGTCCTCCGGCGTGTTGATCGGGTAGTACGGCTCGTCGCCGGTCTGCGCGAAGCGGGAGTACTCGCGCATGATCACGGTCTTGTCGTTCGGGTAGCTGTCGCGCTCGGGGTGGAAGTGGCGCGGCTCGATGATGCGGGTGTAGGGCACGTCCGCATCGTTGTAGTTCACCACCGAGGTGCCCTGGTAGTCGCCGGTCGTCAGCACTTCGGTCTCGAAATCGATAGTGCGCCAGCCGAGTTCGCCCTCGCTGTAGTCGAAGTAGCGATCCACCGGGCCGGTGTAGACCACCGGTGCGTCCGGGTTCTCGGCGCGGATCTGCTCGCGCACGTCGAACCAGTCGGTGTCGAGCCTGACCTCGATCAGGTCGGAGGCGGCCATGTTCGCCAGCCACTTCGTGTAGCCCTGCGCGGGCAGGCCCTCGTAGGTGTCGTTGAAGTAGCGGTTGTCGAAGGTGTAGCGCACCGGCAGGCGGGTGATATTGCCCGCGGGCAGTTCCTTCGGATCGGTCTGCCACTGCTTGGCGGTGTAGTCGCGGACGAACGCCTCGTAGAGCGGGCGGCCGATCAGCGAGATCGCCTTTTCCTCCAGGTTCTGCGCGTCCTTGGTCTCGACCTCAGCGGCCTGTTCGGCGATCAGCGTGCGCGCCTCGTCGGGGGTGAAGTAGCGACCGAAGAACTGGGAGATCAGGCCGAGGCCCATCGGGAACTGGTAGGCCTGCCCCTTGTGCATCGCGAAGACACGGTGCTGGTAGCCGGTGAACTCGGTGAACTGGGTGACGTAATCCCACACTCGCTTGTTCGAGGTGTGGAACAGGTGCGCACCGTACTTGTGCACCTCGATACCGGTTTCCGGCTCCGGCTCCGAATAGGCGTTGCCACCGAGGTGGTAGCGGCGGTCGATCACCAGCACTCGCTTGCCGAGCAAGTTGGCGGTGCGTTCGGCGACGGTCAGCCCGAAGAATCCGGAGCCGACGACGATCAGATCGAACTGTGAGGCGGTGGGGACGGAGTTACCCGAGGACGATGCGGCGGTCACGGGAGCCCAGCGTATCGGAAGTCTCCGCGCTGTCCTGGCGGAGTCACCGGGCGGGCTGAGCGGCCCTGCTCCAGCCGGTGGTTTCGTCTCGAGAACATCCGAATTTCGCCGAAAGTTTGCCGAAACCGCCATGTGACCGCAATAAGGCCGCTATTACATAGGCACTCGAATTGAGCGGGCGTCCAGTTTGTTGATGGATGCCGGTTCGAGCCGCACCACCGCCCGATCGACCGGAAGACCTCGCACATGCGGATGCCACGCCCCCTCGCCCCACTCATCGGGCTTCTCGCCCTGTTCGTCGTCCTCGGCGGCGCGGTCCTCGTCCCCACCGCACAGGCCGCCGAGGCCGACTCGCTGGCAGGCACACCGATCGCCGACGGCGCGGGGCTGTGCGTGACAGGCGCGCCGACCTTCGACGATGTGGTGACCGCCGCCGCGACCGCCGTGCGCACCATGGTTCCGATCGAGCGGCTCGGCGACTTCGACCGCACCGTCACCGACTTCCGCGCCACCATCGCCGCGGTTCGAGTCCATCGAGATGGGCTGCCGATCGATCCGGCCACGGCGGGTGGACGGCTGGAGTTCCTGGACGATCCGATCGTCACCTACCTGGTCAACGGCCTCGACGCGGTGCGCACCGGGCGGCTCGACACCACCATGTCGGTGTCGCGGCTCACCGTGAACGACGCGATCGAGGTGTTCGTCCTCGCTACCCGAATCGTGAAGATCCCGACTCAGCTGGCAGCGAGCTTGGTGCCCACCGTCGGTTTCTTCCTCAAGCCGGTGGTCGGCGCGGCGTTCAACGGCGTGAAGCTGCTGGCACGCAAGGTGCAGGACTTCATCGCTGCCAACTGCGCCGCACCGAACGCCTACCCGAAGCTGGTGCTCGACGAATCCGAGATCGGCACCGAGCGCGTCGAAGTGCCCGCGCCCATTGTGGATCTCGCCAATACCCTGATCCGCGCCGACGGCTCCTGCACGCCGCTGGCCGAGCTGACCACCCACACCTTGGTCGAACGCACCCGAAACTTCCTCGAGCACGCCGACCTGCCGCTGGACCGTCCGGCCATGAACGCCGCCGCCGACTCCGTGCAAAACTTCCTGCGCGAAGACCGCGTCGCCGAGATCGCACTGCTGCGCCGCACCGAAGAGCTCGGCCCGTTGGTCAGCGCGATGGATTACGGCCCGCTGACCTTCCTCACCAACCTCGGCTTCGGCATCTACGAGGGCAAGGCGCTCGACACTGTGCCGCTGTCCGAGGTTCGCGTCGAGCATGCCTTCGACCTCGCGACGTTGGCCTTGGATGTAACCAGCTTGCTGCTGACCGCGGGCACCACGGTGCTCGGGTTCACCGGCGTCGCGGCGTCGGTCACGACCCCGCTGTCGATCGTGCAGACCCTTGCCTTCGCCCCGACGACCTACGGCGCGCCGGTCATGAAGGGCGTCATCCAGTCGATGTGCGCGGTGTAATCACTGCTCGGATGAACCCACGTCACTCGGGGAAGCCGACCTCCACCTCGACCTCGGTGCGCTCGGTGTACATGCGCCAATAATGTTCGCCCAGTTCGTCATTGCCCATTCTGGCGATCTCGACACCGGGCGGCACCAACTCGGGATGCTCGTCGACGATGCGTTCGGCCTTGCTGTTGCCGATCAGCACGCCGATGTTGAGCAGTCCGACATAGACGCCGGTGCCCGCGAGTTCGACTTCGAGTTGGCGGATATAGGTGCGCTGTGCGCCGAGGATGACGCCGAAGTTGGACAGATAGGGCAGCACAAACCGATCCGACGACCCGGAGGAGAAGAGCAAGGTGCCCGCACCGCGCTCGACCATCGCGGGCGCGAGCGCGCGAGTCATCCAGATCGGCGAGTAGAGCTTCAGTTCGAGCGGGACGCGCAAGGCTGCCGCGTCCACGTCCAGCGTGGTCGGGGTCCGGTCCGCCATGTCGGCTGCCGCGCCGTGCAGCGCGACGTCGATCTGCCCGAACGTGCCGGTGATGTCCTCGACCACACCGCGCAGCTGCGCTTCGTCGGTGAGATCCGCGGGAAAGGCGGCAGCCTCGATGCCTTCCGCGGCCAGCTCCTCGACATACTGCGCGGCCTTGTCCGGATTCCGGCCGATCACCGCGACCCGGAAGCCCTCGCGGCCGAACCGCCGCCCGGTCCCCATGCCGAGCCCCGGCCCGAACCCGAATATCGCGATCGTCTTCGTCATGCCATTACCTCACTAAGTTGAGCCATGGTTCAAGTTCAATGCGACCGTAGCATTAACTTGAACCTATGCTCAAGATAAATCGAGCAGCAGATTTGTAGGATCGGCGAATGCCCGAGGACAAGCCGTTACGCAGTGACGCCCGCCGCAATAGGGACGCGCTCGTGACCGCTGCCAGGGAAGTGTTCGAAGAACGCGGTCTCGACGCACCCCTGAAGGAGGTCGCCGCCCGCGCCGGCGTCGCCATCGGCACTCTCTACAACCGCTTCCCCACCCGCGACGACCTCATCGCCGCCGCCGTCGAAGACCGCATCGAAGCAGGCGGACGCATCGCCGAACAGGCCATCGCCATCGACGACCCCTGGGACGCCTTCACCTACCTCGTCGAGAAGGTCTGCGAACTCCAAGCGAGTGACCGCCTACTCAGCGACCTGTCACTGCGCGCAGCACCCAGCGCCGCCATCGCGCACGCCCAGGAACACGGCCACGGCCTGATGCGCCGAATCATCATCCGCGCACAGGAAGCCGGTGTCCTGCGCCCCGACTGGGTCCTGGAGGACATCGCCTTCATCACCTGGTCCCACACCCGCATAGTCGAAGCCACCGCCACCGTGGCCCCCGACCTCTGGCGCCGCCACCTGGCCCTGATCCTCGACGGCCTCCGCGCCTCCGCCGCCCACCCACTCCCGGTCCCCCCGATCACCGAGGACCAACTGATGCAGGCCATGCGCGGCTGAGCGAATCGATAGGCGCTCAGGTATGCGAGCTACTGCTGGGGCCACCGACAATGCCGACCGGGGCGCCGGAACCGAGGCCGGCGATGATTCCGATCGAGCCGCCGACGATTCCGATGCACGACAGGACGAGCAACATGATCGGACCTGTTCGCGGTTCGCGGAATACTGTTGCGCCGCAACTAATGACGATTCGATGCCGACCGTCAGTAGTGGGGATACTGTGGCGGTTGGCCGTACACCGGGGCGGGTGGGTATGGGTACTGCGGCGGGTGGGCAGCGCGGCCTGCGGCGATCCATCGGCCGGTCGAGCTGAGGGAGGCGAGGATGAGAATCGTGAGTGGCACGATCCCGACGACGAAGGCGGCGGGATTCGATGTGGCCGCGCTGATGGCGAGGCCGACCAGGCTCAGCGAGGACATGATGATCAGGATCACTCGCCCGGCCGAGCTGCGACGGAACAGCAGGATCGCGCCGAGTAGCCAGAGGAACGCGGCCACGCCGCCGAGCGCGACCAACCCGAAGAGGAAATCGGGCACCTCCGGGGCCGACGGCCCGAAGCTGTGGTGATTGTTCACCTCATTCTTCGCGCTCACCACGCCGACCAGTCCGATAATCACGCCGACAGCGCCGATCAATCCGACGATCAACGCGAATACCGCAGCGGTGATCGCGGAACCACCACCAGGCTGCTGTTGCGGATAGCCATAGACAGGTGGCGGATAGCCATAACCCGGCTGGCCATACGGATACCCCATGCCGAATCTCCCTCCCACTTCGACCGCGAACTCTACCGCGCCACAGCCGTTTCACTCAACGAGAGTCGAGGTGTGCTCCGCGGTCAGTAGACCGAGCCGTCCACGACTCTGAGCAGATCGGTTAGGTCGCGCGATGCGGGCCGCGAGGCCGTCAGTAGACCGGCTCGTCCGGATGTGGAACAGCTCGGCGGCGAGGGGGTGCCGCTACCCAACGAGCGGTGTAGCTCGATGCCGCAGTGCGGAAGGTGACGAGGGGGACGACCATTGCGGTCAGGCCGGCGAGCCAGTCCGTGTGAACGAGGGCCGTGAGGGTGCCGACCAGGCCGAATGTCGACTGGAGGGCGTCGGCGGCGCGGGTCCCTTCGTCGAACCAGTGGATGCCGTAGCTGAATTCGTGGTGGGTGAGCGAACAGGCAAGCGCGGCAAGGGCGATGGCGATCATCAGGCCCGAAGCGACGGTGAAGGTATAGCGGCCGGTCTCGTCACGGCGGAACAGCAGGATTGCGCCGTAGATCAGCGCGAAGGCCAGCAGCAGGGCGCCGAGGGTCGCGAAGATGGTGAGGGAGTTGTCGAATTCGTCCGGGTCGCTGCGGAATGCGATCAGCAGCATGCCCGCGCCGATCAGGTTGCTCGCACCGAGGACAAGGCCGAGGGCCCCCGCCGCCGTCGCCGACACTCCGCTCGGTTCCGAGTACGGGGCTGCGCCCGCATTCACAGTGGCATCCACAGCTCGACCGTAGTCGGTGATCGGTGTCCCCACTGGACATCCAGGTAGCCCGGAAACAGCTACGGGTATCACGGCAAGCGGCCCGCAGCGATCCAGCGTCTACCGAACCAACCCGCCCGCGCGCGTCTACTGCCGCATCCAAGCCGAAAGCGCCCGCATGTCCTGTGCTTGGGCTTGGGTTCATGCGGGCGCTCTACCTTGTTGCGACCGAATAGTTTCCGGTTACCGCAGCCGGTGCTCGGCGTAGACCTTCATCGCGTCACGCACGAATTCGGCTATGCCCTCGCCGTGTACGTCGTAGTTCTTCCGGAACCGCATATCGGCGACATACATTTCGCCGAGACCGATGAAGGCTTCGGCAGTGAGCTGACGGCCATGCCAGCCGTCGCCGAGCCAGTCACGGTGCCGTTGCGCGATGGCCTGGACCTCGTCACTGTCGGGGGTGCGCCCTGCGGCGCGCGCCCGGCCGTAGTCGGCCGCGATGTCGATGTGCGTTTGCTGGTATGCCATCTTGTCGGCCTCACTCAGCGATCGCCACCAACGGTCACCGCTCTCATAGGCGTCCTTGCCCCAGCGTTCGATCACCTCATCCTTGTACTTGGTGTGGTCGAAGCCGTCGAAAACTTCTGCTGCCATGAGTTGTTCACCTCGTTCCGTCTTGTGCAGCGTGGTGGTCACCGATTCGATCTGGCGCCGGATCCGATCCTGTTCCTGCCGTAGCAGTTCCAGGTGCGCGCGCAGTGCGGCGGTGGTGTCCTGGTGTCCGTTGAGAACTTCGGCGATGGCAGGCAAGCCGAGGCCGAGTTCTCGCAGCAGCAGGATGCGTTGCAGCCGCACCAGGGAGTTCTGGTCGTAGTAGCGGTACCCGTTGGCGCCGATTCGGCTCGGTAGCAGTAGCCCGAGCTGCCCGTAGTGGCGCAGCGTCCGGCTGGTGGTGCCTGCCGCCTTGGCCAGGTCCTGGATGGACCATTCGTCGCTGCGGGTGGCCGATGTCATAACCCTTTCCCTTCGTTCTCGTCGATAGTTACCAGCTTGCAAGTTGACGTTACGTCAAGGTCAATATCTTTCTCGGCGAGCTCCTAGCGAGCCGGGACGGGCACCTGCGTGCCCGGCTCCTCGGGCAGCGCCGCCGGTGCGGGCTTGCCTGCCAGCTGACCGAGCAGGGTGCCGACCAAGGCGATCACCATGCCGGTGACCTGTAGGGGAGTAAGCGCCTGACCGAGCGCGACCCAGCCGATCACGGCCGCCGACACCGGGCTGAGCAGTCCGAGGAAGGCGATCGAGGTGGCGGGCACCCGGGAGATGCCACGGAACCACAGCCAGTACGCCACCGCGGTGCCGATGATGCCGAGGTACAGGTAGCCACCGACAGCGCGACCGTCGAGCGCGGGCGGCGCGCCCTCGATCAGGACGGCCAGCGGCGCGATGAACAATCCACCCGCGGTGAGCTGCCAGCCGGTGAGCGCGAGTGGACCGACACCCTCGGGCCGTCCCCAGCGCTTGGTGAGCACCGTGCCCAACGACATCGATGCGGCGCCGGCGAGTCCGGCGATCACCCCGAGCGTGTCGAGTTGGGCATTGCCCCGCAGCACCACGAGCGCGACGCCGAAAACACCGACCAGACCGGCGATGATCTTGCGCCCGGTCGGCTTCTCCGCGAGCACCATCGCCGCGAAGCCGAGTGCGATCATCGGTGCCACCGCACCGAGCACGCCCGCGACACCGCCCGGCAGCCGGTAGGCGGCCAGGAACAGCAGCGGGAAGAACGCCCCGATATTGAGGATGCCGAGCACCGCAGCCCGCCCGACCCAGATGCCGCGGGGCAGCACCCGCGTGAGAGCAAGCAGCACGAGCCCGGCGGGCAGCGCACGCATGAGCGCGGTGAACAGCGGCCGATCCGGGGGCAGGAACTCGGTGGTGACGGCATAGGTCGAGCCCCAGACGATCGGGGTCAGGGCGGTGAGCGCCAGGGTGCCCGCGTAGGAACCTGCGGCGCGCGGGGCGGTGGTTGTGGTCATGTCGGTCGCTCCTCATTGATAATCTCAACGTTGAAATATCTACCGCACGAGGCATCTCATCGTCAAGTAGATTAATGTTAAGATTCTTAGGATCGAGAGGAGCTCTCATGGGAGACGCTGTGGACCTGATCACCGAACACTGGAGCCGCGAACGCCCCGATGTGGATGTCTCACCGATGCAGGTGATCGGGCGGATCAGCCGCCTGTCGCGCGTGGTCGAACAGGATCTGAAGAAGTTCTTCGCGGGCCACGGCATGGAGTTCTGGGAGTTCGACGTGCTGGCCACACTGCGGCGCTCCGGCGGCGAAACCGGGCTCACCGCAGGCGCTTTGAACCGAGCGGCCATGGTGACCTCCGGCGCGATCACCAATCGCATCGACCGACTCGCAGCCAAAGGTCTGGTGGAACGCACGCCCGATCCCGAAGACCGCCGATCGGTCCGGGTTCAGCTCACCCCGGCCGGCCGCACCCTGATCGACGACCTACTCCCCCTCCACATGGCAAATGAGCAGCGCATGCTGAAGACGCTGGATCCCGAGGCGCGCGAACAGCTGGCGGGCCTGTTGCGCAACCTGTCCGAGTCCCTGGGCGACACCTCGCTGGATTGACCTGCACCGACGCTTCGGGGTCAGCTTTCGCGCGAAAGACGAACCGCTCGACACGCCGGCGGATTCGGAAAACCTCGGCCCCGAGAGCACTCCTCGGGCAATGTCAGCGAACCGATCGGCGTTCGTCTCCGATCGGACCGCCGGACGGGATGGCAGTGTTCGGCGTCGGACGTGGCGTCGGGGTCGACGCGGTTTTCGGTGCGACGATGCGCCCCGGCGCAACGGTGCTCGCGGGCGGCATCGCATCGGCAAACGGCACGGCGGCGCCCGAAGGCGTCGCCTGATCGGCCGGCCCCTCGGGCACCAGCTCCATCAGCCTGGTGAAGTCGACGACCCGAGCACCGAGCGTCGGCGTCGAAATGATGATGCCGTTGGCGAACATCCGATAAGTGCCCGCCTGCTGTGGCAGCGCCATCTCGGGCCCCGACGGCTGTCCGACCGAACTGTTCGCGCCGCCGATCCGCCGGTACTCGATATCGATCGGCGACTCACCGACGACCGTCCGGGTGCGCGGATCCGATGGAGCAACGACCGTCTGGTCGGCGGGGCCGGGTTCGACTGGCAGCGGCCCCAATTCGCCCGGCGTCGGGCCGACGGCGAAGGTATAGATATCGGCCGGCTCGCCGCCGTCGGGCGCGGCGGAGTATTCCGCACGCAGGATCCGTCCGTCGCGTAGCAGAACCATGCCCGCGGTGGCGACTACCGCGGCCGCCGCACGCGGATCTTCCTTGTCGGTGCCGGGATATGCCTGGCAGTCGGTGGTGTCGCAGGTCTGCGCGTAGGGGTAGCGGTGTTCGGCAAGGGCATACGAACGAGCTGCGATCGCTTGAGCGCGAAGGGCTTCCGCCGCACCTTTGTCCGCCCAATTGGCCTGCACCTCGGCGGGCACCACACCGAGCAGGTAGTCCTCCACGTCGACCCGGTTGACCGTGCGCGCCTCGCCGTTCTCCGTCGCCACACCGAGCGCGCCCCGGTAGGCAAAGCCGCCGCACAGGGTCAGATGTTCAGCGGCGGGCCTGCCGGGCGCTCGGTCGAGCGGATAGATCCACGGGTCGTCGGTCGCGGACTGCCACACCACCTCGCCATCACAGCCGGTGGTGACGACCACATTCGCGCCGCCGTCGGCCACCGGTGTGAGATGAGCGGCCTGGCCTGCGGCGAGCTCCCGTCCCGCGACCCGACCGCCCGCATCGGCGTAGGCGTCCAGGGTGGAGTCATCCTGTTCGACGAGGCGCACCGCGACCGTGGTGTGCGGGATCCGGCCAAGGTCTGCGCCCGGGTAGTAGTGCTCCAGAATCCGCTCGGCCGACAACCCCTCGAGCGCGCTGTCGAACGCCCCGACCTGACTCATGCCACGTCCGTGCCCGGGCCCGGCCAGCGGTCGATATCCCGTTTGCCCTGGCCAACCCCAGAATGCGAGAAGTACACCCACAGCGAGCAGCACACCACCGGTGATCAGCGCCGGACGCACGGATATCGCGGACCGTGCCATCGGGCCGCGATATCCGCGGACCGAGCGCGGTATGCGCGCACCCCATTTCGCCGGCAATTGTCGCTCCGCCCGTGCGCTTTCATTTCGGTGCTGTCTGCGTCGCATCCGTTCACTCCCACGGTTTCCAGGACCGGATCGGTTGCCTGCCTGTCGGCATGTCGCGCCATCCGGTCGCAATCCGAGAGCTACATTCGAGCAATCATATTAATCCTCAACAAGAGGTTTAGATATGTGACAGTTGTAAACTAGTGTGATTGTTGATGCATCAGGAAGCAAGCCTGACTTTTGTACAGATTGTCGGTTCGACCTGAATGGAGATGCTGGTGCCGTACCGCAAACCGAAACGTTCCTACGTAATCCCGGTTGTCACCACGCTCGCGGTAGCGGCCCCGCTCGCAGCATTGAGCATGAGCGATTCCAGCGACTACCGCTCGACCACCGATAGCGAGCTGGCTGCTGTACCCGCACAACTCGCCGAAATGGCGCTGGCCTCCGCCCCCGACATCACGCTCCCGCTGAGGGATCTAACCGGCCTCGACCTGCCGGACCTGCATCTGTCCGACCTGCGCATGCTGCCATTGCCATCGTCGGTACGGATTCCCGATGGCCTGCCGCTGCCACCAGGCATTCAGCTACCCCGGGAAATTCCATTACCCAAGCTCAATTCCGGCCAAAGCCCGACAGCGCCGGGCCCCAGCCCGAATTCCGGGCCGAGCCGAAATGTCCCTGGTCAGAGCGAATTCGCTCCCGGGCAGTTTCCAACAGCTCCCGGACAGCACCCCAACTCCGGCCAGTACACCGCCCCGAGCCGAACGGCTCCCACGCCGCCGCTCCCGGGCCGCGCCCCGATCGCGAGCTTCATCGCCGACACCAGCCTGCTGGAACCGGGAACCACCCCCGACACACCGGCATTGGCGCCCGGCGCCGTCCCGCCCGACCTGGTCGACCAGGTCGGCGCGCAGGTCAAAGAACTCAGCCGCGAAACACCGTTCAGCGTGGTCGCACTCACGGCAAAAGATCTGGTGAACACCAACGCGATGGTCCGGGCCCGCCAACCCGACGGCGCATGGGGACCCTGGTACGACACCGAGGCCGTCGACACCCGGCGCACCGACCATGCCCCGGCAGGCGGCACCACCGGTACGGAACCGATCTATGTCGGCGACACGAAGGCCGTGCAGATCCTGGTGACCCGCAAGCCCGTTGCGTCGACAATGCCGCAGGAGCCCGCGACCCCTACGCCGCCGACACCGGCCGCCGCGCGCTCCGACGACCCGGCCCAGATCAATGCCGCGGCCATGAACGCGGTCCTCATCGATCCCGGCCGCGGCGCCATCGACGGCGAACTGTCCAACGTCGCCGCGGCACTGCCCGGCGGCGGCCCGAACGTGATCACCCGCGCCCAGTGGGGCGCCGACGAATCGATCCGCTGCGAGGAACCGACCTACGACGCGGACGGCGTCGGCGCGGTGACCGTGCACCACACCGCGGGGCGCAACGACTACAGCAAGGCCGAGTCCGCGGGCATCGTCCGCGCGATCTACGCCTATCACGCAACAACGTTGGGTTGGTGCGACATCGGCTACAACGCCCTCGTCGACAAGTACGGACAGATCTTCGAGGGTCGCTTCGGCGGACTCGATCGCCCGGTGCAGGGCGCGCATGCGGGCGGATTCAACGAGAACACCTCGGGTGTGTCGCTGATGGGAAACTACGAGTCGGAGGAGCCCTCGGACGAGGCGATCAACGCCATCGGCAAGTTCGTCGGCTGGAAGACGAAGGTCGCGGGCCTCGACCCGAAGGGGTACACCACCATGTACTCCGAAGGCACCGAATTCACCTCCTACGCACAAGGTGAGAGCGTCCGACTGCCGATAGTGTTCGCGCACCGCGACGTCGGCAACACCAGCTGCCCCGGTGACGCCGCCTACGCGATGATGGATCGCATTCGCGACATCGCCGCGAGCGGCACGGGACATTCCAGCGCGTCGGCGCAGACCACCCAACCGCAGACCGGTAATACGCAGACGCAGAACGGCACTCAGCAGCAGACCGCACCGCATACGCAGTCCGACCTCGCCACACTTGCCGCGCTGACCAACGAGCTGCTCGCCATAGTGAACGAGAGCGGAATCGCCAGGTACTGGTTCGACCACGGGGGCCCGACCGGCATGCTCGGCGCCGCGAAGTCGCTGCTGCTTCCCGCGGCCCAGGGCCAGCAGTACGCCAAGTTCACCAACGGGTATGTCTATTCCGCACCCGACGGCCAGGTGTACGCGGTGATGGGTGCGCTCCTCGACCGCTTCCTCGCACTCGGCGCCGACGCGGGCGTGCTCGGCCTGCCGCTGAGCAATTCCTACCCGGTGCCCAATGGCCTGCGTTCGGACTTCCAGTACGGCTCACTGGTTCTCAACCAGCTGACCGGCATCGTCACCACAGTGTGGAAGACCTTCAACGACACCTACCAGCAGGAAATGCGGCGCAAACCGAACGACCAGATCGCCGCACCCGGACCGGCGCCCGCACCGGCGCCGGGCGTCGCACCTACCGCAGCGCCGGGCGATGCTCCCGCACATGGCACTGATCCGGCACCGGCCCCGGGGGTCGCTTCGGCACCAGAGACTGTGCCCGCACCAGAAGCCGGTCCGGCCCCGGAGTAGACCCACAGCTGCGATGTTTCGAAAGTTGTTGCAGCACCACATATTGCGCCCCCATCGGTTGGTCCACCCGAGACCAACCGAGCTGACTCAGACCCACCAGCGTTCCAGCACCCGCGCAACCCCGTCCTCCGAATTCGCCGCGGTGACCTCGTTGGCAGCGGCCAGCGCCTCCGGGTGTGCGTTGGCCATCGCCACCCCGTGCCCGACCATGGTGAGCATCGGAACATCGTTGGGCATATCGCCGAACGCGATGATCGTCGAGTGCTCCACCCCTAGCCGCTGTGCCACCGAGGCCAGCCCGGAGGCCTTGGTGACGCCCGGTGCAGACAGCTCGATCAGGCCGTGATCGGTCGAATAGGTGATGTCGGCGCGGTCCCCGATCAGTGGCGCGAGCACCGCGCGCATATCGGCGCTGCTGGTTCCGCGTAGTCGGACCAGCATTTTGATCGCGGGCGCGTCGATGACCTCACTGCGGGCCACGGCGGTGTCGTCCGGATTCAGCCAGGCGTGTTCGTATTCGGGCGAGCTCACGAACTGCGGTGTCACCGCGTCGTGCGCGCGGGCGCCGACTCGTTCGGCGGCGAGACCGCAGCCGGGCAGCGCACGTTCGGCCAGATCCGCGATCCACACCAGGGTCTCCACGTCCAATGTCTTGCTCGCCAGCACCCGATCGGTGGCACTGTCGTAGATCACCGCACCGTTGCCGCAGACACACAGCGGCGCGTAACCGAGACCGTCGACCACCGGATCGATCCAGCGCGGCGGCCGACCGGTCGCGAGGACGAACGGCACGCCATCGGCGACCAGGGCGTCGATCGCCGCCTTGGTCCGCGCGGTGACCCGCTCGTCGTGATCAATGAGGGTGCCGTCGACATCGGTGGCAACCATCTTCGGTTTGGGCAGGTCCAGGCGAGTCACCTACGCCATCCTGCCGGAAAACAGTCTCGAGACGATCGCGATGCGCATCAGGAGGGCGGTCGAGGCCATATCGCGTCGTCGGTCCCGGTCCCCGGCTGGGACTTCGGAGATCCGACAGAATAAAGGACATGCCGAACCACCGCGTGGCACGCGCGCGGCCACGCACGTCCTTATGATCAGGGGCTAATACTCACGCTGGCCCGCCCAGCCGTAAGACCAGAGGACTGATGACCGGCTTCCTGCTACGACGCGCGCTCAATTATGTCGTGCTGTTGCTGCTGGCCTCGTTCCTGACGTTCAGCCTTGCTTCGCTGACGTTTCGGCCGTTGGACAGTCTCGAACAGCGCAACCCGCGGCCACCGCAGGCGGTGATCGACGCCAAGGCCGAGCAGCTGCATCTCAACGATCCGATTCCGCAGCGCTACGTGACCTGGCTGAAGGGTGTCTCGCACGGTGACTTCGGCACCACGCTTGCGGGACAGCCGGTCAGCGAGGAGTTGCCGCGCCGCGTTGCGGTCAGTCTGCGACTGCTGATAATCGGTTCGCTGGTCGGCACCGTGCTCGGCGTGCTGATCGGCGCGGCGGGGGCGATCCGGCAATACAAATTCAGCGACTATTTCACCACGGTCGTCTCGCTGCTGATCCTGAGCACTCCGGTATTCCTGCTCGCCACCTTGTTGAAATATGGTGCGCTGGAAGTCAACTCGCTCACCGGTTCGCAGATCTTCCTCTATACCGGTGAAACCTCGGCAAATACGGTCACCGGCTTCTGGCCGCAGCTGCTCGACCGCCTCCAGCACCTGGTGCTGCCGACGGCGGGCCTCGCGCTCGGCGGTATGGCGGGCTACAGCCGTTACCAGCGCAACGCCATGCTCGACGTGCTGCAGAGCGACTTCATTCGCACCGCCCGCGCCAAGGGGCTGACCCGCAGCAAGGCGCTGTACAAGCACGGCCTGCGCACCGCGCTGATTCCGATGGCGACGCTGTTCGCCTACAGCCTCGGCGGCCTGATCACGGGCGCGACGTTCACCGAGAAGATCTTCGGCTGGCACGGCGTCGGCGAGTGGCTCGTCGACTCGATCAACGCCCAGGATCTCTACGTGGTGGTGACGGTGACGGCCTTCGCCGGGCTGGTGGTGCTGGTGTCGGGTCTGCTCTCCGACATCGTGTACGCGATTCTCGACCCCAGGGTGCGTGTGGGATGACCGAAGCCGAAATTATTGTTCAGGGCGCGCCCGAGATCACCGCCTCCGGCAGACGCAAGCTCGTCTGGCGCCGGTTCCTGCGCAATAAGCCTGCCATTGCGGGCGCGGTGGTGCTGATCGCTCTGTTCGTCGCCAGCTTCGCGCTGCCGCCGCTGCTGGCCTACGACTATCAGCAGCTGGACTACACCGCGCTGCTGAAGCCACCGAGCGCCAAGCATCCCTTCGGCACCACGCAGATCGGCCAGGACGTGCTGGCGCAGACGCTGCGCGGCCTGCAGAAATCGCTGGTCATCGGCCTGTGTGTCGCACTGTTCTCCACCGCCATCGCCGCGACGGCGGGCTCGCTGGCCGGCTTGCTCGGCGGCTGGACCGACCGGGCGATCATGTGGGTGGTCGACCTGCTGCTGGTGGTGCCCAGCTTCATCATCATCGCGCTGTTCGCACCGCGCACGAAGGGCAGCGGATCCATCGTCTTGCTGATCGTGCTGCTCGCCGCATTCGGCTGGATGATCAGCGCGCGCATCGTGCGCGGCCTGACCCTGAGCCTGCGTGATCGCGAATTCGTCAAGGCCGCCCGGTACATGGGTGCGCCGACCCGGACGGTGATCGTCAGCCACATCATTCCGAATATCGCGTCGATCCTGATCATCGACACCACGCTCAGCGTCGGTGCGGCGATCATGGCCGAAACCGGTTTGAGCTTCCTCGGTTTCGGTGTGCAGCCGCCCGATGTGTCGCTCGGCTCGCTCATCGCAGCGGGCACCAAATCGGCGCTGACCTACCCCTGGCTGTTCCTGTTCGCCGGTGGCCTGTTGATCATCACCGTGCTGAGCGCGAATCTGGTCGGCGACGGCCTGCGCGACGCGTTCGATCCGGGCGCCAAGCGGGCCCGCTCGCGGAAGAAAGCGAAAGCATGACGGGAGCAAGTTCGACCGCACCCCTGCTCGAGGTCACCGATCTGCGAGTCTCGTTCCCCAGCGAGGAGGGCCGGATCGACGCGGTGCGCGGGGTGAACTACACGGTGTCCGACGGTGAAGTACTCGCCATCGTCGGCGAATCCGGTTCCGGCAAGTCGGTATCGTCGCTCGCGGTGATGGGGCTGCTGCCCGAGCAGGCGCGCATCAACGGGTCCATCCGGTTGCGCGGGCGTGAGCTGCTCGGGCTCGGTGACCGCCAATTGTCCAAGCTGCGCGGCAGGTCCATCAGCATGGTGTTCCAGGACCCGCTTTCGGCGCTGACCCCGGTGTACCGGGTGGGCGACCAGGTCGCCGAGGCGCTGCTCGCGCACGGCACGATGAGCAAGAAGGAAGCCGCCGAGAAGGCAGTGGAGCTGCTCGACCTGGTCGGCATCCCCGAGCCCGCGGTGCGCGCCACCATGTTTCCGCACGAGTTCTCCGGCGGCATGCGCCAGCGCGTTGTCATCGCGATGGCGATCGCCAACGATCCCGCGCTGATCATCTGCGACGAGCCGACCACCGCACTCGATGTGACCGTGCAGAAGCAGATCCTGAACCTGCTGCGCAAGGCGCGCGACATCACCGGCGCCGGCGTCATCATGATCACCCACGACATGGGCATCGCCGCCACTCTCGCCGACCGGGTCGCGGTCATGTACGCAGGCAAGATCGTCGAAACTGCCACCACCACAGAGCTTTTCAATGCACCGCGGATGCCGTACACGGTGGGGCTGCTCGGCTCCATTCCGCGCATCGACGGCCCCGCGCGCAGTCCGCTGATCCCGATCGTCGGCGCACCGCCCGCGATGCACTCGCTGCCGCCCGGCTGCTCCTTCGCGCCGCGCTGCCCGATCGCCATCGACGATTGCCGGGCGGCCGAACCACCGCTGGAGAAGACCAACCCGGGGCACTCCGCCGCCTGCATCCGCACCGCGGAGGTCGGTTCGAAGGAACTGTTCGAGGCCTACCGTCAGGAAATCTCCGAACCGCAGACCGAGGCCGCTACCGAAGACCGTGTGGTGCTGAAGGTTTCGGAGCTGGTGAAGACCTTCCCGATCACCTCGGGTGTGGTGTTCCGGCGCCACAAGGGCGAGGTGCGCGCGGTCGACGGCATCAGCTTCGAAGTCCGCGCCGGCCGCACACTGGCGCTGGTAGGCGAGTCCGGTTCCGGAAAATCCACCACGCTCACCCAGATTCTGGACCTGGTCCGGCCCGAATCCGGCAGCATCGAGATCATGGGCAGCGATGTCGCGACCCTGACCAAGGCGCACAAGCGGGAGATCCGCAGGAAGATGCAGATCGTCTTCCAGGATCCGACCGCGTCATTGGACCCGAGGCTGCCGATTTTCGACGCACTCGCCGAGCCGCTGCGCATCGATGGCCGTTCACGTGCCGACATCGCCCGACGGGTACCGGCACTGCTCGAACAGGTCGGCCTGCGCCCGGAACACTCCGATCGCTATCCGGCCGATTTCTCCGGCGGCCAGAAGCAACGCATCAGCATCGCCCGCGCGCTGGCCTTGGATCCGGAGCTACTCGTGCTCGACGAGCCGGTGTCCTCACTGGACGTGTCGATCCAGGCAGGCGTGCTGAACCTACTGCGCGACCTGCAGATCGAACGCGGACTGTCCTATCTGTTCGTCTCGCACGACCTGTCGGTGGTCCGCAACCTGGCCCACGACATCGCGGTGATGTACCGCGGCAAGATCGTCGAATCCGGTCCGGCGGAACAGATTTTCGCCGATCCGCGCAATGAGTACACCAGGGCGCTGATCGACGCGATTCCGGTTCCGGCCGTGAGCCGGTAGCGGCCGGGAGCAAAGGAGAGCGCAATGCGGATCCGATCGAGCCGAGCCGGGATGGGCTCAACCCGAATGACCGCACTGCGATGTGCCGCGGTGGCGGTCGCGATCGGCCTGATCGCGACCGGCTGTGGCGCCGAGGACTCCGACGCGGGCAAGGGGTTGTCGGACGCGCTCGGCACCACCAGCGATATCAACCCGAAGAGCCGCGATGACATCCGCGAGGGCGGCAACCTGCGCCTGGTGACGACCACGTTTCCGGCGAACTGGAACACGCTGTCCAACGATGGAAACGACGGCGAGATCGCCGATATCGAACGACCGATGATGCCGCGCTCCTTCACCACCGATGCGGCGGGCGAGCTTTCGGTGAACAAGGACTACTTCACCGATATCGCGCTGACCGGCACCAACCCGCAGCAGGTCACCTACACGATCAACCCGAAGGCCGTCTGGTCCGACGGCAACCCCATCACCTGGGAGGACATCCGCTCCCAGGCCAACGCGCTCAGTGGGGCCGACAAACGCTTTCTGATCGCGATCACCAACGGTTTCGAGTTCGTGGACAAGGTGGAACGCGGGGTCGACGACCGGCAGGCGGTGCTCACCTTCAAGCACCCGTACGCGGAATGGCGCGGCCAGTTCGCGGGCAATGCGTCACTGTTCCCGAAATCGGTGACAGCAGACCCGGATTCGTTCAACAACAGTCTGGTCGACGCCATAGGACCGAGTGCGGGCCCGTTCATGGTGCAGTCCACCGATCGCTCGCAGGGCCGAATCGTGCTGGGCCGCAACCCGAAATGGTGGGGCGCGACACCGAAGCTCGACACCATCACCTACAGCGTGCTCGACCACCCGGCGTGGGTGGGGGCGCTACAGAACAACGAAATCGACCTGGTCCGGCTCAACAGCATCGACGAGGTCAAAACGGTGCGCAACACCCAGGGGCTGGCCCTGCGCCGCGCACCGGGCAACCGGTGGCGGCACATCACGTTCAACGGAGCACCGGGCTCCATCCTCGCCGATCCGCAGGTGCGGGTCGCCATCTCCAAGGCCATCGACCGGCAAGGCATCGCGACCGCAACCCAGAACGGCCTCGTCGAGAATCCGAAACCGCTGAACAACCACATCTTCCTGCAGGGCCAGGAAGGCTACCGGGACAACAGCCTCGGCTTCGATCCGGGCGCAGCCGCCAAGGAACTGGACGCACTGGGCTGGAAGCTCAATGGTGATGTCCGCGAGAAAGACGGACGCAAGCTGATCATCCGCGACGTCATGTACAACGACCCGCTGTGGGTGCAGATCGCCCAGATCATCCAGCAGAACCTGGCGCAGATCGGCGTCAAGCTGACCATCGATACCAAGGCGGGCGCGGGATATTTCACCGATGTCATCCAGCCCGGTGACTTCGACGCTGCCCAGTTCATCTTCCAGGGTGACGCGTTCCCGCTCGGCAGCATTCGGCAGATCTACCGCTACGACCCGAACGACCTCCAGGGCAACTACGGCCGCATCGGCTCACCGGAGCTCAACGACCTCATCGATCGCACCCTCGCGGAACTCGATCCGAAGCAGGCGATCGAGTTGGCCAACGAGGTGGATCGAAAGGTGTTCGAGGAGGGCCATTCCCTGCCGCTCACCCAATCCGACGGCAGCTTCGGTGTCCGTGCCGAGCTGGCCAATATCGGCTCCCCCGGGCTCGCGTCCTACGACTACACCACCATCGGCTTCCTGAAGTAACCCAGCAGCATCGCTGCGGAAAGGAGCGGACCATGCGGATTCGTTCATGGACGACACGACTGGCGATCCCCCTTGTCACGGTCGGCTTGATCGCGGCCGGGTGTAGTTCGGATGAGGAGGCCGCGCCCGAAGGCGCCGTCGCCGCGCTCGGCACCACCAACGACATCAACCCGAAAGATGTCAGCGAACTGCGCGACGGCGGCAATCTGCGCCTCGCCATCGGCGCACTGCCGCAGAACTGGAATGCGCTGCACAACGACGGAAACGACGCCGACACCGGCGCGCTGCTGCGCCCGGTGATGCCGCGGGCGTTCAAAACCAATGCGGCAGCCGAACTCTCGGTCAACACCAACTACTTCACCGATGTCGCGCTGAGCGGCACCGAGCCACAGCAGGTCACCTACACGATCAACCCGAAGGCCATCTGGTCCGACGGCACCCCGATCACGTGGGAAGACATCAAATCCCAGGCCAACGCGCTCAGCGGGGCCGACAAATCGTTCCTGATCGCGAACAACACCGGCTTCGACCGGGTCGAGAAGGTCGAGCGCGGTGTCGACGACCGGCAGGCCGTCATCACCTTCAAGAAGCACTACGCCGACTGGCGCGGACAATTCGCGGGCAATACGTTCCTGTACCCCAAGTCCGTCACGGCCACCCCGGAGGCTTTCAACAAGAGCCAGCTCGACAGCCTCACGCTGTCATCGGGTCCGTTCATCATCCAGTCGGTGGACCGGGCGCAGGGCCGGGTCGTACTCGGTCGTAACCCCAAGTGGTGGGGCGACACACCGAAACTCGACACCTTCACCTTCAGCGTGCTCGACAGTGCGGCACTGCTGCCCGCGCTACAGAACAACGAAATCGACGCGGTCGGCCTCGCCAGCAGGGACGAGTTGAAGACGGCGCGCAATACTAACGGCATCGCGATCCGCCGCGCACCGGGAAATAGCTGGTCGCACCTGACGTTCAATGGGGCGCCCGGATCGATCCTGGCCGATCAGGGCGTGCGCGTCGCGATCTCGAAGGCCATCGACCGGCAGGGCATTGCCAGCGCCATCCAGAACGGCCTCGTCGAGAACCCGAAGCCGCTGAACAATCACATCTTCCTGCAGGGCCAAGACGGCTACCAGGACAATAGCCTCGGTTTCGATCCAGCCGCGGCCGCCAAGGAACTGGACGCACTCGGCTGGAAGCTCAACGGCGAGGTTCGGGAAAAGGACGGCCGCAAGCTGGAGATCCGCGACATCATGTACAACCAGGACGTCTGGGTGCAGATGGCGCAGATCATCCAGCAGAACCTCGCCCAGATCGGCGTCAAACTGACCATCGAAACCAAGTCGGGCACGGGCTTTTTCACTGATGTCATCGCGCCGGGCAATTTCGATGTCGGGCAGTGGACCTGGGTGGGTGATCCCTTCCCGCTCGGTAGCCTCATCCAGATCTACGGCTACAACCCGAACGATCTGCAGGGCAACTACGGGCGCATCGGTTCGCCGGAACTCAACGACCTGATCGAGCGGACCATCTCGGAACTCGACCCGAAGAAGGCCATCGAGCTGGCAAATCAGATCGATCGCAAGGTGTTCGAGGAGGGGCATTCGCTGCCGCTGATGCAATCACCGGGCAATGTCGCGGTCCGTGCGAACCTCGCGAACTACGGCGCGGCCGGGCTGGCATCCTACGACTACACCAAGATCGGATTCCTGAAGTGAGAGGACCAGCTATGCGGCTTCGTACCCTCGGCACCCGGTGCGCCATCCCGGTCGTCGCCCTCGGGTTGATCGTGGCCGGTTGCTCCAACAGCGACGTGACCGCGGGCACCAGCACCATCGGCAGTACGAACGACATCAACCCGAAGGACCCGAGCGAACTGCGCGACGGCGGCAATCTGCGGTTGGCGCTGGGTGCCTTCCCGTCGAACTTCAACTACCTGCATGTGGACGGCGGCACCGATGACGGTGCCACCGTGATCGGCCCGACGATGCCTGCCGCGTTCGTCAGCGACGCCGCCGGACAGCTCACGGTCGACCACAACTACTTCACCGACATCACCCTGACGAGCACCTCCCCACAGCAGGTCACCTACACGATCAACCCGAAGGCCGTCTGGTCCGACGGCAGCCCCCTCACCTGGGAGGACATGCGCTCGCAGGCGGCGGCGCTGAGCGGCAAGGACACTGCGTTCCTGGTTTCCTCGACCAGCGGTTTCGAACGGGTCGCCAAGGTGGAGCGCGGCGTCGACGATCGGCAGGCGATCGTCACCTTCGACAAGCCCTACGCCGAATGGCAGGGCCAGTTCAGCCCCCTGTATCCGAAGGCCGTGACCGCGAATCCCGATGCGTTCACCAATCTCGACCTCAACTCGCTGTCGGTCAGCTCGGGACCGTTCGTCATCACCACTATCGATCGCGCCCAGAACCGGATCACGCTGAACCGCAACCCGACCTGGTGGGGCGACACCCCCAAGCTCGACACCATCACCCTCAGCGTGCTCGACCACAGTGCCATGCTGCCCGCGATCCAGAACAACGAGCTCGACTACGGGTACATGTCCGGTATCGAGCTGGTGACCGCGGCCAAGAACTCGAAGAATGTCGTCATCCGCCGGACACCGGAGCCGAGCTGGTCGCATCTGACCTTCAACGGTGCGTCAGGCGCGCTGCTCTCGGATCCGCAACTGCGCATTGCCATTTCGAAGGCGATCGATCGGCAAGGTCTGGTGACCGCAGCCCAGAACGGCATCGTCACCGACCCGAAGCCGCTGAACAATCACGTCTTCATGGCAGGTCAGAAGGGCTACCAGGACAACGCGGGTCCCATTGCGTTCGATCCCGCCGAGGCCGCGCGGATGCTGGATGCGCTCGGCTGGAAGCTCAACGGCGATGTCCGTGAGAAGGACGGCCGCAAACTGGAAATCCGCGATGTGATGTACCAGCAGGATCAGTGGGTGCAGACCGCGCAGATCGTGCAGCAGAATCTGGCCGCGGTCGGCGTGAAGCTGACCATCCAGACCGTGCCCGGCAGTGGCCTTTTCAAGGACGTGATCGATCCGGGCAACTTCGATATTGCCCAGTTCAGTTGGGGCGGTAGCGTTCTCCCGCTCAGCGCGTTGCCCCAGATCTATGCCTACAACCCGGCGAACCTACAGGGCAACAAGGCCAGGATCGGTTCGTCGGAACTCAACGAACTCATCGATAAAACGATCTCCGAGCTCGACCCCGACAAGGCGATCACACTGGCCAACCAGTGCGATCAGATGATCTTCGCCGAGGGCTATTCGATCCCGCTCCAGCAGGCATCGGGCACCTACGCGGTCCGCGAAAACCTGGCCAACTACGGAGCCTTCGGTCTCGCCTCCCCCGACTACACCAAAGTCGGCTTCCTGAAGTGAGTTCCGGACCGGGCCACCCCCTGGCCTACCCGGTCACCGTGACGATCGGCGCCCTGGCGATCTGCCTCGCCTGGGCGCCGTTCGCCGACCCGGACCAACTCGCCGCCCTGGCGACAGTGGCGCTCGGCGTTCTCGGCTACACGGCCTACCAGCTGAGCAGAGCCCTCGGCCTGCTACCCAACGGATCCCCCAGCGCCACCCGCACCATCGGCATCAAACGCATCCGCCAAGACCACCGCCTCCTCAGCCGAACCTGGCTCGAAATCACCGGCACCGATCGGCCCCGCTGGCTCCCCGTCTATTTCGACCCAGCCCTACTGGCCCTCACCGAAACCACCGGCGAGATCACCGACCGGTCCATCCACACCGGCACCCTCCGCCTGTACCCCTCCGGCCGCATCCGCGATACCGAACCCCCCGGCCGCCTCATCGACAATCCCTCTCGCCCTGACCCCGAAGCCCCCACTCTCGCCACCAGTTCCACCCGCCCGACCCGCCGACTCCTGCTGGACGCCCAATCAACAGTCGCAGCCCCCTTCATCGCCCTGATGTGGGTCTACGTCGCCAATGGCGGCTTCACGGCCTTCCTCGCCGCCACCATCGTCGCCGCTGCCTGCACGATCTGGCTCTCCGCCATCCGGGGCTCCGACCCCAGCTGACTCCCCGTGACACATTCCGCCAGCCGACGGCAGCAATCAGCCGCTACCTCACGGGGCGAGTCCGATCCGGCGGCTGAGTTCGCGGATGCAGTTCCGGTTATGTGGCGCTCGTGTGTGCCGTGAAACTAACTCGTGCGTCTTCCTCGTCAATGGCGATGTTCAGTGAAGCATCCAGCGCATGTGCGAGTTCGCTAGAAGCGGAAGGGTTGGGACAGCGTCGGAGCCCTCGATACGGGAGATTTTCGCCTGGGTCAGCCCCGCGCGGGCGGCGAGTTCGGCCTGGGTGAGCCCGAGTTCTGTGCGGCGAATGTAAACCGCTTCGGCCAATGCCATCGCCAGGCGGATCTCCTGACGTACTTCAACCACGGCTTCGGCTTCAGAATGGCCCTCTTCCTTCCGTGCGCTCCAGCGACTGTGGGTCATTACAGCTCTCCTTTGCCGGTTCCGCGATCGAACTCGTCATGGGCGGGGCCATGCTCGGCTTCACAGGTCATTTATCGCCCTGATGTGGGTCTACGTCGCTAGTCGCGGCTTCACTGCCTTCCTCGGCGCCATCCGAGGCTCCGACCCCAGCTGTTCCCCCGCGAACAGGGCACTTTTCCGCACCCCGGCTGCCAGCAGCACGCGAACTCCGTCCGATGGCGGACGCTGCCCCTACTTCACGCAGCGAGGCCGATCCGCCGCTCGAGGTCCCGGAGGCGGTCTCGCGTGCCTGCGGGCGGTCGGGCCACAAGGCTGTGCACGATGTCGCGGGCAAAGCCGTTATAGCGAATGGTTTCCGGCGCAACCTGCGCCGCCTGCTCCAGCAAGGCGAGTGCGGCGTGGTGGTCCTCGCGCTGCGATTCGGCACGGGCTGTTTCGATCAAGTGCCGACTCCGGCGGGGCACTGATGCGATCGTGGCCGGATCGATGGCGGCGGCCGCACGCAGCGCTTCGCCTGGACGATGCAGTTCGACGCCGAGAGTCGTGGCATGGGCCGCCATGACCGGCTGGGAAAACGACGATTGAGTGTGGCGGTAGTCGGGGCCGAGGGTGGTCGCGATGCGATCGGCTCGCTCCCAATGTCGCCAGGCGTCGCCATATCGCCCACGCCTGGCGTACACGTAGGCGACTTCGGCCTCCAACGCGCCGACCATGCCGTGCCAGTCGGGGGGAGCACTGTCGAGGTGCGTAGTCAGTGCGCGGATTGCGCTGTCGGCCAAGGCCAATGCCTCTTCCCAGCGGCCCGCGTCACGCAGAGCTTGCACCATCGCCCAGGTGGCTCCGCCGATTGTGAACGGGTCGTCGGCTTCATATGCCTCGGCAAGTGCACGGTCGGCGACCAACCAGACCAGCTCAGGCGCGGGTTGATAGGCGACATAGAAATCGGTGAGCTGATAAACGCCGGACAGCAGTTTGCGCGCTGAGCGACGATCGTCCCCAGTCGCATTGCGCGCCAACGACTGCGCGTCCCGGATCAGGCCGGGCAGTAGTGCACCCAGTTGGGTTCGGTGATCAGGGGACGCATGGCGGATACGCCATGCTTGATCGAGGCGAAGGACGAGGTGGGCGAGATCGGGTTCAGCAGATGCCGTGCCGGTTCGATATTCGGTGAGCGCCGTTTGCACGGCCGTGAGCGCGGGATGCTGGGGACCCGCATAGACCGAAACCGGTACGGCGTAACCGTTGCCGGTCAGATCGGCGAGATCCGCTAGGCCGAGCGCTCGAGCCAGCCGGAGCAACATCGGCAAACGCGGTGGATGCAGCCGACCGTTCTCGACGGCCTTCAGCCATTCCGGGCTGCGCCCGACCAGCCCCGCCAGTACCGGGCGTGACATGCCGATCCGATCGCGGTGCAATCGGATCCGCGCACCGACGGGCAGGTTGTTGTCATCGAAGGAAGCCATCACCGACCACCTCACCAGGATAAATGCTGGGTATCAGGTACAAACTATCCCCTACAACGGGCCTTCGCGCTCTTACGTTTAAGCAATGAACGTGGACGCGATGCGAGCGGTCGACGAGTGGGTGGCGTTCTATCGACAGGAATTTGCGCTACCGGTACAGGAGCGCGGAGGCTATGTGATGCTCCCGGTCACCTCCGCCGTGGGTGTTGTGCACGTGCCCAACGACCGCGCCCGGCGCGTTCTCGATTCACTTGTCAGGCAGCACCTTCCTGGTCCGCTGCTGGCCCGTCAGATTCGATGGACCTTTGTGGTCCGCGCAGACTGCGCTCCCGGCCTGCAAATCTACGAAGGACTCATCCGCATGGACGTGTGTATTCCGGTGCCGGGAAGTGCGTTGATGCTGCCCACGAGCCTCGGCCGTCACACTCGCGAGGGCTGCTATTGGGTCAAGCCACCAAGCCCTGGTACTGACCTGCCGCCACTGTCGGCTCTGGTTACGACAATCCTGGCGGTGTGATCGCGGATCCGCGCATCGTCCGCAGCGGCCGACGGCGCGGTGCGGATTCAGACGCGTGTCGGGCACCGGCGAGGCGCGCGATCTGGCGAAACGAGCGACGTGGCCGCGTACCTATTCCAGTGCAGCTATGGTTCGCTCGACCCATTCCGCGTAGCTGTCGGTGCTCGGTGGTGCTCGGCTACGGTGCTAGCTCGTCTGAGCCCATTGTCAGGGAAGGTGAGGCCATGCTGGTGTTCGAGGTCAACGATGGTGAAATGATGAAATCCCTTACTGCACAAGCGGAAGCAGCCGAAATCACTGATGCCGCGATCGTGAGCCTGATCGGAGGAGTCGACCGTTTCACCATCTCGACCATGCCTGCCGATGACGCAACGAAGGACATCGTCAGCACCTATGCGCTACCGGCCGAGATGCACGGATCCGGCGAGATCCGTGACGGCAAAGTCCACGTCCACGCGACCATGGCGGTCCAAGGCGACAGGGCTATTGCCGGCCATGTAGACGAGGCGCACATCGGCACTTGGTTCGCGCGGGCGTACGTAATTCCGCGTCCAGTGCGTGATCAGTAGCGGTCGTCGGCATCGGGACATCTGAAGACTGGGCGTAGTACCCATATTTGGCTCGCGTACCTATTCCGATGCAACTGTCGTTCGCTCGATCCATTCTGCGTAGCTGTCCGAGCACCATTCGACGGGAGCGGCGGACACCTCTGGGCTGTCCCAAGGGTGGATCTCGGCGATTCGAGCCGCGAGCCGATCGCGGACACCCGCTGACGTGCGGAGCGTGACGCGCCATTCGGTGCCTTCGCCGAGCTCGCCGAGATGCCAGAAGACCGAGATCGCCGGACCTGTGATCTCTGCGCCTGCGGCCAGCTTCTCCGTGACGATCACGCGCGCGAGCGACCGCGCGTCGGCTTCCGTTGCAGTGGTCGAGGTTACGGCCCAAATTCGCGCGGCAGGCATGCCGATCAGACTAGGCGTTTCAGCGAAATCGGCAGACATATCCAGCAGTGATCGTCCGTGTCAGGGTCGTTGAAGGCCAGGCAATAGATGCGGATCTATCGCATCGTAGGCAGCGATTGAGCCCAGTTGTTCGCTCCGCCTGGACCTTTCGGATTGTGCTCCGGCCGACCGGCGGCGCGAAAGGGTTGGCCGAATATGGTCGGCCGCATGAGTGTTCGGATCTACCTTGCGGATTCGGGCGTCGTCGACGAGGCTCGCGCTGGCGGAGCAGACGGGGCTTGGGGTTTCACGCAGGTCACCGCACCCTTCCCGCAAGATCTCCTGAACCCGTACAACACGCGGCGTGCTCACGGGGTGATGTGCCCGAGCCTGATCGCCAACAGGTTCGCGACCAGGACGGCGACGAAGACGACCGCGGCCGCTCGGTAGCTCACGGCCCACAATCCGACCGCAGCGCTGCCGAAAACCACGACCTTGGTGGCGACCGCGAGCAGTGAGTTGTCGAATGTCGCATTCGGCGCCGCGAAAAGGCCCCACGCCACCGCCGCGAGGAGAGGCGCTCCCACAGCCAATACGAGCTTGACCGGAATCGCGGTGGCGGTCTTCCAGCCCCACAGCGCTAGCGCCGCGAGCGCGGCCAACTCCATCACGAATGCCAGCGTGAGGTTGGCCCATTTCCAGACTTCCTGCATGTCCGTTCTCCCTCGAATCTACGAGAGCACTGCTCTCCATTGAGAGCAGTGTGCAGGATGGGCTCGCCTTCGTCAAGTTGCTGCCCGGTACCGACAGCGGACGTCGAACGGGAGAACGGTGCCGCGATGCGATCACGGAATTGGTCTGACCACTTGACCATCTGGCCGACGTGGCGCACAGTAAAGACATGGCGTTGCAACCGGTGGTCAAGCGGTCGGTGTCCGGCGATGTGTTCGAGCAGATCGCGGCGGATGTGTTGAGTGGCGAGTTGGCGCCGGGGGCGACTTTGCCTAGTGAGCGGCAGTTGGCGGAGGCGTTGGGGGTTTCTCGGCCTGCGGTTCGAGAGGCCTTGCAGCGGCTGGCGGCGGCTGGGTTGGTTGCGGTGCGGCAGGGGGATGCGACGACTGTGCTGGATTATCGGCGGGGGGCCGGGCTGGAGGTTTTGCCTCGGCTGCTGGTGCAGGGCGGGGAGTTGGATCCGGGGGTTGCGCGCAGCATTCTCGAGGCTCGGCTGCACAACGGGCCGAAGGTTGCCGAGTTGGCGGCTACGCGGCTGGGTAAGACCGACTCCGCCACCGTCGGTGCGGCGCTCGAGCGCACCGTGACAGCACTTGCCGCAGAACAGGATCCGGTCGCCCAGCAGCGGCATGCGATGGAGTTCTGGGATCACATCATCGACGCGGCCGATTCCATCGTGTTCCGGCTGATGTTCAACATGCTCAGCGCCGCTTACGAACCCGCGCTCACCGCGCTGGCTCCGATCATGTCCGCCGAGGTGGGCAATGTCGAGGCGTACCGCGAACTGGCCGCCGCCATCGTGGCGGGCCGGCCGCAACAGGCCGCCGAGATCGCCCGGGCACTGCTCGAGCCGGCGACCACCATCCTGATCGATGCCCTCGGCGGGCACTGATCACGCTTCACCTGAGGAAGAACCATGACGAAACCGCATTCCCCCGAACAGGATTCGAGCGCCCGGGCACGCGTCCAGCGAGACGAGCGGGCGCTGCGGCGCGGCCTCACCCTCGGCGAGGCCTTCCGCGAGTTCGTCCGGCACCCTTCGCCGTGGCTCATCGGCGTCACCCTGCTCGCGGCCCTCGCCGGCCGAATCATCGTGGACGACTGGCAGTTGACCGACGCGCTGGTGCCTGCCGTGATGCTCGCGGTGTTCCCGATCTTCGAATGGATCGTGCACGTCACCGTGCTGCACTGGCGGCCACGCAAGCTCGGCCCGGTCGCCATCGACAGCGAGCTGGCCCGCAAACACCGTGAGCACCATGTTGATCCGCGCAATATCCCGTTGATCTTCATCCCGACCAAGACTCTGTCGGTACTGGTCGTCGTCTTCATCGCCCTCGCCGCCCTGGCATTCCCACGCCTTGGCCTCGGCCTGACCTTCCTGCTCACCATCACCCTGCTCGGCCTCGGCTACGAGTGGACCCACTACCTGATCCACACCGACTACAAGCCGCAAGGCTCGCTCTACCGCGCGGTCTGGCGCAACCACCGCCACCACCATTACAAGAACGAGCACTACTGGTTCACCGTCACCACCTCCGGCACCGCCGACCGCCTGTTCGGCACCCACCCGGACCCTGCCGAAGTCACCGCCTCCCCCACCGCCCGCAACCTCCACTCCGCCTGACCGCCGACAGCCGACGCTCCGCAGGACACCGGTCCACGCGTCGGCTGTCGGCTTCGGCCCATCACCCCCGACCGCTCGGCCCTCCGACTCCCCTGTCAGCAGCAGCGAGCGGCCGAGTCGGGAGACGGGCGATGACCACCAGCAGGCATGATGCGGCCGGGTTGGCGGATTTCGCGCGGGGACCAACGATGCCGGGTTCGCGTGAGTGGCACATGGCTGCGGCCACGCCGGGAAGCGCTCTCGCCGGCGTGCCACACGTCGTCGTCCACCGGACTGGCCGCTCCGTCGGTCAGTTCGAAGCGAGCAGGCGCGTGGCGATCGCACGAGCACGGTGGGCGGCGGCGGGACTCGCTTCACGGACGGAGGTGACGATGGCACCGTCGACCAGGAGGGCGAATTCGGCGGCGAGTTCGGGGGCGTCGGATCTGCCTGCCGCGGTGAGGAGTTCGGTGAGGTAGTCGATTACTCGGCGCTTGTGTCGATCTGCTGCCTGGTGTGCGGCGGCAGTGGGGTCGGCTACTTCGACCATGGTGTTGATGAAGGCACAGCCACGAAAGTCTTTGCGGGCAAAGCGTTCCGAGAGGGCATCGAATACGGCCAGCGGGCGGTCGGCCGGGTCGGGCGCTTTCGAATCGACCGATTCCCGCAACCAGTCCAGCCAGCGGCGGTCGCGGCCCTCGAGCACCGCGACGACCAGGTCGTCCTTGCTGGTGAAGTGGCGATAGAAGGAGGCACGGCCGACGCCGGACTCCTGAAGCAGGCGGTCGACGCCGACCGCGCGGATGCCCTCGGCGTAGAACAGCTCCTCCGCGGTGGCGAGCAAACGCTGCTTGGCCTGTGTTGCCATGACGCCACCATACCAGGACGGAACCAGTCAGTACCATCTGACTTGACTAGTTCGGCACCGATCGGTACCGTTTCATTTCGGTACCGATCGGTACCATCACGTTCGAGCATGGAGTGCACATGTCGCGGCTACCTCTCGTCTCCACCGAAACCGCCGACGCGGAGCAGGCGGATCTGCTGACCGAAGTTCAACGACAGCTGGGCCGGGTCCCGAATCTCTATGCCGCCATGGCGAACAGCCCGGCGACGCTGCGCGGCTACCTCACCCTGCGTGACGCGCTGACGCACGGAAAGCTCTCCGCCCGCGTCCGCGAGCAGCTTGCGCTGCTGGTGGCCGGCGAAAACGGTTGCGACTACTGCGTGGCCGCGCACACCATGCGGGCCGGACGGATGGGGTTCACCGATGAGGCGATCGCGGCCACCCGCGCAGCCACCGCCGAAGACCCGCACGTGGATGCGGTACTGCACTTCGCCAAGGAAGTGCTGCGATCCCGCGGCCGCGTCGACGACGGCTTGATCGCCTCGGCCCGGCAGCGCGGGGTGAGCGACGCCGAGCTGAGCGAGATCGTCGGCCACGTATCGCTGAACATCCTGTCCAACTACTTCAATCACGTCGCACAGCCGGAGCTGGACTTCCCGCCGGCCGCGGCCCTCACCCCGAAAGACACTGCAATGACTACGAAATGGCGTTCGGCACGCACAGTCGCACTGGTCGAGGGCTACTCGATACTCGACAACGAGGGGCGGCCCGTCCGCACTATAGATAACGTCCAGGTGCTGATCGAAGGCGGCTTCCTGCACGTCAAAGTCTCGGAAACCGCCGAGGTGCAGGTCGTGTCGGCACCGGCGGTCGCTGTTGTCAGCTACCGTCCCGAATCCTGAACGCCACCCTCGATTCGCGCTCCGCCCGACTCGATTCCGGCTACGCCCGCGCTAGGCGACGAGCGACCGAATCCGCGCCGTCGATCGGCCGATCACCGTAGAGCCCGGTCCTGACGATCATCGATCGTCAGGACCGGGCTCGCGGCATTTCCGGGCTCGCGGCATTTCCGGGCTCGCGGCATTTCCGCGCGCACAGGCCCAGCCCGGTGCAGTCCCACTCGGAACATCGGATCTACCCGGACGAGAACGCGTTCCGCACACCACCCCAGGCAGGACATAGATCCACACGGGGCGTTCGAGTGTTGGCATGTGGTTCCACAACACCGTCGAGATCCACGCTCCGATAGCGCCGCACCCTCCGCAACATCCTCTGCAATGCCGCCGCACCGTTCACCTCATCGACCACAGACCAGCTGCCACGACGCCCTTCCGAGCGAATCCGGGCGGTATCGATCTTAACAGATCAATACCCTAGGGGGGTATGGTACCGACCATCGTTCAGCTGTTCGGAAAGGACGGAATCGACATGACTACGCAAGTACGACCGACCACGCGAAAGTGGTTGGCATTAGCGGTGATTGCCGCCGCGCAATTCATGGTCATCATGGACACCTCGATCATCGGCATCGCATTGCCGAAGATGCAGGCGGAACTCGGCTTCTCCCAGGAGAACCTGACCTGGGTGTTCAACGCCTACGTGGTCGCCTTCGGTGGACTGCTGCTACTCGGCGGCCGACTGTCCGACCTCCTCGGCGCGCGACGAGTATTCGCCGCGGGCTGGGTGGTGTTGCTGGCCGGATCCGCTATCGCAGGCGCGGCAGGCACCGTCGGCATCGAGCTCGCCGGTCGCGCCTTCCAGGGTGGCGGGGCCGCCCTCATCGCACCGTCGGCACTGACACTGCTGATGATGCTGTTCGGTTCCTCGCCACAGGAGCTGACGAAGGCACTCGCCGTATACGGCGCCGCCGCACCCGCCGGCGGCACCGCAGGCGTGTTCCTCGGCGGTGTGATCACCGAATACATCAGCTGGCCTTGGGTTTTCTACATCAACATCCCGATCGCCGCGCTCGCACTCATCGCCGTTCCCGCACTGATGCCGAGCACACCGGCCCGCTCCGGATCGGTCGATCTGCTCGGTTCCGCCACCGTCACCGCGGGACTCGCCGCCGCCGTCTACGGCATCGTCCGCGCACCCGAGGTCGGCTGGGCGTCCGGACAGACCTGGGCGGTCCTCGCCGCCGCGGCCGCATTGCTCGCCGGATTCGTCTACCTGCAATCTCGCCGCAGCGAGCCGCTGATGCGGCTGAGCATCTTCCGCGCACCGAACCTCGCCGCAGCCAATATCGCCCAGCTGCTGCTCGGCGCGGCCTGGGTCCCGATGTGGTTCTTCCTCAACCTCTACCTACAGCAGGTGCTCGGCTACCGCGCATTCCCGTCGGGCGCGGCGCTGCTGCCGATGACGACGCTGATCATGCTCGGCATGGTGGTGATCGCACCGCGGGCGATGCAGCGTTTCGGCGCGAAGCCGATGATCGTCACCGGCCTGCTGGTGCTCGGCGTCGGGCTGGGGCTCATGTCACTGGTCCGGCCGACCAGCAACTTCTGGATCGATGTATTGCCCGCCTCGCTGGTCGCCGCGGGTGGCATGTCGCTGGCCTTCATACCCTCACTGGGTACGGCTATCTCTGCGGCGCGTCCCGAAGAGGGCGGCCTGGCCTCCGGCATCGTCAACGTCAGCTACCAGGTCGGCTCGGCCATCGGGCTGGCCGCGATGACCGCGGTCGCCACCGCGTTCGGCGCCGACAAGATCGGCGATCTTCCCGCCCTGACCAGTGGTTTCTCGGCAGCATTCCTCGGCGCGGGCGGCATCGCGATTGCCGGGGCGGGCATCGCGGCGGTGACCATGCGCACCCCCGAGCGGGAATCCACGCCCGAAACCAATTGACAAAATACCCTAGGGGGGTATGGTAAAAATCGAATGAGGCGGCAGGCGCCGCCATCGCCAGAAGGAGAGACCTCATGAGCACCGCAGCCACCACCGCCACTGTCACCGTCACCGGAATGACCTGTGGCTGCTGCGTCAACTCGGTCAGCAAGGAGGTCGGCAAGATCGCCGGCGTCACCGCTGTCGACGTCGACCTCGCCACCGGCAGGGTCACCGTCGACAGCGCGACCCCGGTCGAGCCCGGCGCGATCGCCGCGGCCGTCGACAAGGCCGGCTACCAGGTCACCGACTAACTCGACATCTTTCAGAACGGAGCATCCCGATGAACGCATCCAGCAACTTCGCCGGCTTCGCCCTCGGTCTCGCAGCGGTCTTCGGGATCGCTCTGGCCATCGGTGCCGCGATCGGACCAGACCCCACCGAACCGGCCGCGCACGATTCGAATACCCACGCGGAAGGGCCCGCCACCACTGGCGGGCCGAACTCCGAGGAATACCCTGCCGGACTTATGGCCACGCAAAACGGCTACACCCTGCGGCTGGACACCACTCAGACCAGCACGGCAGCGAATGTTCCCCTGCGTTTCCGCATCCTGAATCCGGCAGGCGCGCCGGTGACCCGCTACGTGCGCAGTCACGACAAGGATCTGCATCTGATCGTGGTTCGCCGCGACATGGTCGGTTTCCAGCACGTGCACCCCACCCTCGACCAGGCTGGAACATGGAGTGTCCCACTGGATCTCACTCGCGCCGGTGACTACCGGGTATTCGCCGATTTCACCGCGGAAGGCAGCGACAACCTCACCCTCGGCGCTGACCTGCGGGTGGCAGGTAACTACGACGCACAGCCACTGCCCGCATCGGCGACCACCAGCACGGTCGGCGATTACACGGTCACCTCGAGCGGCGCGGTTACGCCAGGACAAGCCTCCAGCGTCACCCTCTCGGTGCGCCGCGACGGCAAGCCGGTCACCGACCTACAGCCCTACCTGGGCGCCTACGGTCACCTCGTCGCATTGCGGGCCGCCGACCTCGGCTACCTGCACGTCCACCCCGAAGGCCATCCCGGTGACGGCATCACCCCGGCAGGCCCCGGCATAACCTTCGCCGTCACCGCACCCAGCGCGGGCGACTACCGACTGTTCCTCGACTTCCGGCACGAAGGAGTCGTCCGCACAGCCGAATTCACTCTCAGCGTCGCCCCTGGTCCAGCGCCCACCAGCAGTGCCACCGCGCCGGAACCCGCACACGGCCACTGACCGTGCCACCCCGAACGGAGCAACAATGACCCCCGAAACTCGGCCGACCGGCAACGAGCAGACCACCACCGCCGAACCAACTCCGGCACTAGGCCCGCACACCGATCCGAGTTCCCTGTCACTGGTCCGCGTCGACGAACCCCAGCGTGGTTGCTGCCGATCCCGCTGACGCCGGACCGCAAGCAGCCACCCGCACCGAATCCACTCGAATAACCCGTAACCGACCCACAGCGGGCACGCCCGCTCCCCAACAAGCCCCTTTGCCGCACAGAACGGAGCAGACGATGACCACCACGACGCAACCACCGGCCAGCGGTCAGGTCGAATTGGTAATCGGTGGCATGACCTGCGCGTCCTGCGCCAATCGCATCGAGAAGAAGCTGAACAAGCTCGACGGCGTCACCGCGACCGTGAACTACGCGACTGAGAAGGCTCGGGTCGACTTCAGCGGTGATGTCTCGCCTGCGGAGTTGATCGCCACGGTCGAGCAGGCAGGCTACACCGCGGCGCTGCCCGCGCCGAAAACCGAGGTGCCGACGGAAACCGCTGCGGCCGAACAGGATCCGACCGCGTCATTACGCACACGCCTGCTGGTCTCGCTGATGCTGACCGTGCCGGTGATCGCCATGGCGATGGTGCCCGCACTGCAATTCACCAACTGGCAGTGGCTGTCGCTGACGCTGGCTGCGCCGGTCGTCGCTTGGGGCGCGCTGCCGTTCCACAAAGCGGCCTGGACCAATCTCCGCCATGGGACGGCGACCATGGACACCTTGGTGTCGATGGGAACCATCGCCGCACTCGGCTGGTCGCTGTATGCGCTGTTCTGGGGCACTGCAGGAATGCCGGGCATGAAGCATCCTTTCGAGTTCACCATCTCGCGGATGGACGGCAGCGGCAGCATCTACCTGGAGGCCGCGGCGGGCGTCACCACCTTCATCCTCGCCGGACGCTTCTTCGAGGCCCGTTCCAAGCGCCGGGCAGGCGCTGCGCTGCGCGCTTTGCTGGAGCTCGGCGCCAAGGAGGTTTCGGTACTGCGCCGTGCGAGCGACGGACCCGGAGCAGGCAGCGTGCGTGACCACGCAGGGCCCCGGGAGCAAGGCGATGGATACAGCTGGGTCGAGCAGCGCATCCCCGTCGACCAGTTGGTTGTCGGCGATCGGTTCGTCGTGCGGCCGGGTGAGAAGATCGCCACCGATGGCGTGGTGGTGGAGGGTTCCTCCGCCGTCGACGCCTCGATGCTGACCGGTGAATCGGTGCCGGTCGAGGTCGGGCCCGACGATACGGTGGTCGGCGCGACGGTGAATGTCGGTGGACGAATCGTGGTGCGCGCCGGTCGAGTTGGTTCCGATACGCAGCTGGCGCAGATGGCGAAGCTGGTCGAGGACGCACAGACCGGCAAGGCGCAGGCCCAGCGGCTGGCGGACAAGATCTCCGGGATCTTCGTGCCCATCGTGATCGCGCTGTCGGTTGCGACGCTCGGATTCTGGCTCGGCACCGGCGGTTCCATCGCGGCGGCCTTCACCGCCGCGGTCGCGGTGCTGATCATCGCCTGCCCGTGCGCCCTCGGGTTGGCCACGCCGACCGCGTTGATGGTCGGCACCGGCCGAGGCGCGCAGCTGGGCATCCTGATCAAAGGTCCCGAGGTGCTCGAATCGACCCGGCGGGTGGACACCGTGGTGCTGGACAAGACGGGCACCGTCACCACCGGCAAGATGGCGCTGCTGGATGTCGTTGCCGCGGTCGGCGAGGACACCGGTGAGATCCTGACACTGGCCGGAGCGCTGGAGGATTCGTCGGAACACCCCATCGCACAGGCCATCGCCAAGAGCGCGCGCGACAAGGTCGGTGAACTGCAGCCGGTCGAGGGCTTCGCGAATATCGAGGGCCTCGGCGTGCAGGGTGTTGTCGACGGCCACGCGGTGATCGTCGGGCGCGCCCGGCTACTCGCCGACTGGTCACAGCAGCTGGACGCCGACCTCGAGCGCGCGATGCACGAAGCCGAGTCACAGGGCAAGACCGCGGTCGCGGTGGGCTGGGACGGCAAGGCACGTGGCGTGCTCGTCGTCGCCGATGCGGTGAAACCCACTTCCGCCGAAGCGATCTCGCAGTTGCAGGCACTCGGGCTCACCCCGATCATGCTGACCGGCGACAATACCGCCGCGGCCCGCGCGATCGCCGATCAGGTCGGCATCGATGAGGTGATCGCGGAGGTATTGCCGATGGACAAAGTGGACACCGTCGCACGGCTGCAAGCCGAGGGTAAGGTCGTCGCCATGGTCGGCGACGGCGTCAACGATGCCGCGGCACTGGCGCAGGCCGATCTCGGACTGGCCATGGGCACCGGCACCGACGTCGCCATCGAGGCAAGCGATCTGACGCTGGTGCGTGGCGATCTGCGCGCCGCGGTCGATGCCATCCGCTTGTCCCGCAAGACCTTGGGCACCATCAAGGGCAACCTGTTCTGGGCCTTCGCCTACAACGTCGCGGCGATCCCGCTGGCGATGGCGGGCCTGCTCAACCCGATGCTCGCGGGCGCGGCCATGGCGTTCTCCTCGGTCTTCGTGGTGAGCAACAGCCTGCGGCTGCGCGGCTTCCGCTCGACCGCGCGGTAGCCCACTCGGACCGGATCGGGCGGGGCGGCCCATCTCATGTGCCGCCCCGCATCGGTCCGGCAACCGCTGCGCCACTATCCCTTCGGCGCAGGCCCGAGCTCGTCGGCCGCCCACGTCATAGCCGTCCCACCCCGCGTGGCGCGGATCGACTCCGTAGTGGATGACCTGCCCGCCGTGTACTCGGGAATGTGATTCGGTCGTTCTCGGCCGGTGTGACCTCATCGTCGGTGATCCGAGACGTGCGATGCATCCGCCGAACTGCACCATCGTGTCCGGACCGGCCCCGATATCGACCGATATCCAGCCGATGGGTGTCCTGGTCGAGCTGATTCTTCGGTAGGCAATATCAAGCATCGACATGCTTCTGCCCTTGTAGTGAATGTTCCCGTTTCCTATTGGAAATGCGAGCCGATCAGCTACAGAATGGCAACTACCCGTTACTTACTGCCTCGAACACCCGGCACCTGAGATATTCACTCCGCCCGACCTTCCGCAATCCGGACGTGGACGGCATTGCCGATTCCGGCATTGCGGCAACCGAATTCATCTGCCTCGCGAAAGGGCCCGACCAAACGGTGACGACCCAGCCGTCGGTTGTGCGAAAGATAACGGCAGGGCACCGCAAACACGCAGCACCCGGCCTGCGCGGTGCCGGCTCGGCCCGCATGCCGTACTGATTGAAAATTCAAGTAAGACAACAGGTTACGCACACATTGGCGCCCCACCACCAGTTCCCATTGATGGAAGATCACTCTTTCGTTCGCAGACCTCGGCGGCTATGCTCGTCCGCGAGATTCGAAACTGCCTGGTGGCCTGCATATTCGCCGAAGGCCCCCGCAGGGCAGGAGGGATCGGGGGAATTACGGCACCTCCCCCTGATGAACGCGAGTGCGGAAGTACGGAACTTGTCAGAGTTATTGAATCCGCCGGATGGCGAGCTGCAGGAACATGCCGCGCCTGGTCTTCACATGCCCTATCTAGCGCTGCTGACCTCCGGTGTCACGAGCGCGGTTGTTGTCGTGATAGCGGTGGTCAGCGCACCGGCCGAATTCCGTATTACGCTAGCCGCGGGCGCGATCGTGGTCTCGATTATTTTGTGCGCCAGTATCACCGGGGCCGCGCACTACCGCGGTGAGGCCGCGCGTGCCCGCGGTGCGGCCGAACGAGCCCGCCGAGCTACTGCGTCGACCGTCGCCGAGGCAGCAGCCACAGCGGCGGCCGAAATCGCTGCCGCGAACGAACGTGCAGCGGGCTGTGAACAAGCATCGAAGACCAGCGAGAATCGCCGCGCCGCCGCCATGTCCGCCTTCGCGGGCGCCGCGGGCCGCATGCAGGCAATGACCACCAGCATGCTCGCCGAGCTGCGGGAGATGGAACATCGCCACGCTGATCCGCGAGTGCTTGCCGACCTGCTGCACCTCGATCATCGCACCGCACAGGCAGGCAGGCTCGCCGACAGCATCGCCGTACTCAGCGGTGCCAGGTCCGGGCGTCGATGGGCCAAACCGATTGCCATGGAATCGATCCTGCGTGGCGCGATGGGCCGAGTCGCCGGATATCAGCGCGTCCGACTGCGCGCCATCACCGACATCGCCATCGTGGGCCACGCGGCCGAAGGCGTGATGCACACCTTGGCGGAACTGCTCGACAACGCTTGCAATTTCTCCCCGCCGACCACCGAAGTCCATGTCTACGCCGCCGAGGTCCCCGCCGGTGTCGTGCTGACCATCGAGGACAGCGGACTGGTCATGAGCGAATCGGCGCTGCGCCGTGCCCAGCAGGCCGTCTCGGTTTCGGGCCCCAACGCGCGCGGTAGTCGAGCGGGCTCGGACCTGTCTTCCCTCTCCGGTACTCGGCTCGGCCTCGCCGTGGTCGGTCACCTCGCGCGCAAGCACGGACTGACCGTGTCCTACCGGCCCTCGGCCATCGGTGGCACCGCGGTGGTCATGGTGGTGCCGCGCGATCTCATCGCGCGTGTCGAACGAACACCGGAATCGATCACCACGATCACACTGCCCACCCCCGCGCCGGCCGCAGTGCCGACTCCCGTTATCGAACCCGAGCCGGCCCCGACCGAAGCGGCGCTGCCGAAGCGGCAAAGAGGCAGCGCACTGGCCGCGGCTCATCCCAATGGCCTGTCCACACCCGACGCCGCCACCTACACCGCGGCGACCCCGCCCGCATCGACGCCTTCGGCGTTGGGCGCTTTCCAGCGTGCGCTGGCCGGTCGTGAGACCGATACCGCCGCATCACCGTCCCCTTCCGTTGCTGTGGAGAACGATCGATGACAACGTCTTTGCCGACACAGCTTGGCTGGCTGTTGGAACAACTGCTGTCCAAGACCCCGCGCACCCGACATGCCCTGCTGCTGTCCGGCGACGGCCTGAAGATCTGCCACACACCGGAACTCGGCGTCGACAGCGCCGATCAGTTCGCCGCCATCGCCGCGGGTATCCAGAGCCTTTCGCACGGGGCTTCCGTCGAATTCGGTGACGGCCGTGGCGGTGTGCGCCAGTCGATGACCGAGTTCTACGGCGGGATCCTGTTCGTCGTAGAGGCCGGTATGGGCGCGCATATCGCCGTCGTCGCCGCCGAAGACGCGGACGCGGGCCTGGTCGGCCACAACATGCGGGAGCTCGTGGAACAACTCGGGCACTACCTCGCCGCCGCACCGCGCGTCGGGGGAGAGAGCGTGTCTTGAGCTGGAGCGGCCGCGACGACGACCCGGATCGGCTCTACACACTGACCGGCGGACGGAGCACACCGGATTCCGACAGCTTCGATCTGGTCGCCCTCGTGGTCAGCGAGTGCGATCCGTCCCCTGGCATGCAGTCCGAACACGTGGCGATCCTCGGCATGTGCCAGGCTCCCACCGCCGTCGTCGAAATCGCGGCGGAGCTACGGCTGCCGGTCGGCATCACAACGGTCCTGCTCTCGGACCTGCTACACGCAGGCAAGATCACCGTGCGTCATCCCCAGCCGGGCCCCACAGTTCCTGGTGCGCCGTGGAATTCGCTGCCCGACGCCACCACCCTCGAGAAGGTGCTCGTTGGACTCCGTAAACTTTGATCTCCGGCCCGCACGGGCCGACGCACCGCTGAACAGCAGCACCCGCCATGGACTCAAGATCGTCATCGTCGGCGGCTTCGGCGTCGGCAAGACCACCCTGGTCCGCTCGGTCAGCGAGATTCGGCCGCTCGACACCGAGGCGACAATGACCAACGCGGGCGTGGGAATCGACGACCCGGCTGGCGCGCCGGGCAAATCGACGACGACGGTCGCCTTCGACTTCGGGCGAATCACCATCGACGACGAGAACGTCCTCTACCTCTTCGGAGCCCCTGGCCAGGAACGGTTCTGGTTCCTGTGGGACCGATTGTTCACCGGTGCGCTCGGCGCTATCGTGCTCGTCGATCAGCGCAGGATCGCCGATTCGTGGTACGCCATCGACCGGCTCGAACACCAGCGGACACCATTCATCGTGGCATGCAACAACTTCGGCGGTCCGTCGGATCGGGGCGCAGCCGTGCGCGAAGCCCTCGATCTCGACCCACAGGTACCGCTCATCGAATGCGACGCCAGGTCACGCGAATCCAGCAAGCAGGTGCTGATCACCCTGGTCGAGTACCTGTACACCGTTACACCCGAACCCGACCGGCCCACTCTCCTCACCGCCTCGGAGCCCGCATCATGACCACGCCAAGTGCCACGTCGGGCAATACCCAGCAGTGCCCGGTCGCCCACGCAGTTCCCTTGAGCGGCCCCGGTTTCCAGATCGACCCGAACCATCTCTATCGCGAGATGCGCCGCGAGCACGGGCCGGTGGTCGCCGTCGAACTGCCCGGCGGATTTCCGGCCTGGCTTGTCATCGGCTATCGCGAGTTGCATCAGGTCACCAGTGATCCGGAGTTGTTCCCCCGCGACGTCGGTCTGTGGAATCAGTGGCCGAACATCCCGGAGGATTGGCCACTGCTCCCGATGGTCGGGCGGCCGATGCCGTCGATCTACTTCACCGCGGGCGCGGAGCACCTGCGGCACGTCGCGATGGTGGAACCCGCACTGGAAGCGGTCGACCCCTTCGAATTGCGGCGCACCTGTGAGGATTTGGCCGATCAGCTGATCGACGTATTCTGCGGACGAGGCGCGGCCGATCTGGTCGCCGACTTCGCCGAGCCGCTTCCGGTGCTGGCGATCGCACGAATCGTCGGCTTCCCCGATGCGGACGGGCCGCAGCTGGCCTGGCTGATGAAGACGATGGCCGACGGCGGCGCGGACGCGCAGACGGCCTACCTGCATCTCCTCGAACGCATACAACACCTGGTCGCCGTGAAGAAAGCGCGACCTGGCGACGATCTGGTGTCGCGGATGCTTGCGCACCCGACCCCGTTCACCGATCAGGAATACGCGATGGACCTGATGGCCATCACGGCGGCGGGACACCTGACAACCGCGGACTGGCTCGCGAGCTCGGTGCGACTGATGCTCACCGACGACCGGTTCGCCGCGGCACTCGGCGGCGGGCGGCACAGCGCGGGCCAGGCGATGAACGAAGTGCTGTGGGAAGAAACGCCGACTCAGATCCTCGCAGGTCGCTGGGCGGCTCGTGACACCAGACTCGGCGACAAACTCATCAGGGCGGGCGACATGCTGCTGCTCGGACTCGCCGCCGCCAATGCTGATCCCCATGTCCGCCAACATCTCAGCGCGAGCGGCGAACCGGCCCATACCGGCAACAGCGCGCACTTCGCTTTCAGCTACGGCGAGTACCGCTGCCCGTTCCCAGCGCAGCAGATCGCCGAAATCATCGCGCGGACCGGCATCGAGGTTTTCCTCGACCGGCTGCCCGATATCGATCTCGCGGTGCCCGCGGAAAGCCTGGTCCGACGCCCGTCGGTGTTCATGCGCGGCATGGTGTCCCTGCCCGTCCGTTTCACACCCGTTCGCGCTGTCGGAGGTCATCAGTGAGCCAAGAATGTCCGCATGCCGGACCCATCGCCATCGACCCCCTGGTCACCGACCTCGCGGCGGAAACCACCCGACTACGCGCCGCGGGACCGGTCACCCGCGTCGAACTGCTCGGCGTGCCCGCCTGGACCATCACCGAACACGCACTCGCCAAACAACTCCTCACCGACCCCCGACTGATCAAAGACATCAACGCCTGGTCGCTGTGGACATCCGGTGTCGTGACCAGACAGTGGCCACTGATCGGCATGATCGACGTCGGCCGTTCGATGTTCACCGTGGACGGTGCCGAGCATCGACGGCTGCGGATCAAAACCACCCAGGCGCTGACGCCACGGCGGTTGGACGCGCTGCGCCCGGTGGTCGAACGACTTACCGTCGAGCTCTTGGACGACCTTGCCGAGGCATCGCGCGAAGGCTCCGTCATCGATCTCAAGTCGGAGTTCGCCTATCCCCTACCCATGCGCGTCATCAGCGAACTCATGGGCGTCGATCGCAGTGACCACCCGATGCTGCTCACCTGGTACAAGGCGTTTTTCTCGCTGCTGACCCCGCAGGATGAGCGGTTACAGGTGATCAGCGACCTGACCGACTACTTCACCGGCATGGTGCGGAAGAAGACCGCCGATCCGACCGACGACCTGACCACCGCCCTCATCCGCGCCGACGATGACGGACGGCCGTTGACCGAGGAAGAGGTCGTCGGCAATCTGCAGGCGCTGGTGGCGGCCGGGCACGAAACGACGGTCGGCCTCATCCTGAACGCCGTGCGCGCACTATTGCGTCGGCCGGACCAGTTGAGCAGCATTCGCCGCGGCGAGTTCGAGTGGAAGAACGCCGTCGAGGAAACACTGCGCTGGGACACTCCGGTCACCCATCTGCTGATGCGGTTCGCCACCGAGGACATCACTGTCGGCGAGACGGTGATCGCGAAGGGCGACGGTGTGGTCATGTCCTATCGGGCGATCGGCAGGGACACCACGCTGCACGGCCAGGACGCCGACGAGTTCGACCTCTCGCGCCCGACAGCCAACCGGCACATGGCCTTCGGCTACGGCCCGCATATCTGCCCCGGTGCCGCGCTCGCCAGGCTGGAGGCGGGCATCGCGCTACCCGCATTGTTCGAGCGGTTCCCCGATCTGCGGCTCGCGGTGCCGGACGAGGACATTCGTAACCTTCCGGTACTCACCCAAAACGATCTGGCGGCCTTCCCGGTGCTCCTGAAGGTTCTTTGAGCTTTCCGGGCTGATCAGACCTCTGACAGAGGTCCACGCGGTCCCGAGGCGGTCGGATCCGCCGGCCCGACGTGCGATTCCCTCCGCTCGTCATCGAGAGCTGACCGCGCCCAACCGACAGTGCGAAGCCGAACCGGCATCCCGGCACTCCGGCGCGTTGTGACCCTCGATCATGACCCATTTGGTACATGCTCACACCGGCTATTACTGGTGTTGTGGGTGCAGTCACTCGATGCGGTGGAGGCATTCATGGCACAGCACTGCGCCCTCATCATCAGCGGATACGTCGCCGCGATGGGGAGATCTGAACCAGCGAAGAACCTAGAGCGGCTGATCGTAGGGAATACGCGAAGACGCTAGGTCACCTGGTGGCTGAGCAACTGCTGCCCGGAGTCCCTCCGGGCGTGCAGAACATGATGTTCGGGTACATGCCCGACGCGAAGATCGAAGGAATGCGGCGCGCGGCGGACGCGTGGTCGGACTCGGCAAACAGGCTTGCCGGGGTCCTGCACGGCATCGAGGCTTCGCAGGCGCGTGCGGTGGCGGCGGCAGCGAACGGTTTCACCGCTGAGGCGATACGCAAGCAATATGGGGAGCTCGCCGAGGGCACGCGTCGGCTGATGAAATACAGCGACAGCATGGCCGAGCAGTTGTATGAGGCTGCTACCGAGTTCGAGCTCGAGAAGTACATGGTGATCGGGATCGCGTCGGTGTTGGCGGCGCAATTGTCGTGGGACTTGGCGATGGGGTTCGCCGGGGTTGCGCCGGCCGCCGCGCATCGGGCCGCTGCGGGTGCGGCAATGAGCTTGGCGTGGCGCCGTCTGATGGTGGCGATGGCCGTGCGGGGTGCGGTGATCGGCGGGTTGATGATGGGTGGGGTTCGTGGGATCGCCGAGGGTATTCAGGTCGCGCATGGGGACCGCGAGGCGGTGGATTGGAAAGCGGTGAGGATCGCGGCCACCGCCGGCGCGGTCGGTGGGGGGTTCGGTGGGGCGGTCGGTAGCGTCGTCGCGCCCGCGGTGACTCGCTTGGGGGCGAACGCGGTGTCGAAGACTGCACAAAATGGTTGGCGGGTGGCTGCGGTGGTGGCGGCGGGGGTCTCCGGTGGTGCGGTGGGTGGGTTGACGGGTGGTTTGACCGCGGGGTATCTGACGGGCAATTACGGGAATCTGGCCGACATGGTGTTGATGGGGATCGGTGGCGGGCTGGTCGGTGGTCTCGGTGCCGGATACCGGAGTGTGAGGACTGCGGGTTACTCGGGTGTGTCGGTAACTGGAGATAGTCGCAACCGAGCGGCGTCGGACCTCGGAGGTATCGAGCACACCCCTTCGAGCGCAAGCGAACCCGTCACCGGGGCCGGTGAGGGACAAGCAGCTCGCCCCGACGGGATAACCCCGGAAATGATGGCCGCAGGTAAAGAGGCCGAAGCAGTTGTTGTCCGCGACCTCACCCCCGAGAACATCGCGAACATGAAACCACGAGAAGCCCGCGCTGCCAACGAGCTCGTGAAGAATCGCACCGAGCCGCCCGGTGGGGCACGTCGGTTCGAGCCGATAAACGAGGCCAAACTCGACCAATTCGAGCAAATGGCCCAAGCCGGAGCCCGGGCCGAGCTCGACAAACGCAACCTCGGCGAAATAAGGCTGCCCCTCGACGCCCCGGGCAGGCCACCAAGCCCAGGCACCCCGCCCGCCACGCTCGGCCACGGCAACGTCCACCCTCCGCAAATAGTCAGCCCCCATCCTTCGCCACCGCCAGGCGGTGGCCAGCTTTCGCCGGGAGCACGGAACGCGACAGGCACGGTATTCGCACCAGCCGAAGGCAGTTTGGGCAGGCCGACCGCCTCGACCGGGCAGGTCATCGCACCCGAGGGCGCGGTACGCACTAGCCAGGACGGACCGGGCCCCGGTGCCGTCGCGGATGCCCCGACGCATCAACGCCCAGTCGCGGAAGCGACGCCGCAGGAGTCCGGGGCCCGGGTCGAGAACGAAGGCAAGATTGCCGGGAAGCCCGAGGAAAGCGGTCACGTATCCACCACAGAGGAGGTCGCTGCCGCGGATATCGAACTGGCCCTGCCAGCCGAATCAACCAGCACGCACGACAATTCGGTCTCCCAGACCGGGCAGGATGCTCCGGGGAACACAGCTGATCGCGCGCACGGGGACTCGCCACCCGCCGGCGATGGCAGCGGCGAGTTCGTGCCCGCGCAGGAAGTAGCCCCAGGCCTGCGCAACTGTGTTCCGGAGGCGTCCTCGCGCATCAATGAGCACATCAAGGAACAAACCGGGAAAGACGCCTTCGATCTGTCCGAGATCGGTGATCGAACGGCCGGATCGCAGGGTGTGAGCGGTGACCGCGTCGCAAGAGCACTTCGCGGGGATTGGCTGACCTACCGCTCGCCGCAGGCATTGATCGAGCACGCTCAACGCACCGACGGGTCGATTTTCGGTGGTGTGCAGTTCAAGAATGCCGGAGCACACGCGTTCGCGGTCATCAAGAACGCGCAGGGGCACATCGAGGTGCACGAGCAGGTCGGCAACATGGTCCGCAAAATATCCGGCGACACGGTCGAACACTGGAGGGTTGACACACAAGGTCGACAGGTCGGCGAGAAAACCACGAAACGCGTGGAAAACGCTGTCGAGCAATGGCTTCAAGATCTTGCGCCACACGTCGAGAGCACGCACGGCATCGGCTTCAACGCCGACGGCACCGCAGCGTTGCCGCTCAAACCCGGGGAAGCGCCGAGAGGGCACGGTCCACGGGACCCGATGAAGGGGTACCAAACGGGCGGTGGTGCCGACGTTCTCGAGCGGCCGGCGTCCAAGCTGGACCACAGCGAGCACGTTCTCGTAGAGCTCGAGTTCCGTCGATCCAAGGACGCTTTCGAGGTGGCGCTGGCGGAGATCCGGGGCGAGGGACCACCCGAGGCCACACCATCCGCTCCGCCGCACCCCACCCCCGACCCGAGCAATCTCACCCCTCCGGCAACACCGAAAACAATTCCGGATGCCACGCCGCCCAGCCTTGCCGCAGACACGAACAACCCTGCGCCACAAGCCGACACACCGCGACCCGTTCCGGAAGTAGCGTCGCCACGTCCCGCCACAGAAGCAAAAAACCACAGCACACGGACAGCCGCGCCGCCGGTTCCCGAAGCCGCGTCTGCCAGATCGCCACGCGTCACCACCGATGCGATCGGTGTTGCCCCACCGGCGGCGACACCGAAGGTTTCGAACGCCGCCCCAGCCACCCCGCCACACGCCACCCCCGACGCGATCAACGCTGCACCACAGGCAGCCACACCTAAGGTTTCGAACGCCGCCCCAGCCACCCCGCCACACGCCACCCCCGACGCGCTCAACGCTGCACCACAGGCAGCCACACCTAAGGTTTCGAACGCCGCCCCAGCCACCCCGCCACACGACTCGAACAGCATTGCTGTGCAAGCGGCCGCATCGAAGACGGATCACACTGCGCCCGCGGCCCCGGTCCTCGAAGCGAACAGCGCTGCGGCCGCGGCAGTCTCGCCGAGAACAGCTCCGGACCTCACACCGATCGGCGCTATCTCGGATCCGAACAGCCCCATCGCCCCCGCAGTTTCGCCGAAATCAGCTCTGCCCACGTCGCCACAGCACCCTCTCGCCGAGGTAAACAACCCCGCCGTACAGGCGAACCAACCGAAGCCACCTTCCGATCCCGTACCATCCACATTCCAGCACGCCCGAACCACCGATAGCGCTGCGCCACTGCTGATCTCGCCGAATGCGGTTCCCCACGACGGACTTCCGGCATCAGATCGACTTGCGCACCCGGGTGCCACTCGCACGTCGACGGGTCCGACGCACCCCCTCGGCACGATGACCGGCCGACCAGATGTCGACGAACGCCCGGGCGATCCCGAGGAATCCCCCCGAATAAAGCCCTCCTATATCCCGGATCCTCGCCCCGACCACTTCCAAGATCCGCATAAACGCAACGTGGGGGACGTTCCGGAGGAACTGCCCATAGACCATGAGCGCCCAGAGCCCGGCTACATAACGCTCCCCGGCGTCTCGGGCGCGCCGGAGCAGGAACAACCTCGGGATATCGAGCCCCTGATACCGAAACCGGTCGCCGATCCGCCAGGACATCTGCCCGCCATCACATCTCGGCGCAACACGTCTCCATTCATAGACCCCGAGGAGTCCGATGACCGAGACAGCGGAGTCTCACCCTCGAGCGACCCGGAACCGCCTCCCGAGATCACCCATTCAACGCCCTTCACTGATCGGATCTCGGACCATCTATCCGCCGACCCCGCAACCCGAACCCACGAATCCTCCCCACCCCACTACTCCCCCCGCCCGAATACCCTGATCCCAGGCGGCCCCCAGGACCCGAAAACCCGACCCGGTTTCCACCCCGACGACCTCGGCTACAACCGCGATATCAGCGGAATCCCGCAGATCGGCGGTCTGCCACCCCGACAACTCGCGAAACCGGGCAAGCCGGTAGAGCAACGCCGACCTACCCCATGGGCCACGGCGACAATGGGCGACGAGCCGGATCGCCGTAAGAAACGCCGCCCCGCCAATGAATCGGCCCCGCCGCCACAGGATCCGGTAAACCCTCACGCACCAGCGTTGGTACCTGCCGTCTCCGAGCCAATGGAAGCAAAAATCGAACGGCTGCACGGGATCCCTGTACACCGCCAGCAGGCCATCCAGGAATACGCCAACAAGCACAATCTGATCATCACCGTCCGCCCCACCAATCCGGATGCCGTGGCCCGGATCAATGCCGGCCTCCCCGGCAAGCCGGAGCTCGTGAAATCCAAGTCGATCAACGACTTGGACGTCGAACTCGGTGCGAAGCCGGGCAGCCAAGGTTTGGTCGGGTACTTCGTGTTCCCCGAATCCGCATCCGAGCCCGGCGAGCTTCGTCTGCCACCGCGCGACGGCGTCTCGGAGGAACACTGGAATCAGCTCGTCAAACGGCTGGATGAGCGCCGGGCAGAGTACGCGGCGCTCAGGGCGAGTATGGACAAACACATTCACAAAGGCCGATTCGTTGTCCGCGAGGGCATCGTGCACGGACGCAATGATGCCGACGAATTCCTACCGCTCACCGGCGATCACGACCTTTTCGACATCCGCCATGCCGGCGGGAGCCGACTGTCGCCGTTGGAGAACTTCCAGCACTTCGATCAAGCACACCTCGCGGATATGGGTGTCCAGCATCCACCACTGGCGTACTGGAACCCGACATCACAAGCCGACTGGGACATGTACATCGGACTGATGAGCCAGCACGGGGCAAACGGTGTGCCACTGGTGCAATTCCGACCGGATCAGGATCCGGTGCTGACCCAGGTGACCCCTGCCGAACGTGCCGAGATCGCCAAAGACCGTGCTGTGGTGCTGAAACAAGCGCTGAACGACACAGAAGTTCGACTCGATCAACTGATCAGAGGACAGAACGAATCGCTTGATCAGGTCCGTGAACTGCTGGACCAGGCTCGCAACATCAACCAGATGATCGCCTGGAATAGCACGGAACTATCTCTTCCCGCGAAAGAAGGGCGGTTGCGGCCATTCCGTCGGCGCAGCGGAGGCAACCCCGGAACCGGTGACCCCGGCGTGGTCTCCTACCACGACCTCAATCAGTTCCAGGACGTTTTCGGCCGCCCCGCCCGCCGACGCATCGGCGGCCCAGTAGCGGGACTCTCAAAGAGAGACCCCTTCACTGTGTACCGCTGGGACCCCAACGGCGACGGCCAGGACTACGGCCAACCTCCGAAACCCGAGGCTCCCGGCGTGGCGGGATCGCAGGAGATCGATTTCGAGAGACTGTGGTTGGTGCACGAGATGGTCAGGGAGGAACGTGATTCCACTGTAGAGGCGGAACCCGGTTCCACGAAAGAACATTCGGATCACGCGGCACCAGACAAGGAGCGGGCGCAAAGACTGAATAGCATGCTCGGCGGGTTGGGCGATTTGTTAGCCCTCAGAGAAGAACCGCCGACAGCGATCACAACAGAACGACGCGAGTTGCTGACAGCTCACTTCGATGCGGTAACGCAGTGGTTGGCGGCTTTGATAAATGCGAACAATCTCACCGAACATATCGACGCATCCAACGAAACTCCGCTGCGTAATCCGAGCAAAATGGCCGGGCCCGAAGAGACTCCTCAGTTAGATTATTTACACCGCCGAGCGAAGTACGTCTCTTATCAGAAACGGATGCAGGCCGACGCAGTTTACCGCCATCTAGTAGCCGAGCGCCAGGTTGCTGACATCCTAGCGAGATTGGCCTCGGCGCAAACGGGCAATCCGGCGAGCTCCGAAGACCTACGGCTACTTGCGAATATCGAAGCGGCGCAAGTGGAGTCCGTACTCGCTAGTGTCGCAACGGAACGCCGTTCTATGCCAAGAGGAACACCGGGCTACGAACGCCTGAGCGGCATGCTCGGATTTCTCAACAGGCTGTCGGAGTTGATGGATGGACAACAGCCGGGGGTCACATCCGAGCAGCTCGGATTGCTGGTAGATCACTTCGACGCGGCCCTGGAGTGGGAGGCAGCATCGATCTACAGAAGAAACCTCACCAGGGTGATGGACGAGGAAAACCTCACCAAAGAGAAATTTTGGCAGGTCCGCGACGTTCCTGATCACCAGCTCCTTGCCAACGAGGCGCTCGATCGTTATCGGGCGGCCGACGCCAGGGTACGTGCGCTCGCGGTCGAGTTGGCGGCAGTTCCATCAGCCGTCGCGCCCGATTCTCGAATAGCGGTGCAGTCCGAGCCGGCGGAGCCAAAGGTGAGAAAGGGCGGAAGCCCTGCGACAGAAAGACCGCGCAGCCGTGTCTGGGCGGATCACGGCTCGGCTGCCGGGTTCAGCGATAAAGGCCTGAAGCCAAAGCCGAATCAGGATGCGTTCGAGATCGTGACGGAGATCATCAACGGTGATCCGGTAACGATGGTGATGGTGTTCGACGGCGTGGGGTCATCGCAAGAACCACATCGTGCACCAGAAGTAGCGGCAAAAGCGGGGAGGGAAGCTTTCCAAGCTGCTGCGGCAGATGCCACAACGGGCGGGCGATTCGATCCGCTGGCGACGGTGCGGGCGGTGACCGAGGCCGCAAACGCTGCCGTCATCGAGCAGGCGGCGGAGTACCCACCAGGCGAACCCACAAAGCAGTATCCCGAAGGCCGACCCCACCCACTATGCACAGTTGTGGTGGCGCTGGTCCAAGCGGGACGAATCTCCGTTGATTGGGTCGGTGATACGAGGGCATATTGGCTTGCATTCGATGGTGGCCCCTCGTTCAAGCTGACCAAAGACGACTCGGAGGCAGAGCGAACCAAAGACGCCGCGAGAGTCGCCCGAACGAAAGCGAAGCTCGCCGCACAGGCGGCGGAGCTCGGCAAAGGAGGGCCGCCAGCTGAGGCACTGAAGCTCGCCAGAGTGGCAGCGGAGCTCGACCTGAAGGCGAAGCTCGCCGAAAAGCAGGCGGTAAAGAAGCAGAACAGCCATGGAATCTACCGGTGCCTCGGCTATAGCTTGCCGGAATCAAACGCCAAATCCCTTGCTATCACCCAATTCACTCCTGAACGCATGGCTGAATTTATCGACGGCTCAGTCGAGGAACGCGAGAAAATAGTTGAGACAACAATTCCCAGCCTGACCGGCTCTGGAATCTTGCTAGTGGTTACAGATGGCGTCTGGGACAGAACTCCCGCCGCCAATGCGCTCGCGAGCATCGTCAGCGCTCACCTGAACAACCTCCTTGCGGCGGCGAGAGCGCTCTGGCAACGCGCGATGCAGACCGGAGGGCACGACAACATCACCAGCGTGTTGGTACGCCACGAAGGCTTCGAGACCGGCATAGGGTCACCCGAGCGCGTAGCGGTCGAACCCAACGGACCTCCGACGCCAGTGGACAACTGCCCGGCCCAGCCGCCCGCACCTGGGAAGTCGGCTGTCGGTCGATCCGGCCCGACCTCATCGGCGCAGACCCGACAGTCGCCAGGAAACGTCGCACCCAGCTCCCATTACTATCCCCCGAACGGGTTGCCGGAGTTTAATCTGTCGGACCGCCGACCCAAAAAGCCGGAAAGTGCAAAAGATCGTTTCACCAAAGCGTTAATGGGCTACCACCACGACGAAAACGATCCCCGAGCCAGGAATTGGGGTGAGGTTCAGAACCTGCGAGATCGCGAAGAGGCAGGGCGCAGCGACCCAATTAGGAAAACCGTCGAGGAAGCTGTGTCAGACCCCGTCCGCGCGGAACAGGCGCCGCCGGGGGTACCAGAGGACGCTCACAGCGGCGATACACCGCGGTCCGAGTCTGCACCGAAGACGCCGTGGACCCAACGCCTCTCTTCGACGGGCGAGCAGGGAGACCAGGAGAGCGCTCCACCCTCTGGTCAACACACCGCCCCGCAACCTGATCCCGCTCCGGCACCCGAACAGAGCAAGCCGACGCCGTGGCAGCGGGCCACGGCGAACCAAGCGCGGCAGAAGGAATCGTCGGCACCCGCCACAGCAGGTGAAAGCGAAAACACCTCGGCGGCAAGTGGGCTGCGACCTGAGGAGGCCGTATCGGGCATCCTCGTAACCCAGGATGTCGGGGAGATCCCGGTGCGCACCGCCCTCGGCCTCGGGGACTCCGCGGACCAGCAGCCGGACAGCCCGAAGAAAGTTCCGGATCAAGCCATTCCACAGGAAGTATCGACCGAAGGAGCGGCGAAATCAGCTGAGGTCGAAACGGATCCCGGCGGCGTCCGAGAGATCTCGACTCGAAGCGACAACATCGGTGGCGGCACGGAGACCATCGCAGGAGCCAAGAATGTTGCGGTACCTGGTATATACCAGCCACATCCGGGATCGGACTCCACCATCGAACAAGAAATCTCCGAACTACAAGCAGCGCTGGGTTTGCACACGCCCCTTGACCTTCTGCTCGAGGTGACGCTGTATATCGAGGACAAGTTTCGCGATACCGCCATCGTCGCGGGCCAGGATCTGGCCGAAATCCCCAGGCTCTTCGGCGATAAGGAATGGCTGGCCTGGATGAAGGCCCGCTCGTTCACCCTGCAGAACCTCGATCAGGATCTGAGCGTGTCGTTCATACAAGAGGTGCATGCGCTGCTGTGTTTGCAAATAACACCGGAGCACGCCCGCGATTTCGCCGAAGCGAAGAATCCCCATCACGGCAAGTTGGCGTGGACGCCGAGCGAGTACGAGCGGTCCGCGCTCGAGGAAAACCCCTGGTTGACCTACATCCCTGGACCTTTCTGGCCATGGGAACACGGATATGTGTTGTTCCCTGCGGTCGAAGGCCAACCCGGGGCTCGGCAGTTGCGGGTGCTGAGCGAGCCGTTGACCGAAGCAGAGAGAGCCGTCATCGACGCGGATCCACTGCTGGGATACGTGCCGGCGGTACCGAAGCCCCACACGCACGGAGTCATCCTGTACCCCAACTTCGGTGGCAAGGCAGGAGGTCGTGCGGAGGTGGAGGCGATGTCCGACTGGTACAACGAGGCACGCCGAACACCCGGTTACGATCCGTACAAGCTAGCGGCGGAATTGCAGTACAGATCCGTGTCCGGCCACACCGGCAAGGGAGACTTCCACGGTCGGCTGTCACGGATCCTCATGAACTGGTCGCTGGCCAAGGACGGCGAACCTCCCAGCGCCATACCGGAATTCGATAACGACCTGTTCACGCGGCGACAGGATTGGGTGGCGGTCGTACGAGCAAGCAGCATGCGCTACCAGCTGTGGAAAACACAGGTCGAGCAGCAGGGCGCCGTAGTAGACCCAGTGACGCTCTTTGGTCTTGCGCAGCTACAGCAACGCTACCGGCAGATCGGCGGCGCCCCGTCGCCCTTCATACCGGGAAGATTGCATGACATCACCGCTTACCAGCGGTTGCACACATGGATGACCTCGGACGGTGACCCCGACACCGCACCGCCCCTCCCGGCCCCTGAGGAAGCGTTGTCGGAAGCCGAGGAACGCGGTGACCTCGAGGTCGTTCCGCCGGCAGGGGCCCCCACAGCGACCGAATTGCCGACCGGTGTCCTTGGTCAGTTGGCAGACCCGTCTCCCACCGCGCCCGCTAACCACTCTCTGACGGCTACGGACGACACCGTGGCAACAATCCGCCCAGGGAAGGGCGCGATTCCTCCGGGCCTCGTTCCGAGGGATGCCAAGCCCCCAAAGCCCAGGCCGCCGGCCGGTAATCCGAAGAATATGCCGCACAAGGTAATTCCGAATAAGCCGGCAACTGAAGCCGAAACACCAGCCGACTACGGAATCTACCCCTCGGGGATCCAGGACATCTTGATCCAGCTCGATAATACAGACGGCAATCTCCAAGTCATCAAGTCGTCCAAGGCTATTGTCATCAAGGAATATCGGAAATTCTTGAAGTCGGGAGAAGAATCTACCCACCAGATTTTAGTCGACGAGAAGATTGCCCAACTCGCAAACACTGGCATGACTCCGGTGGATGCCGAACCGATTGCGAGGCAGCACGCAGAAGATTCGATCCGTAGCGATAGGGTCCGAGCTGACATTTCTCGGTTCGCTACCGACCGGACCATTCAGTGGGTGAACAGACTGAATGAACTGCGTAAGAATCTGTTCGAAATAGAAAGGCGATCAAGTGCGCTCCTGGCCACCGATCCGAGCCTCACGGGAAAGGGTGGTGATCAGTGGCGGAAAGGTATAAAAATGCTTCGCGCAATTCTGACCACGCCGTCTACTGATCGCATTAAAGGAAAGGACGCGACAGGACTACCGATCACTCATAAAATGTCCAACTCGGACACAATTGCAAACTACGAACTGATCATCAAAGAACTAGATATCGAGATCCGACTGGCAGAAGACTTCGGCCACATAGTATCCATCGGTCGCCACACCGAAGCAGCAAACCAGGCCGTGTCCAATAGAGGCGCGTCGCCGACGTCGGTCAGCAATCCATTGTCCAAAATTGTCCAAAGGGCTTTGACCGGCGGAGCGGGCCTCGGCGGCGATCCAGAGGCTTCCGAACATGCTGCACGTGTGATCTTCACGCGATATGCGAGATACCGGCTGACGACGGAGCGAACAAACTACTACAAATTTCTCAACGAATACATAGAGAAGCTCATACACAGCGGCGAGTCTACGGAGACGGCCGAGCGGATCGCTAAACAGCATGCAGAGTCTTACATTCGCCGGGAACGCACGCAAGACGATCTCAATAAAAAGGCACTAGCTCGCACCGAAAAATGGGTGAACCAGAATCTGACGCGCGCCTCGCGGGCGGGTTCCGATCCCATCAGCCGATTTGCGATGATCTGGCAATACGAAAATAACATTCCGTCGGAGCTCAGTCCTGACCTGAACCTGGTGCAACGCACTCCCATTGACCGCCTTGGTGTGATGCGCGACAGCCTCGACGAATTCGATAAGCGCGTGGCAACACTGCTGGCCAAAATGCCGCACCTCGCAGACCACGGCGCAGACAAGTGGCTGACATTTTCTGAGAATATCCGCTACGCGATCGCCGATCTGGCCGCCGACTTTTTTGAAGGTAAGACCGAGACGGGACAACCGATCACCGAAGACAAGCTGGATATTGGTCGAATTCTCGGCCAAGATGCAAATATTCAAGGCTTACTCGGCGAGATCCAGGTAGCCGAGCAGTTCAAGCGTATCGACTTCGTGGGCAAGATTGTGCACCTCGACCTGCCAGGCGGAAGACGCATAACCTCTGAGGTAGATATCGTCGCAGACGGAGGACGCACCTGGGTCGAAGTCAAGTCCATCTCCCCCAACCGGCAAGTCGATTCGTTAGGTTCATTGGTGGGCCAAGCACGCGAACGCCTCCGCATTGCGAATGAGAACCCCGATTACTTGCGAGGCGGCCGCCGGCCGCGGCAGCTGATGATTTTCACGGACTACGTTGACGTTGAGGCCATGCAGCAGATCGAGGCCGTCGAGGCCCCGGGTGCTCCCGGATACCGCTTCAAAGTGACAGACCTCGCGGCTCGTGCTGCCGCTGCCGCTGCCGCTGCCGACAAGCAGACACCGGCCCGCCGCACGCATTCATCAGGCGGGAATGCGTTCCCGATCGGGTCCGAGTTGGACCTCGACCCAAATTCACATCGTAAGCCGTACAGGCATCCGTCGGTTCGCGAACAGATACGCAGGGTGACAGAACTCAACGTCTTCGGCGGTGGTTGGGTACGTGGGGGGCCGCAACCTGAGCCGCAGAGCACACTGCCTCCTAGTGTGCGGAATGCGCTCGAGACCGCTGAGAACGAAGCGAACGAGGTCGTGGCCGAAGCATTGCGCGAGGCCAAGGCGCTCGGCGCGGATACCACCGACATTGGCTGGAAGGATCCCGCTGCGATCGATCAGCTGTTCAAGAATCTGAAGGTTCGACAAGGTTATCGATACGGCGCGGTGCTGCGGCGGCTCGTCGCCGACGAACTGTTGTTCCGTGTGCTGGCCGACGACAAGGCAGTACCCAAGGCTCGCGAGCAGTACCTACTACTGAAACCGCATATCGACGCCTTTCGCCGGTATGTGACCGGAGTTCGCGAGGCGTTGGCGGTTATGGTCGCAAGACAGTTGCCTCCGACGGAGGACGCGGTCATGGTCGCCGAAGGCGTCTGGATGGTCCGGGGCGAGCGAGTTGTGGTCATGTCTCCGCTGCTCGGACAACAGCGCATGCTGGACACGGTGGCACCGGCACTCCGGGAATGGGCGGTGAACGAGGGAATTCCGATCGAGTATCTGCGGGTGCAAATCGACGATGAAGGCCAGCTGTCCGTCGAGCCGGTATCAGGTGTCTATAACAAGAATGAGAACCTCCGGTACTACACCGATCGCGACGACATCTTTTGGATGAACAGCCTCACCGACGAGCGATCGTTTACCGAGAAACTAGCCGACGCGCAAGCCTCGGGTGAACGTACACGCGAGGTCCTCAAGAGCACCGTTGCCGATGACACGATGTCGCAGCAGGTCGTGTTGATCATCTACAACAACGGTTACATGGTGATCGAGAAGACCGTTCGGACCAAGGAGCACGCCGATGCCGAGGAATTGGGGTCGCTGACAGCGAGAAATGTCGGGGCGCATGCCGCAGAAGTACTGCGGGTCAGCGACCTTGTCGTGCTCGTGCAGTTCGTACCGGGAGTCCTCGCGGATGAGCTCGGAATCCACGGCATAGATGGCTGGCAGCACTTTTTCAATCTTCCGAGCGCGCGGCGTGCGGGATTAGGTGACACCCTGACTCGACCGTGGGACCGTCACGAGGGCAAAAACTGGCTACTCGAGCATCTCGTCCATGCGGTGGTTTTCGACTTCAGCAACGGGTTCGAAGCGAGATGGCCTGCGGGCGGGTTCGCGTACCACTTCTTGGAGTTACACAACCGAGAGCTGTGGTGGAAGGAGCACCTTGTCCCACCCGCGGAACTGGAGGCCGACCGGCAGCGAATCATCGCCTCGGAATCGGCATTCGTGCGACGGCGCCAACCGGACTGGTATCGCGAAGTGCTGGAAATCTTCGCCATAATCGAGGCCAACGCGAAGCAGGACATCGCGTCGCCGAGCACCGACCCCGCCGATGCAGTGAAAATTCTGACAGAGCTCCGCGACGACTTGGCCTATAGATTGGGCCTTGACGACCAGCAAGCCAGTCGGGCCGAGCGGGAACAGATGATCGCGGATCTGAGACTGGAACTTCGGAACGATGAGACGATGCTGGGCCACGTCGATATCCTCGACAGGCTGACCAAGGTGCTCCTACACGCGCAGTTGAAGGAAGTGAGCGCCGAGGAACTCGATGACGACAAGTGGCCGGGACTGACCGAAAAGTTCCTGGAAGGCCTGGCCCAGCGCATCGCCGACCTGGAGACGGGGGCGCGGTACCCGAACCCGAACGGCGAATCCGACGAGGAATGGCAGGCGCGCTTCGAACATGAAATCCAGGCGACCATAAACGAATCAGTACCGGACAACGGTTCACCCACCGACTCCGCATAGCTAACAACTCGCGGCCGCGTGCCACGCCGGGTCGACTGCCACGGCAGATCGCCCGAGGTGAGTTCTGCTGAGCTGTTTCGTCGGACCGCATGGGTCGTGACGGCGACGGTCTGCCGATCCGCTGACAACTCGAAGGGTTTCCCAGCAATGGGAGGAGCTCCTTCAGCAATCGCGATAGCTGGAGGACAATCTCTTTCTCGGTTCCACAGAACCAGGTTTGAAGGGATTGCCGGGCATGGGCGAATCGTTGGAGGTCGATCCAGACCTACTACGGGCGCTAGCACCGGAGCTCAAGGCGCTCGCCGACATGGCCCAGAATGAGCTGACGCAGCTGAAAGCCACACTCAACGCAGAGGGTCAATGCTGGGGCAACGACGAGCCCGGCCGTACCTTCGGCGAAAGCTATGAGCCCGCAGCGGAACAAGGGCTGGCGGGCTACAAGAACCTGGTCGACAACCTGCGCAGAATCGGTGACAGTGCCACCAACGTCGCCGACGCCTTCCACAACCAGGACCAGGAAATCGGCAGTCAGATCCGCAATCTGGAACCCGGTGGCCCCCAACCCGGTTGGAACACTCCTACCCCGTCATTCGACCAACCGCTGTCCGGTGCCGGCCGATCCCCAGCGGCGGCGCCGCCGAAGAGTTCTGCACCAAACCCAAGGGGCGGTACCGGCGCCCCGAACCCCAGCGGAAGCCAAGGCCCTGCCCCTCGATCCGAACAGCCGCAACCCGCATCGAACGGCAGTCCATACTCGCCATATCAACCGCTGTATCCCAACTATGGTCCGGACGCCGGCCAAGGACTGCCCGGCGGGCAGCCGATTGGCGGCCAACCCGGCTCCATCGCACCGCCGACCGCCAAGGATTCCGCGCCACCCCGTGCGGCGGCATCCCCGTCCGGAAAGCCCGAGCGCCCGCCGATCGCCGGGCGTTCGGACACACCATGGTCGGGGTCGGCGCCAGATACTCCGTGGCAACGAAAAGGGTCCGCACCGGGCGCGCCCAGCAAGGCGGGAGCACCGATATCCCCCACCGGGTCCGGCGCGCAGAGCCCACGCAACGCGCCTGGAGGTGTCCCTCCGCGAGTCTCTCCACCGCAGCCCGGCAGCCTGGGACCGGGACAGGCCCCCGCGAAGCGTGCGAAGCCCAGTCGAAACAAGAAAACTCGCCGCCCCCAGCCTGTTTCGGCCAAACCGAAACGGGTCGCGACCGACCAGGCAGCTATGGAGGTAGCGCGCCGGCTTGCCGCCAGACATGGCCTGCAAATCGTCGGGTTCGAGACCTCGGGCCTTGTGGAACGCACGGTGCGGGAGATCGCGGCGGCCGTCGACGACATACTCGGGAAATACCCATTCCTGAAGCTCGGCGGTATCGAGATCAGCGAGCTCGGCGACGCAGCATCCGATGTGAAGTGGAAGCGGGAAGTGGGCTGGATCATTCTCGACGGCGTCATGCTGGCCGACCTCGCCAAGCTCGCCGACATCGTCTCCGCCGCAACTCGATCAGGCGCGTCGGTACCCGGATCCGATGAACGTCCGATGTATTCGACGATCGTCAACGACCTCGGCCGAGTAATGGAGGCGGCCGCGGGTCCCACAGCACGCAAGCGAGCACAGGCAACGTTGATCGCCGAGTATCGGCGCATCAGCGGGCCATGGGACCGAACCGACACGCTGGCCCAGATCGTTGTCGGCTACCGGAAATGGCGCGCGCAACTGAGCGGCCGGTGTTTCTCAGGCCCTCGGTTCGAGCCCCGCGCGGCATTGATCGAAGCGTTCACCGAGGTCGAGCTGTGCGGTGACAAGGCCTGCGGACCGGCGAAAGTGTTGCACCAGTTGGTGGTCGAGACCGCGCGAGGGCGTTCGGACATCGGGTGACAGCGCCGCTTCTCCCCGGGATCCCCCCGGGTTTGCAGGACATGGTGTTCGGGCACATGCCGAACGCGATCATCGCAGGGATGCGGCGAGCCGCGGACGCCTGGTCGGACGCGGCCAACAGGCTCGTCGAGGTCCTGCGTGGACTCGAAGCCTCCGAGGCGCGCGCGCTGGAAGCGGCGACCAACGGTGCTACCGCCGACGCGATACGCAGCCAGTACAAAGGCCTCAAAGAAGATACGCAGCAAATGATTGCGTACTGCAACAGCATGGCGAAGCAGTTGTACGAGGGCGCCACCGCCCTCGAGCTCGAGGGGTACATGGTCAAAGGCATCATGTACGTGTTGCTGGCGCAGTTGGCTGTTGACCTTGCGTTCGGCATTGCTGGTGTCCCGGCGGCGACTGCTCATCGAGCTACCGCCGATGCGGGGTTAAAGACTGCATGGGGCGAGCTGCTGTTCGGAATGCGGCAGCTGATGACGAAGTTCGCGACGGAACGTCCGGTGCTGGCGATGGTGCTCCGGGGTGCGACTCGTGGCGCGATTGTCGGTGGCGTGAGCATGGGTGGTGTCCGTGCCGTCGCGGAATGGATTCAGGTCACGCACGGTGATCGCGAGGCGGTGGACTGGAAAGCAGTCAGGTTGGCGGCCGAGGCCGGTGCGATCGGCGGGGCAGTCGGCGGCGGAGTCGGCAGTATCGTCGCACCGGCGGTGACTCGCTTGGGGGCCGACGCCGCGTCCAAGGCCGCACAGAACACTTGGCGGGTCGCGGCCGTGGTGGCGGCGGGGGTTACCGGTGGTGCCGCAGGTGGTTTGGCGGCGGGACTATATACCGGCGGAAACCTGGCCGATGCGGTGCTGATGGGAATCGGCGGCGGTTTGATCGGTGGAGCCGGTGCGGGTTTCCGTGCCGTGCGGACCGCAGGTTACAACCCCGCTGCGGGTGCGGGCGCTGGCGGTAACCGGGCTGGGACGGAGCTCGGGCTCAACCAGCGAGGCGTGCGTGAACCCGTCACCGGGGCCGATGAGGGACAGGTAGCTCGGCCCGACGGGCTGACCCCGGAGATGATGGCCGCGGGTAAAGATGCCGAAGCAGCCGTCGCCCGCGACATGACTCCCGAAAAGATCGCGAGCATGGAGCCACCGCAGGCCCGCGCCGCCAACGAGTTCATGAAGAATCGCGCCGAGCCGTCCGGCGGGGCACGTCGGTTCGAGCCGATAGACAACGCCAAGCTCCAGCAAAGGGCCGATGCCGAAGCCCGAGCCAAGCTCGACAAATTGAATGTCGGCGAAGTGAAGCTGCCCCCCAACGCCGCAGGCAGGCCACCAGGTCCGGGCACCCCGCCTCCCGCGCTCGGCCACGGCAACGTCCGTCCGCCACAAATAGTCAGCCCTCACCCTTCGCCACCGTCGGGCGGTGGCCAGCATTCGCCGGGAGCGCGGCCGGCGACCGCCACCGTATTCGCACCGGCCGAAGGCGGGTTGGGTAGGCCGACCGGGCAGGTCATCGCACCAGAAGGCGCCGTACGCACTAGCCAGGACACACCGGGTCCCGGTGCCGTCGCGGATGCCCCAGCGAATCAACGCCCAGTCGCGGAAGCGACGCCGCAGGAGCCCGGGGCTCGAGTCGAGAACGAAGGCAAGATTGCAGGCAGCCCAGACGAAGCCGGTGGCGTATCGACTGCCGACGAGGTCGCCTCTCCTGCCACCGAGCAGGGCACGACAGCCGAATCAACCAGCACGCACGATAATTCGGTCTCCCAGACCGGGCAGGATGCTCCCGGGACCGCAGCTGGCCACGCGCACGGGGACTCCCCGCCCGCAGGCGATGGCGGCGGCGAGTTCGTGCCCGCGCAGGAAGTAGCCCCAGGCCAGCGGAACTGTGTTCCAGAGGCGTCCTCGCGCATCAATGAGCACATCAAGGAACAGACCGGGAAAGACGCCTTCGATCTGTCGGAGATCGGCAATCGGACGGCCGGATCCGAGGGTGTATACGGCGACCGCGTCGCGAGAGCAAGTCGCGGGAATTGGCTGACCTACCGCTCGCCGCAGGCATTGATCGAGCACGCTCAACGCACCGACGGGTCGATTTTCGGTGGTGTGCAGTTCAAGGATGCCGGAGCGCACGCGTTCGCGGTCATCAAGAACGCGCAGGGACATATCGAGGTGCACGAGCAGGTCGGCAACATGGTCCGCAAGATGTCCGGCGACACGGTCGAACACTGGAGGGTTGACACACAGGGGCGACAGGTCGGCGAGAAGACCACAACAACCGTGAAAGATGCTGTTGGGCAATGGGTTCGGGATCTGACCCCGCACGTCAAGAGCACGCACGGTATCGGCTTCAAAGCCGACGGCACCCCGATGATCCCACTCAAGCCCGGGGAGGCACCGCGAGGGCATGGCCCAGCGGACCCGATGAAGGGGTACCAAACGGACGGTGGGGCTGCCGTTCTCGACCGGCCGGTCGACGCGCCGGTACGCAACGAACACCCACCTATTCTCGAGCGGCCGGTCGACGCACAGGTAGGCAACGAACACACTCCCCTCGATCCGGAGGCCCAGGCCGCATTCGAGGACGCGTTTGCCCGTGACTTGGCGAAGCTGTTCGATGAGGGGATCACCGCACCACCGGTGACGCCGAGTCCCGCACCCGAGGCGAACGGCCCAGGCGCGCGGGCAAACTCGCCGGACATAGTTCCCGGCGACGCGCCCGCGCCGACGTCGCATTCCCGGGCTGAAGGCAACGACCTTGCGCCACCGCCCAGTCGACCGACAGCAGCAGCTCCCGATGCCGCGCCGTCAGCATCGCCCGGCCCTGTCATCGACGCGAGCAACCCAGGCGCGCAAGCAGCCACACCGAGAAGCAGCTCGGGCACCCCGTCATCGATACCGCCGCGCCCGACCGCGGACGCGAACAACCTGACAGCACAGTCGATCACTCCAAAGGCCGCTGACCAGACACCGACACGTACTGCCGCTGAAGCGAGCAATTTCGCAGCACACAGAAACCCAACGATCACAGGTTCGGATCACGCCCCGCCGAAAGCAAACTTCGATCACAGTGCCGGCCAAGTATCCCTGCCGAGGGCAGTTCCGGAGGTCACGCCACCGGAGACGCCACGACTGATCTCCGAAACTGGCGGTCCCGCAGCGCATGCGGCAACGCAGCACCAGGTCTCCGACCCAGCCAACCCCGCTGCCCGAGCAGGCGCCCCGACAACTGCTCCGACCCGCACACCGTTGGTACCGCCGGGCCCTGTCCCCGACACCGACGACCCCATGGCACAGGCCGCACCGGGAACGGTTACCGATCACGCGATCTCACCGCAAGCGCACACCCCGGGCACGAATGGTCTTGTGCCAAAGGCAAATACACACCAGGTCGCTGATACCAACCACCTCGGCGCACGGTCGGTTTCTCCGACGCAGGTATCGGGGCTCGGTCCCGCGACGACAAGTCCGCGCCCGCTCGGCGCCGAAGCTCTGAGTGGTTCACCGAGCCTGCTCGGCGCAACGAACGCGCGGCCGGACCTCGACGAGGAGGAGCCCGAAGAGTTCCCCGTGCGGGATATCCCCGAAGTCCCGGGTCCCCACCCGGGCAGCGTTCCGAATACCTATGTCCGACCCGTGCCGAACTTTGCGGAGGTATTGCCTCAGGAGTACACCTTCCCGAAGCCGGACTACATACCGCTGCCAGGTGTTCCCGACCCGCCGGAAGACGAACGGCCCGAGGACATCACGCCGCTGATTCCGCACCTGCCTGCGCAATCCCCGGCGAACCTGCCCCCCAAACCGGCCCCCATGATCTCACCGTTCAATGTCCCCGACGAGCCGGATGAACCGAACAGCCCGGTCTCGCCATGGACCGGAACGAAAACTCCGCTGGAGGTCGCACCGCCGGCCCACAGCGAAAACGCCGTGTTGTCCCCCCGGTTGCCTGCGACGCCGGAAACACCCCCGTGGGCCCCCCGATCCAGCCGCTACGCCACTCCCCCGGACCCGAGAACCCCAGGCGCGCCGGTCCCCCCGGTGTCGACGCCTCCCGGTCCCAACCCCGACAGCCGCGGCGAAATCCCCGACATCAGTGGGGTCCCTCGTATCGAAGGGCCACCGCCTCTGCAACGCACGGCACCAGGCAAGGAGGTAAAGAAGGGTGGTCTGTCCCCATGGGCAAGGCCGACCATGGGCGCCGATCCCAAGCGTAAACGTAAGAAGCAATCGGCCCCGCCGGTCGCACCGCCGGATTCGGCAACGCCTCCGACGCCAGCGTTGACGCCTGCCGAAGCAAAGCCTGCAAAGGCCAAGAAACGCGGTAAACCTGTACCGCCCGAAACCGCCCGGGAACCGGGATCTGCAGGGCGATCCCAACCGCCCGTTCCCAGCCCGGCCACACTGGCAGAATTCCTCGCTGCCAAACGCAACCGCACTGCGAATGCCGAACCCAACCGTCACCAGCCGCTGCCAGAAGCGGGCAAGGGCTGGCGGCCGCAGCGCATGGTGGATGAGCTCAAACTGGCAAAACGGGCCTACAACCTGAAAATTGCCAGAGATGCTGCTGTCGCAATGATTTACAGACTATTAGATTTGCTACCAAAATTGCATCCAGACGCGACTCCCGAGGAGATCCAAGACGCCTTCTATGCACTCCACGATCACGCGGCGGGCGGGATGGTCCCCCGTTCGGTATCGTTGGAAAGTCTGGTGCGTACCGGAAATCTGCGTGAGCTGATGTCGGCCGGAATCAACGCAATGTTCCGGAGCTCGGAAACAGACCCTTCCATACACACGACGCTGGACCAAGGTTTGGCGAAACTGCTGAAGGAGCCCAAATGGAAGGTGAAGGCTGCCGCACTCGGGCTCGATGTCGCCGCACTCAGCGCAGTAAAGGCGAGACTGCCGACCGAACCGGAGATCGACCCGGCGCATCTCCGAGCTATCGAATACATCGCTGAAGCCGGTCCGCTGTTGGACGAATACCGTCTCAGCATAATGGCGCGCAAGGAACGCTCGAACGAAACCAGACTCCTCAACCTACAGGACTATCTGCTATTCAAACCGCTGTCGCTGAATGAACTCGAGTCGGTTCACGGCGAGCTACGTCTTTTGCGCAGAGATTCGCTGGATAATCCTGATTTTCCCCTGCCCCGAAAAAGCCGTGGTCTGGTGGACGAGGCCGCACTGAAGGCAATGCTGCGAGCCGAGGACAGCACTGTCGTCGCTGTACAGGTGACCTACCACTACGACGCACACCACCACATACGCGACAGGAAGGGAAACGCCCTCGTCAGGAACATCGAGGTCCACCGGGACGAGGGTGTTGTCGATCCCGAGACGGCGATGAACAGCGATCCCGACCGATACGTTGTACCGATCGCCTGGGTCAACGGGCTGGGAAAATTCGACTTCCATCCGGAAGGCAAGTGGTTCGTCGATGTTATTCAAGCACTCAATATCGCAGCGGGTGCTGGAATTTCGGGCACCGAAACTCGATTGATAACGCACGGTATCTGGCTTGGGCTACTGGGCGAGCTGTTGCACGCATGGGCCCTCGCGGCGCTGACATTCACCTTCCCAGAACACCACACGGCGTATGAGGTCGCAAAAGGCATCCTGCTCGGCGGCTATCCTCTGGTGGACGAGACCGACTTTCCCAAACAAGGCGTCCGGGACATTACAGCGCTGCACCGGGCTTTTGATGCACTGATCACTGCTGCCGAACAGTCCGCACAGGTCGAGCCCGGACAACTCCACCAACAGTCCCCATCCCAGGAGCCGGGCGCTGATCAGACTTCCGCGACTGCTGGTGACGCACCCGCTGATAAAACGGCCGCGGCGCAGATCCAGCACAGCGGTGGCCACGGTGGGTTGTCCAACCGTGAGATCGAGGTGCGTGATTTAGCGGCCGCAGGAAAGACATACGGAGAAATCGCGGCGACGCTGGGAATATCGAAGACGACCGTCAAGACCCATCTTCGACGAATATCCCGCAAACTCGGTACCACCAGTGGCGATCAAGCCGAGACCGATCCAGTAGGCGATAGCCAGCCACCCAAGCAACCTGGAGGTGGGCCGCGAGCCGACGGACCACCCGGTGTGGAGTCCTACAATCGCGACCCCGAGCTGGCCGAGGTACTCGACTTGCGGCCAACTCGCCGGCGTCCTGGCGGCCTGGACTACAGGGCCCCAACGAGCGGCGGGGCCGAGCAGGGATCGACGGCTTCCGGCGAGCGCCCTGCTGGGCAAGTCTCCAACGCGCGCAGTCAGGAGCGGATATCCGAGGCGGTGAAACGCTTCCGACAGGCCGATGCGCGGGTCGATCAGGTCCGGGCAGCGTTGGACGCGGCGCGGGCGAACGCGAGCGAGCCTCCTAGCGCCAGGCTCATGGCCCTGCTCGCGGAAATCGATGTAGACCTGCTGCGGTCGACACAAGTGGATGTTGCCGCGGAACACGATGCTGCAGTGGTGGATCCGGATACCGCGACGCCCGAAGACCTGGCGCACTATCAGAAGCTGCGCCACATGGTCGGCGCACTGGAGGAACTGTCGGCCGCGCACTCAGCAATGCTGGCCGGCCAACAGCTGAACCTCACCGGCGAGGAAGTCCAGCGGCTCGTCCACTACTTCCACGGTCAGGCATATCGGTCGCAGATGTTGCGGCGCATCGCAGCCGACGCTCGGCAAGAGCAGCTCGTTCGCATGGTCCGTGAACAGGCAGGGCTGCCGCCGGAACGCGCGCATGGGCAGGAGGATCTCCGACTCGAACGCCCACAAGAAACGCGCCAGTGGATTGTGATGGACGACTTGCGTCTCGGGCATCAGCCGCAGGGATCCGATCACTCCGTGGTGGATCCGAACTCCACCCCGAATCAGTTACGGACCGAACCGACCTCCGACCTCTCTGCGCTTCTGGCCGATATTCGCGAGTCCGGCATCGAAGCACGACTAGTTGTCGGCGGCGGTCACAGGTTCCGGCCAGCAGAACCAGGCGAGGTATTCGCCAACATCGATCAGGCGGCGCGCCCTGACCTGATCACTGATGTCCGCGATATGCATGCCATTCCGGCGGGCGCATTCGACAAGGTCTACCTCGAACGGTTCCCACTGGCCTTCGTTACCGGGTCGCCTGGCGCAATGGCCGACGTCCACCGCGTCCTGAAGGCGGGGGGCGAGCTGCTGATCACCACTGGCATTCTGTCGATGACAACTGCTGACGACCGCCTCCACACCATCAACCGACTCGAGGAGGTCGGTTTCGAGCAGATCGAATTCCGGATAGCAAAAAATAGTCTCTTCACCGAAGAGCACCCAGACGACTGGTACGAAATCACCGCCGTTAAACCGAGCGCGCCACCACCCGTATCACAAGATTGGGGCGCGCCTGCCGAGCCCGATGGCACTGCGCAGCCACAGGCACCCGAGCCAGGTATGCCGATAGGGGGAGTTCCTGGCCCCCCGAGTTCTGGCAACACATCCGCCGACCCGCGGGCACCTAGACCGAGCGTCCCGAACAGCACGGTCCCCGCCGCACCGTTCTCGGTCGAGGGGATACTGGATGCCGGGCGAGGCGAGCCGGAACTGGTCCATCCGGTAGCACAGCCGATGCCCGGGATGCCGCAAGGCCAACTGGGGCAAGCATTTCCGCACAACATGCCGCCCGGCGACGGGAGTGGATACCAACCAGCGAACGGTTCCGGTGATCAGACCGCTCCGACGCGGGCCGAACTCGAGTCGCAGCGCGAGCATGCCCGCACCCCTGGGCCCACCCAGACTCCGTGGAAACGTGGCCGTCCGAAGAAGCCGTCGCAGCCGGCCGCCGGAACCAAGCCGGGCACAGCACCTGCCGAGGGCCCCACTGAGACACCCGCGCACGAGCCGTCTTCGACGCCTGCCGTATCGCAGACCAGCCGACCGCCGGAGGCTGCACCCGTCGCAGGCGCCGTCGTGCTGGAACCGAATGAAAAACTCGTCGGTCCGCGCGGCGACAACCGGAATTCGACCGCCAGTGTCGGTGTCGGCGAAACGGCGCCGAACTCGACCGGGCAGCCGAAGGTCACGCCCGATGATTCCGGGCGCCCTATGCTGTCGGCTCCCGAGGTCAAGGTACTCGAGCTGACTCTTGCGGGCCTGCCGATCGGCGCGATCGGCACGAGGCTCGGCTATAAACCGGAAACCGTTGCGGCACTGCTGGATCGCACATACGACACGCTCGGCGTCGAGGGACCGGCTCAGGCAGTGATCGCGGGGCTGCGCCAGGGCATCCTGCGTATCGACCCTGAGTGGCAGCAAGCGCTGCACGGTCGTGTCGAGGTGTCCGCTCGTGCGGTTCAGATTCTCCGTTTGGTGGCAGAGGGGCTGACGTACACCGAGATCGCTTCGAGACTGGCAGTCAAGCCGAGCACAGTCAAAGACCATCAGGATCGCACATTCGCGCGGCTCGGCGTCCACGACCGAACTCAGGCGGTGATCGCAGCAGTACGCCGCGGGCTCCTCGATCCCGACTCGGTGGCGTTGCCCGCGCCCAGCGCGACCGCGACTGCACTGCCTGGTTCCCGCGAGAACGCCCCTGCCACACAGCCCACTGCTACCACTGGCATCCCCGATTACGTTGTCGCCTGCCTCGTCCAATCTGTCCGCGCCACCTGGGCAGTCGGCTACGACAATGCCACCATCCCCGCCGAAAACGCCAACACTTGGAAGGAGCTCACAGAAAGCCTCCACGGCAGCGACTTCAACAGAATCCCGACATCAGACGCCACCTCCGTCGCCGAAGCAGTTTTCGAGATCATCGACACCGTAGGAAAACCGAACAACGACAACGACACCGTCGGAAAACCGATAGTCGACACCGTTGTCCTCGTGGTCGACTACGGCACCCACCTTCACAACATCACCGCCACCACCGTGGAAGGCGAAACCTACGTCTTCGACACCGAAATCCCACAACCATCCGAAACCTCAACCGAACCGAAACCCTCAACCGACCCGGAAAACGAACCCCGATACATCCCCCGCCTCCGCCACCGCGACGTCTGGGTAAAGCTAGCCCCCACCCAAATCAACTTCGCCCAAATCGAAGACGCCTTCATCGTCGAGTACACCAGGAACGCGGAAGGCCAACTCGAACCCATACCCCAGACAGAGACCGAAGGCCCCAGCCCAGAACAACGACTGCGCAAGATCCTGGGCGGGCCCCAAGAACCCGGCGAAGCCGCACTACCCGACGAACCCGCAAAACGATTCTGGCAATGGATCCGCAGCAGGACTCCAAGGAACCCGGACATTGCCAAGCAGTACGCCGGCTCTATTGTGTCCTCGGTCTTCGGCAACGGATGGATGATCGGCGCCGGTCTGCTGGTTGTGGAATTGGATAATAATTCGACGGCTATGCTCGGTCCCCTGGCAGCTGCAACTCAAGCGATCACGCTGGCAGCTAATCTCATGGCTGGACCGATGGCACAGGGAGACACCCGTGAGGTGCTGAAATGGCTGTCGACAGCCGGGGCCGCGACTATGCTCGCCAGTGGCGCCTGGGTCCTGTTCGATTGGCCTGGAGCTGTGTGGGCCCTCGCGGCTGCGATGGTCCTCACATCGGCCAACGACACTATCGTCGGAACAGTCAACAGCGCCTTGGCCACATATGCGGCCAGAACAAAAGAAGAAGAAACTGATGTTTCAAATTATTCGCTGATTGAACGTGCTCTTGCCAGCTCGCTCGGCAAAGCCTTGGGCCCTATGATCGGAATCATCTCCTCTTGGGCCCCATTCTTGTTGAACTTCTTGTCCTATGCGTTCAATAGATGGATTCTGGGCAAAATACCCTCGGTGAAGCCGAAAGAAGAAGAGAGAGCAGATTTCTTCGACGGGGCCGAATTTCTGTGGAAAGACCAGTTCACGAAGGCCCACCTCCTCATAGGTATGCCGGCAGTCGCCGCGACCACAATAGGCGGCGTTCACTTGGTGAAAATACTCACGGATGCCGGAGTTCCGGAATGGATGAAAGGAATAATCCTAGCGGGGGTCAGCACCGGAATCGTTATAACATCGTTGGCTACAAAGATATGGCCGAAGTTGTCCGAAGCCACCAACATAAAATGGACCTACCCGCTCTCGTTGGCATCGTTGACGGCTTCGATGTCGGTGATGGCGCTAGCACCAGAACAACGGTGGCTTTGGCTGTCCGCGGCTATCGCCGGTGCAGTCAATATGCTCAACAACCAGAGGTATAATGCCCTCCGCAATTTCTTGGTTCCCAAGCCGGCCCGCCCTGGTGCGACGGCGGCCCTTAACATAACCGGCGCTCTGGGCGGAATACTCGGCGGCATGGCCACCACCCCGCTGATGGAAAACCTCAGCTCTCAATCAGTAGGCTTGGTAACCGCCTCAATGTTCGGTATATCAGCGTACGCAGCGGCGCGAGTAGGATTCAAAACCTACAATTACAAACACGTACCAGCATACGATGGGTCGATCAATTACCCCACCATGCGAAACGGCGCCCTCGACCTTGCCCGCATTGTCCGAGCATTCGGCGACAGCAACTCACCTGAACCAGACCCGACCCACCCCAAATGGAACGCCGACAACAACTGGAAACCCACCGAAGCCGAAATCGGCAACAAATTCCGGCGACAAGCAGGCAACGCGAACGATGCCCTCGCCCGCGCAATCGAAATGGTCCGCAAGAAAATAAATGGCATCGATTCGGTCGCTGTGATCGCCAGCGGCCGCGACAGCTCACACCCCTTCTATATCGTCAATGCCGGACGCCTGCCCGGCGAAGAAGAAGATCAAATCATCGTATTCGACTCCCTCGCCAATACCCCTGAGTCGATCGACGAAGACCCCGACATCGAAACCCCCCGAGTACGCAACTTGGATGGCGATAAGGATGGTAAAAACAAATGGCGCCGACCCAATTATGGCGAAGAAATCACACTCTTCCTCGCTCCCTTCGAGTTCAAGGACGGCAGACCGACCGCACCCAGCTGGCTACTCCTGCCCCGCATATTCAACAGGCATCCCAAAATGATGAAAGGCCAACTCGAGGACCGCCCCGCCCCCCCTGACCCCGACCGCCACGAATCCGCACAGGAGCTGATGGAGACACTCACAGGAGGATCCTCGCGAGACGAACTTCGCGAGCAAGCCAGACGAACGGGCTGGGACCGCACAGTCGTCGCAGCACTACGCGAAGCGATCACCTCCGGCGGGATGGCCACAGATCAGCGACTGCCTACCCCTGAACAACTCGCCGCGTATTTGGGAATGGCATCAGCGATCTCCATGCGCAAGGGCTACCAACAACTGAGCGACGAGGGCTACCTGGCCAACACGGACAATGTCACCATCGTCGCGAGCCCCGAACACTGGACCGAGCCCACACCACCCGACAATGCCCCGTACACGCTGCACGACAACTTCCACCAACCAGCCGCACTCGATCTCCATGACAAGAACCAGCCCACACGATTGAAGGGTGGGACCGGATTCGCGGGGCTCCCCGAGAACGTCGTGGGCTTCCACCATCCACCTACCAGCGACAACCAACCGGAATCGGCCAGCCCCGAACCGCCTGCGTCGGACCAGACACCAGGGCAACAGACCGCCCGGACCGATCCGGCGGCCGCGCGCGCCGAGGGTTCCCTGGACAGACCCACCGGCAGTGACGATCTGGCGATCATTTCAGCAGCGAAATCCGACGTAACGCCGCCGAGCAGTCCCGACGAGGAGGCGATCGACGAGCCGATAATGGGTAACACGCGCTATGCATCAGCTGCGAACGTGCCCGCCCTGGTCGCCGCGAATGTGCCCGCATTAGTCGCCGCGAATGTGCCCTCGTTGTTCAAGTCGGACCTGGGTTGGCGCGAGCAGCGCATGGAAGAGGCCCTGCTGGCAGCGGCGCTCTACAACAGGCCTGAATCCAAGCAGGCAGCCGTTGCGGTACTGAAACGAATGATCGAAGTTCAGCTCGCGTTGCACGAGGCGACTCCGGAGCAGATCCGCAACTCTCTTGACGCGGAAGAGAACAAGCTCTGGGGCGGGATGGTGCATCGTTCGGTCCCGCTGGAGGAACTACTGCGCACCGGCAACATGCGCGAGCTGATGTCGGCGTTGCTCAATGGGGTAGTCAGGAACGCGGAACTAAAGAAGACCTCCGCCGGCACCACCATGTTCGAGGGTCTGGCCATGCTCATGAACCAGCCCGGCTGGCAAACGAGCGCAGCCGCAATCGGACTCGGTGTCGACGCGCTCGAGACGGTACAACGGGCGTTCGAGAGAGCGCATCCCGGAGCACCGATCACGTGGAACGACCTTCGTGCGATCGAGTATGCAGCGCATGACACCGAGGTGGCACGGCGCGTGCGCGACGAGTACGTGCGCAGGAGTGAGGCGACCCGCAACAGGTCCGACCAGGTGAGCCTGCGCAGGCATTTCACGGTGCAGGACTGGGCGCTGATGGGAATGCCGTTGTCCGTGCGGGAATTGGAGGCCGTCGAAGGCCCGCTGAGAGTACTGCGCATAGACAAGCTCGATCCGAATCACGCACTGCCGCGCGACCCTCGAGGCCGGGTCGACGAGAACGCACTGGAAGCCCTGCTGAAGGCCGAGGACCCCACCGTCAGCCATGTACTGCCGCTCTACCGGTATCGCGCAGGCGGGCGCAACGAGCGTGTCCGCGACGCTGACGGTTTTGCGGTCGTGGAAGGTGTTCTTGTCTACCGAGACACCGGAGAGACGGTCGACGCCGAGGCGGCGCTTGCACTCGACCCCAACAGATTCGCGGTACCGCTGCCTTGGCGACCCGGTGTGGCGCTTGTCGACTTCAAACCGAAAAGCGCCTGGTTCCAAAGGATGGCCGTCGAACTCGGAATCGGTTTGGCGGCAGGGATTTCCGGCACCGCTGCTCGATTCATGTGGGTATTCGATGCGCTGGGGATGCCGGAGTACCTGAGGCGCGCTTTCCGCGGGGCGGTAATAGCGTTCATGCTCTCCTATCATCACACGCTGGACGAGGTCGAAGAAGGCCTGCAGATGGTCGGCTCTGGATTACTCGCCGAGGCGATGTCCCCCGACCAGGACGGCTACTGGCTTGCGCTGCATCGAGCGGCAGCGGAACTGGCCACGCCCATCAGCTCCGCAGGACCTCACAACCCCGAGGCTCTCGGTCATCATGCCCCGCAGGCTGGCCGCTCCCCTTGGGCACAGCGACGAATGCCCGGTCAGAAAGCGGCCCAGAGCTCCGGACCCACCGGCAAAGGTCAGGATCGAGGCGAGACGTCCAACGGGTCAACCGCAGACCTCGGCGGTGCACCGCAGGCCACCTCCAAGCAGAAGTCGCCGTGGAACCGCCGCAAGCGGACTCCCACGGAACCGACTCCCAACCGCGCAGCGCTCGAGCAACGCAAAAAGCCTGCCGCGCCTGCGAGCCCGTGGGCCGCAGGTCCGGAGGAGGAGTTGGGACTTGCTGGGCGCCCGCCGAAGCCGGCTCACCTGGGGATCGGTCACGAGCCGAGTAACGCCGCGCGCACAAATGGTCCGAACACCTCCCCCTCCCTCGACGCACGAGCTGAAGGCCAGGACAGCGGGACGTCCGGAGGCAATCGCGACGACCGATCGACACCCAACGTCCGGAATGAACCTGCTCCGTCGGCTGAGAAGAGGCATCCAGACGGTGGCCCGGGAGACTCCGGCAGTTCCGACGCAGCACCTCCGCCTCGCAGCGGACCTTCGAACCCGTATCCGAAGATCGAGCTACACGTGCATCTCGAGGGCACGATCCGACCGGAAACATTACTGGAGATGGCCATCCGTAATGGTGTGGAGCTGCCTGCGGACAATGCCGATGCATTGTCTGAGATGTATAAGTACCGCGACTTCGGCCACTTTCTCCAGATGTGGCGCACCACTACCGGTGTCATGCGGACGGAAGAAGACTTCCGCCAAGCCGTGATCGATTACGCCAAAGAGGCGAAGTCCCACGGTGTGGTGTATGTCGAATTCACCTTCTCTCCCATCAATCGCAATAAATGGGACGGTATCCCCTACGAAGCCATGTTCAACGGTGTCGCTGACGGCATTACTGTCGCGGCAGAACAATATGGTGTCATCATGCGGGCAATGCCCAGCCTGATCTGGGGAGAACCGCCCGAAGGGGCTGAAGAATGCGCCCGGTGGGCCGTACTATACAAAGACCGAGGCATCGTCGGCTTGGACCTCAGTGGTAATGAACTGGCGCGCGGCGACGTCTCGCAGTTCGATCCGGCGGTAGCCATAGCCCGCGCAGCCGGGCTGGGGATCGTGCCGCACGCTGGGGAAGCCGGAGGCATCGACGCCATTCGGGAGGTCCTGCGTTGGAATCCGGACGGGCTGCAACATGGCATCGCCGCCGCAGGCGATCCCGCCCTGATGGCCGAGCTCGTCGCTCGGAACATCGTTCTGCGCGTAACCCCGACCTCGAATGTGGGCACCAACGTGGTGGCCAACGTGGAGGAGCATCCCTTACCGCAACTGCTCGCCGCCGGCGTCCGCTGCAGTATCAGTACCGACGACCCAGCTCTCTTCGGTACCGACCTCGGCAAGGAATACGCCTTGGCCGAGCAACTCGGTATCAGTCCGGCCGCCGCCTACCGAGCCGGGGTCGATGGCGCATTGTGTGACGCTGCCGTGAAGCAGCGACTGCGTGAGATCGGCGAGGAAGCGTTCGCAGACCCGGGCGACCCCGAGTTGGCACGGCCGGTTTCTCCACCGGAATTCATGGAGATCCTGGCAGAGGGGTCGTCGAGAGACGAGCTTCTGGAACAGGCGAGACGCAAAGGCTGGCGCGATACCGTCGTTTCCGCGGTGCGCGAGGCGATCACCTCCGGTCGGTTGGCCACAGGCCGGTCACTGCCTACACCCGAAGAACTCGCGGAGCATCTGGGCATGGCGTCGGCGGTCTCCCTGCACAAGGGCTACCAGCAATTGACTGGTGAGGGGTACCTGGCGAGCAGCGACGAGCTCGGCACCACCGTGGCGAGTCCAGAACATTGGACCCAGGCCACACCGCCCGATAATGCTCCGTACACCGCGCACGACAACGACTTCGATCACCGAGCAGCGCTCGATCTCCCTGACAAGAAGCGCCCCGGGCAATCTTTGGGTGGGCCTGGATTCGCGGGTCTCCATGAGGGCGCCGTGGCCTTCCATCACCCACCTGCCGACGACCATCACCAAGTCAGCGCAGATGCAGAAACTCGGATGCCCGTGCGGGTTGAGCTGCCGGCGCCGGCGCGCCGGGCACTCGAGAAGGCCGAAAGCAAAGTCCAGGAGGAGGTGGACGACGCACTGCGCCCTGCTCAGGCGCTCTACATGAAGGCTCCGGAGCTGCAGCAGAAGGACCTCACGAAGGCGCTCATGGCCCTGGAGTACCGCCACAAAGTTCTCGTCGACCGAATTCTGCGACGGCTCGTCTTCGATGAGACGGCGGCGCGGGCGTTGGCAGACACCGAGACGCTGCCCAAGCTCAACGAGCGTTTCAAGCCGGTCGGACGGCATATCGAAGCCGGGCACCGATACGTGAACGAGGTTCGCACAGCATTGGCGGTGCTGGCCGCCAGGGAACGCCTGGCGACGTACGGCGGGATCCGGGTCGCCGAGGGGGTCGTGCGGGTCGGCGACCGTCTTATCGTCGAATCACCGCTGCTCGGGCAGCAGCGGCTGCTGGACAAACTGGCGCCTGGCTACCGAAAGCACGCTGAGCGGGCCGGGATTTCGATCGAGTATCGGCGGGTCCTGGTCGGCGAGGACGGTCAGCTGACCGTCGAGCCGGTGACCGGTGTCCATGACGAGCCCGAGCCTGGCATGCGGTACTACGTCGACACAATGGACATCGCGTGGATGAACGACCTCACCGATGAGCGGTCCTTCGCCGAGAAGCTGGCCGCAGCGGAAAAATCTGGTCGGAAAGACCGCACGCCCCGCAAGGACTATACGACGGACCCCACGACGTCCGAGGCCGTGTGGTTGATCGAATACAACAATGGTTTCCGGGTGATCGAGAAGTGGGCCCGAGATCTGGATCAGGCCGATGCCGAGTGGTTGGGGACGAGAACCCTCAGGGATGTCGGCGTGCAGGTTCCAGAAATTCTGCGCCGCGGCGACCTCATGTTTCTCATCGAGTATGTGCCCGGCGTCGACGCGAAGCGGGTGGATCCGACTTATCGAGGGGATCCGTGGGAACGCTATTTACATACGCGGCAAGCGAAGCGTGCGGGCGTCGGTGACACCCTTGTCGGCCCGATGGACCGGATCGAGGGTGGCAACTGGCGCCTTCAGCAAGAGTTCCTGATGTGGTTCTTCGACCTCGGTATGAGTCAGATGGAGGAATTGCCGGAACTCGGCTTCGTTAATAACTTCTACCATATATCCAAAGGTCAGATCCGGTGGCATTCGCACGATATTCCGAAGGCGGAGCTGGCAGCCGACCGGGAACGAATCATGGCCTCGGAATCGGAATACCTGGCTCCTCGGGACAGATCCACGTGGTTCGAGAGGGTACTGCGCCGGTTTACCGAAATCGAGAAAAACGCGAGGGAAGATCCGCGGCCACCTAGCACCGACCCCGACGCGACGCTGCAGGTTCTGGAACACCTTCTCAACTCCCAGGCGCGGGCGCTCGGGCTGCCGCGGATGTATGAACCCAGGACGCCGCAGCAGTGGCGCGAGGTGGTCGCAGACCTGAGACAGCAGGGAACCGAGAACCCGAGGATTGCCCGTGGCATCGAAAGACTCGACCTGCTCGTCAAACTTGCCCATACGGTGCGAATGAGCGAGGTGAGCGCCGAGGAGCTCGACGAGGACGCGTGGCCGGGCTTGACCGAAGCCTACCTGCAAGCCGTGAACCAGCGGCTCGCCGATCTGGCGGAGGGTGCGCGGTATCCGAATCCATCCGGCGAGTCCGACGCGGAATGGCAAGCGCGCTTCGACCGCGAAATACAGGCCACAGTAGCCGAATCCGCTCCGTCGGCTCGGGGTAGTGCGACCTCCGCCGACGAAACCGATTCGACTACAGACAGTTCCGCATCGCGACAGCACACCGGGTCGCGGGAACTGATACCAGCCCCGCCGGGCGCGAGTGTGGTGCCCACGAACCTGGGCGACGCCCGGGTCGAAGGAAACGGACTGAAGCCGTCGCGCGGTGATGTGCGCAAAGTGGCCGTGCTCAACGCCTTCAGCCCGGAAAGTGGGGCATCCAAAGGCAATCCAGACCCTGAGGGTGGCAAGGCGAGCGCGTTCGGTCAGCCGAGACCGTCCACAGCTTCGGGGTCGTCTGATGAACCGAAGGGATCGCCGGCCACTGGCGACCAACTGCCACACAGCTCGTCGAACACCATCCCCTCTCGCGAAGAGTTCCTGCAAAACTTCCCGAAGGTGCCTGTCGCCGAGGCATTTTCCAGCCCCGCCGATATCGCTCGGAGCTTCGGGCTCGACGAACGTGGGGCACAGACAGTCGAGAAGGCCTACCAGATCGCGTTGCGGCACATCGCCCCGTTCAACACGTGGATCGCCGACAGCATCCTGCGCCAGCTGCGTGACGAGGCGAACAAAGATCCGAACCGGCGCTTTGTCTTCATCGGCCGCGATGGTCACATCCTGGCGGCAGGGGTGCGTGGCAGGGATCCCGATTTCTTCGCCGAGCGGTGCGTCGAGATCGTGCTATCCCGTCAAGTAATGGAGATGGTGGCCCGGGACTACGAGGCCACGAAGGACACCACGCTGCTGCTGCCGTCGTCTTTCCGCATCGAGCTGGAAGGCGATCCGAACTGGGAGGCGATACGGGAGCTGGTACCGGGGTCGTGGGAGAACTTCAAGGCATACCTCAGCCGATTGGGTCTCGACGTGAGTGCGCTGACGGTAATCGATAACAGCCTGCGCGGCAGAACACAGGAAGTCATCGCTCAGCTTTTGAAAGGGGTCGATATTCGGGGGCACTACGCGTTCTTGACGATCGATCCCGACGATCCGAATCCGCACCGCAAGACCGGACATGTCTTCCATCTGCCGGCCAGCCATTGGCAAGGCGGCCACACCGGCTTCCTGCCCGATGCGGAGAACCTCACGTTCCTGTGCAACCAGGCGCTGTATGTGATCGAGTCGCTCGTTCCTGGACCAGCGCCTTCTGCCAAGGCCATCACCCCGGACGGCCCGGACCAAACGCAACCCGAAGCGCGCCTTCCCAGCAGGTACTTCCCGGAGCCGATCGACAAACGTTACTGGGAACCTCATGTTCCTGAAGCGAGCAAAACCGCTGTCCTGCTGGCCGCGGAGCATCATGCACGCAGCGGCAGCCCCGGGGACCTGCACTCTTTTCCTCAGCAGGTGCGGTCATGGATGCTCGACGGCGAAGTCTGTGACCCGGATTTGGCGGCGCTCATATCAGCACTCACACCCCATAGCAGGAAGTACCCATTGGGAACAGTCGCACCGCTGGTGAATCATCCAAGTGAACCTGCTCCCTCAGCACCGGAGAGTGCGGTCACTGTCGGCGAAACCTATTCGGCTACAGACAGTTCCGAGGCACCGCATCCGAATAGGCCACGGCCAACGTTGCGAGGCGCCAATGTGATCCCGAATATCGAGCACAACGATCCGGCCACTGACGACCAAATGCCGCGCAGCTCGTCGAACAATGGTGTCCCACCCGTCTCCGGCAAATCTGCTCCACCGGATCAGGACGTCGCCATGGCTGGCGGCGAAAACAACTCGGCTGCAAGTGGTTCCGTGGCGCAACCTCGTCCTGGGCCGCAGGAGCTGCGGCGGGCGATGCGGGCCGCGGCGGCGCGGGCCGCGGGGGGTAGCACTCCGGTCAGGTCCGGTCCGGAAAGACGGCCGCGCCTACTGACCGATGGGTCCGATGCGGTTTCGGATGCAATTCCGATCGGTCAACTCCTCGATGTCGGTGCCAAGGATGCCAATAACCTGATATTGGCGAGGCAGCTGCAAGGAATGACTGGACAATTCGGCCCGTTCTGGATGGACGTCGAGACAAGATATATTACCCGACATGAGAATGCGGAAATTGCGGAATCTTTGGAGATTTCACTGCGATCCGAGAAAGGCGAGATCGCAATCGGCGTCTACGGCGTTATCCGCGACGAGCACGGCGCGGAGGTCGGCTGGATGAGACGCCGGTTCCAATTCGACGACCAGGGTCGAATAATCGCGTACCACGATGCACTCGACCTCGAGGAGCAGGCCCGCGGTAAAGGATTTTCGAAGGCGTTGAACAGGCCAATGGACGACTATTATCGAGTTTCAGGTGTCCACGCGATATATTTCCTTGCCGCTGGCGAGGACGGCGGCCTGGTCTCGGCACTCAACGGATCAATTTGGAACCCGGACCCGGCCAAATTGGCCGAAGCCAAGGAAAATATAGGACATCGAATTCGCCTCGTTTACAAGAACGCGACTCCTGGAGATCGACAGTTGTTGGACGAAATCTGGGACAAGTTCGGCGGACCCGTCGCCGACTATCCCACGCCGCTCGAAATCGCGCTGCTGAAAGGCAAGGACGATCGACAGCTGGGTGCACACGTGATGAGGGGATCGAAATGGCCCGCAAAGAGAATCCTGTGACTTCGACACCGGGCGAACGGGGATTCCTCACACAGCACAATAGGGTAACCACCGAGCATCCTCTTGCCTGCACATTGGCAGCAGAGGGGCCGGAGGGCTGGCGTCGGGTGGACGCGGTATTCGCGGTAACCGTTGTCGGCGAGATCGGTCAGCTTGTGTATTCCGATGGTGAGCGCGTAGTTCCGATGAGCCCACCGGAGACGGTGCTTGCACTGGTCCGGGAACTCCGGGTGGACGCCGCGAGGTTCAGCACGGGACCGTGGTGGCGAATGCTATTGGTGTTGGCCAGTTCCGGAGAGTTGGAGATCGACTACGACTACGGCGAGGAACCGTTCCCTTCGAGTCAGATGTTCACGCCGGAGGCGTATCGCGCGGACCTCGAAGCGTATCCGCGCGATAACGTGCCGGTATGGCTGGCGGCTTATATCGGCCACGGGGATCGGCAATTGCGCTCTCCGCAGGTGGCTGCGGCCCAGGCTCGGGCCGACCGGGCCGAGCGAGTGTGGGCGGTGTTGGCGGAGAACGAGTTTCCGCCGTTCCCGGTGATGTGGGCACGGTGGGCGACGATCTCGGCGGCATTTGTTGCGGCCAAGTCGGATTGGGGGCCGCGGATGCTGCCGTGGACCGGTGTGTTCGAGGGGTCCGGTCGGGGTGGGTCGACGTTGTATGCGCTGCCTGCGGGGCGGGGCGTGTTGTCAGGTGGAGTGTGGAATGCGCCCACGTTGGATGCCGTGTACAACGGTGGCGCGCCGATGCCGAAACTCTATGCGGGGGCACCAGATTGGGTGGTCGACTCCGTGCTGAATCCGCGCACGGCTTCGGGGCTGCTGTCGTTCTGCTACTGGTGGGAGGCGGGGCGGTGGTATCGAGGACAGTCCCCCGGCGCTGGTGATTGCGCTACGGCCCTGCCAGGGGTGTGGACCGGCGATACGACGATAGGGATCGTCGCGAGGCTGGTTGCCGACGATTCCGACAACGATGCGTCGGAGGCGATCGCGGCGCTGTTGGCTGCCGCCGAGACGGGCTCGGTGACCCGTGCGACGCTGGCCGAGGTGTTCGGCGATGACGGGCGCTTCGATATCGATGGTGCGCTCTATCAGTACTCGGCGGCTGGGCTGGTATCGACGACACCGGAGCCGATGCCGGCGGAGGAGGCGATCGCTCGGGTACGGGACTACATCACCGGACGTGGGCTGGACACTTCGGGATATCCGTTGTCCCAGTTGGTTGCCGACCGGTTCGACGTCGGGTGGATGGTGTACGTGCCGGTGGCCGAGGACGAGATCGCTATCGGCCGGGCGATCTTCTACATCGGCGACGATGGGGTGCTCGAGCCCTCGTCGTCGTCCATCGCTCCTGGGATTTACATTGACGACTTCACACAGCGGTTCTCCGAACGCCATGGTTCGGTAGCCGGATCAGGTTCGAAGGAGTAGTTACCGATGGAGCAATGGGAGCGCGATGGGTTGCGCTCGGCCAACTTCGGGATGCGCAACCAGGTCGAATTCATCCTGGATGCCCTCGCCGAGCAGCGTGCGCAGGCGTCCGATGTGTACGAGCAGCTGGCCGCGGTACGGGCTACGGCGAGTTCAGCCGACGGTTTGGTGACGGTGACCGTGGACGGCGCCGGTGTCCTCACCGATGTGCAGTTCGCGCAGGAGGCTTTTCGCAGTACCCCAGAGAAGCTGGGCCAATCTGTCACCGAGGCGGGCCGGGAGGCGGCACGACTCGCGAACGTGCAGAACGAGGCGATTACCGCCCCGCTCACTGCGGGGGCCGATGCGATGCCGGATCTGCCCGACCTGGTGCCAGGCGCGCCCAGTCTGCGGGAAGTGCGTGCGCCCTGGCGTCGCGATCCGGAAGAACCGGGTTCGTAAGAGCGGATGACGGGATTTGAACCCGCGACCCTCACCTTGGCAAGGTGATGCGCTACCACTGCGCTACATCCGCGTGCATTGCCTGCGCGATCCGATTCCGGCCGTGCATGTTCTGCGACGTTGAACTGTAGTAGGTGCGGCCCGGATTTCGGAAATCCGGGGCGACGGATCGTCGGTGCGCTACTGTCGGATCAGCCATCAGATGCGCACCGATGGGTTCGTATTCGCTTGCACAGCAATACTATTCGGCTCCGCTACGACGGCGGCCGCACCCTCGATGACCCGAGCATGGCGTCGACTACATGACCGTGCCCGCGGGCGTGCTGTTGCGTTACGTGCCGCTGACCGCCGAGCAGCGGGCACGACTCTGACACCAACCGCGGCGCGACGTCGCGGGATGCCCGGAATCGACGAGACCCGCGCTGGACTACGACCGGATTCCGGCTGTCGCAACTGCGCGCTGGAGTGGATGCGACGAGGCGCGCTGGACATCGCCGGGTGCGGGCGGCGTTGCCGCCTACTCGCCGGTCCCGGCGAAGACCGCGAGTCCGGCTCACCGCTGAGGGTGGTCGAGTCCGCTGAGCCGAACCACGGTCAGCAGTGCGGCGACTACCGAGATCCCTGAGCAACCGGGTTCGTCACCGCACCGAATGCGGTGGCGTGGTCGGTGGCCCATTGGGTGTAGGTGCGCGGGGCGCGGCCGAGGACCCGGTTGACGTCGTCGGTGAGGACCGCGTTGCCGCCCGCGCGGACGTAAGCCTGGCCGGCGAGGGCACCATCGGCGAATTCCGCGGACATGCCGGCGGCAAGCATGTGTTCGCGGGCGGTGTCTTCTGCGATGTCGATGGACTCCACCGGGTGGTCGAGGACGGCGGCCAACACGGCAGCCTGGTCCGGGCCGGTGAGCAGTTCCGGGCCAGTGAGGGTGTAGACGCGGCCCGAGTGGCCGGGCGCGAGGAGCGCCTCGGCGGCCACTGCGGCCACGTCGCGCGGGTCGACGACGCCCTGGCTGCCCGAACCGGTCAGGTTGGGCACTGGTTGACCAGAGCGGATCGCATCGATCCAGCTCAGGGTGTTCGAGGCAAAAGAGCTCGGGCGCAGGATCGTCCACTCGAGGCCGCTTTCGCGCGCGGCGTTCTCACCGGGGATGTGCCAGGTGCCGACTCGTCCGAGTTCGGGCTCGCCGGTGCCGATGGCCGACAGTTTCACGATTCGGCGGACGCCGGCCGCCTTGGCGGTGGCGACCAATGCCCGGTCGGTTTCGGCGTCGTCCGGTCCGAGCACGCCGACGATGAATACGGCGTCCGCGCCCGACATGGCCGCGGCCATCGACGCGGTGTCGGTGTAGTCGCCGCGCACCACCTCGACTTCGGCGGGCAGCTGCGCTCGTTGCGGGTCTCGCGTCACGGCACGGACCGGCTCGCCGCGCGCTGCGAGTTGACGAACGATTTCGCTGCCGATTGTTCCGGTGGCACCGGTAATAAGAATCATGATGGCCAGCCTGCCGCCGTGACCCCGCGGTCTATAGGAAATTTCGGCACACCTGGACGGCCTCGAACTGCCTACAGTTGATCGGGTGACCACCACATATCCGGCGCACACGCTGACCGACGAGCTCATCGAGACCACGGTGGCAGCGCCCGAATCCTTGCGCCCGTGGATCACCGAGCTCGGACACATCCCGACCGTCGCCGACGTCTCGCTGCCCTTCACGCATGTGCCACACGTCGCGACGACCATTGTGCTGCGTGCCGAGGCGGGAGGTCACCGCGAGGCGATGGTCGTCGGCCCGCACACCAAGGCGACGTACTCCAGGGCCGAGAAGCCGGCCGGATGCGTGCGCCTTCGACTCGAACCGGGAGCCACCCGTCAGCTGCTGGGTGTACCGGCCACCGACCTTGCGAACCGCGTGTTCCGGCTCGCCGACTTTCCCGGTGTCGCAGCCGATCTGGCCGACGAGCTGACGCGCCTCACACCCGAGGAAGTACTACCCTTCCTGGCAGACGTCCTCCCCCGACGCATCTCCGAGGACCCGACCCAGCGTGCCCACCGGACCCTGCTGCGCACCGCCGTCGCCGCCATATCCGCCGCCGCACCGACCCCGGTCCACGAACTGGCCGCCGACCTGGCCGTGAGCGAACGCCAACTCCGCAACCTCTTCACCACCGGTGTCGGCGTCTCCCCCAAGCACTACACCCGCATCGCCCGAGTCCGCCGCATCCTCGCCCATGCGGGCATCACCCCGTGGGCCCAACTGGCCACCACCACCGGCTATTACGACCAATCCCACATGACCGCCGACTTCCGCACCCTCATGGGCGTCCCCCCGACTTCCTTCCTCCGCGGCAACCTCCCCGCGCCCACCCCCTGTCAACCGCTCTATCACCCCTGACCGCCCGCCCTGAACGGGACATCAGCCAGAGCCCACTTCGACGTCGCCGCGGCCACGTTCATCTCCCCTCTCGCACATTCGGCCAGCATGGTGAGAACAGTTGCCATGGTCGGCCCGACAGATCCCTGATGCGGCGCGATCGTCGGACTCGGCACCAGCGGTGCGGTCGACGCCGATTGCGTTGTAGTGCTTCATGGCGGGCGCGGAATCCGGTCGTGCGATATCGACCCGCGTGCTTGCATGGCGAATACCACGCGGACCAGGTGGGCGAGAAGGCCATAGACAGGTTTCCGCGCCATAGCTCCCCTATCGAGAATCCTTCTCCGCCCGGCGGGCCGCCTTCTCCTCGGCTTCCGCGGCGTCCATGGCGTCGGCTTCCTCGAGGGTGGGCGCGCTGCCACCGAGGCGGGCGGGAACCCAGTAGGCGCCCGGCTCGTGCGGGTAGTCGCGCTGAAGATCGAGCAGCATTTCCTGCATGGCGGCACGCAGCTGGGCGGTGAGGTCCGCCGCGGGTTCGTAGGGCTGGATCGGTACGCCGACCGCGATGGAGATCGGAGTGTTGGTGCGGCCGAGACGCTTCGGGAAGCCCTTGGTCCACACTCGCTGCGCACCCCAGATGACGATCGGGATGATCGGTACATCCGACTCGATCGCCATGCGCGCGGCGCCGGACTTGAAGTCCTTGATCTCGAAGCTCCGGCTGATGGTCGCCTCGGGATACACGCCGACCAGCTCGCCCTTGCGCAGGTACTCGACCGCGGCTTGGTAGGAGTCGGCGCCCGCCGATCGGTCCACGGGAATGTGCTTGAGCGCCCGCATGATCGGCCCGGAGATGCTGTTGTCGAACACCTCTTTTTTGGCCATGAAGCGGATGTAGCGCTTAGGTGTGCGCACCGGAAGCCCGGCGTAGGTGAAGTCCATATATCCGGTGTGGTTGACCGCGATTACGGCACCACCCCGGGCAGGGATATTCTCCTCACCCTTGACGGTGAATTTCAGACCTTCGACGAAGAAGACAGTACGGGCCAGGCCGACGATCGTCCGGTAGACGGGTTCCACAATTCCGCTAGCGTAGTCGCAGACTGTCCCATCCGGCAGAGCGCCGCCGCGCGCGCTGTCTCGCGAGCGCCGAACCGGACCCGGGATTCGCCCGATAGGCCCGAGTGCAAGACCTACGAAAGAGGACCTTGGAAGTGGACCGCGCCCGACCGATAACGCGTGAACGCGACCGGAAAGACCCGCGCTATCGTGACCGGACAAGGCAATTCGAGCACGACGGGGCAGCGCACCAGCAGCGCAGCGCCCCTCGCCACGGCGACCTGCGGACAACGCCACGCATCGGCAGGAGCCTGGTCGGCGGACTCGTCGCCGCCGGAGCGGTCCTGCTCGCGGGCTGCGATTCGGCCGTCGGCATTCCCAATGAGGAGCCCGCGCGCGCCACGGCGCAGACCACCACCTCGCCCATCCTCGCCCCGACCACACCGAGCACCTCGGCCCTCCCGCCGATCCCCGCGAACGCCCCGCAGGTCGCAGCGGTGCCAGGCCTCCCGGCCGCCGCACCCGCGGTACAGCGCTGGGCCGCCGACCTGCAAACCGAAACGATCACCGCGCTGCAGGCCAAGTGCTGGTCCATGGCCCCAGGGAATGTGGCCGACATGTACGAGGGCAAGCAGGCCATCCTCAACGCCCTCGCCCAGCCCGGCGTCGCGACCGAGGACACCGTCACCTGGAAGACCAGGACCACCGCAGTCACCATCGACCGCGCCGCCGCCGACACCGGCTACGCCTGCCCGCGAGTGATTGCGGCGGGCGAGGACACCGGCCTGAACGACGCCGACGCCAGGCACACCGTGCGCCGGTATCTGGCCCGATCTGTCGGCGCTCCGCTCGACCCCTCCGACAAGGAGGGCACCTACCCGCTCGTGTGCAAGGCGAGCCCGGCGACCTGGGACCCCACCGGCACCGGCAAACCGATCGCCGCGCCGTTGGCGAACAACGCAGGCAAGCTGACCGGCGCCACGAAGTTCGCCGACCAGGAAATCCAATCGGAGCGACTGCGCGCGGACTACATCGCGGTACAGGTGCCCGTCACCAACGCCGCCGGGGTGACCCAGACGCGGACTTTCACCTTGACCGATGGCCACGAGAGCTCCAAGGGCTACTGCATCGGCGACGTTTCACCATAGCCACTACTCTGGATGGCTGGTAACGGCTAGGAGGAGCAGCTCGTGCAGATCACCAGCGTCGGACACGCCGGATTCCATATTCGCACCGCGGCCGGGTCGATCCTTTGCGATCCCTGGGTCAACCCCGCCTACTTCGGTTCGTGGTTCCCGTTCCCCGACAACACCCAGCTCGACTGGGACGAGCTGGGCAATTGCGACTTCCTGTACGTCTCGCACCTGCATCGCGACCACTTCGACGCCGTCACGCTGGCCCAGCACGTCAACAAGGACGCGACCGTGCTGCTGCCGGACTACCCGGTGCCGGATCTGAAGCGCGAACTGGAGCTGCTCGGTTTCACCAAGTTCTTCGAGACCGAGGACTCGGTCAAGCACACGATCACCGGTCCGGGCGGCGAGCTGGACATCATGATCATCGCGTTGCGCGCGCCGGCAGACGGGCCGATCGGCGACTCCGGGATTATCGTCTCAGACGGCGTGACCACCTGTTTCAACATGAACGACGCCCGGCCGGTCGACATGGATGTGCTGCACGACGCATTCGGCCGGATCGACATTCATCTGCTGCAGTACTCGGGCGCCATCTGGTACCCGATGGTCTACGACATCCCGAGCCGCACCAAGTCGAACTTCGGCAAGCAGAAACGGCAGCGCGGCATGGACCGGTGCCGCAGCTATATCGAGCAGGTCGGCGCCACCTGGGTGGTGCCGTCGGCGGGGCCGCCGGTGTTCCTCGACGGCGAGCTGCGCTACCTCAACGACGACCGCGGCGACGAAGGCAATATCTTCCCGGACCAGATGGTGTTCCTGGAACAGATGCGCATCCACGGCAACGAGGGCGGGCTGTTGATGATCCCCGGCTCGGTCGCCGATGTGCGTGGTTCCGAGCTGGAGTTGACCCATCCGTTCGAACCAGGCCTGGTCTACGACAACAAGGCCGCATACATCGAACAGATGGCGCAGCGTCTCGCGCCGGTGCTGGCCGCGGAGAAGGCGAGCTGGGCACCGGCGACCGGCGAGCCGCTGCTGGAGCCGTTGCAGGCCCTGTTCGAGCCGATCATGGCGCAGAGCGACCTGATTTGCGACGGCATCGGCTACCCCGTGGGGCTCGTCATCGGGGACGAGACCGTGGTGCTGGACTTCCCCAAGCGCGTGGTGCGCGGTCCGGTCGACGGCGAAGGCAAGTATCGCTACGGCTTCCGCATCGCCCCGGAATTGGTGCGCACGGTGTTGCGCGACAACGAGCCGGACTGGGTGAATACCATCTTCCTGTCCACCCGATTCCAGGCGTGGCGCATCGGCGGGTACAACGAATTCCTTTATACGTTCTTCAAATGCCTGACCGACGAGCGCATCGCCTATGCCGACGGCTGGTTCGCCGAGGCGCACGACGATTCCGCGTCCACCGAACTCGACGGCTGGGAAGTGCAGCGGCGCTGCCCACACCTCAAGGCCGACCTTTCGAAATTCGGTGTCGTCGAGGGCAATACGCTCCTGTGCAATTTGCACGGGTGGCAGTGGGACCTGGAATCGGGTCGCTGCAAAACCTCCAAAGGTCACGAACTTCGTTCCCGCAAGTTGGCCTGAGTCGGTCGCTGCACCAATTTCGAGCGCCCGAACTTCATCGCGCCGAATGTCGACGCATCATTCCGGATGTCGATCGATCGGGCATATGCTCGTCCGTTCCGTGTGCGCAGTGACACTGCGCACACGGAACCGTCGGACAGAGTTTCGGCCGGGTGCCGTACCGGCACCCAACGAGCGCGATTTTCCTCGAAGAGGCCCGCTCAGGCGGTAATTTCGCGGGTGAGCCGCGAGGACCACGGACACCAGAAGCACCCGGGCAGGAAGGCGCCGCAGGCCTCATCCAGGTGGTCCTCCGTGTAGGTGATGCTCGAGTCGCATACCTCGATCGCCATGGTGAAGAAGGTGATCGTGTCCGGGTCGAGATGGAAACTCCAGCCCGGGTTGTAATTCACGGTGGTTTTCCTGATTCGGCCCATCACGTGGACCGACATGGTTTCCTCGCCGGACAGAATTCGACGGGCTTCGGATATCCGTTGTTCGTTGTTGAGCCGGATGATGAATTCCTTGCCGGAATAATCTGTGAATGCAAAGTCCGCCATGTTGATTTTCCCCTCGATGGAGTAGGGCCAATCGACTTCGATTGGAGGAACCTAGCCCTTCGATCGTATCGACTCGACGATCAGGCGTGCTGCAAATTGCTCATAAAATTTGTTGCAGGACAATGGAAGTAGAAAGCCGGTCCGTATTGCCTCGAACAAGCAGCGGATCGGATCGATACACAGGGATCGACTGGACCGTCCGCGCGCTGGCGGCTCCCCATCACTGCCGTACAACCTTCTTCGATGACATGATCAGCTCCCGGACCGCCATCGCGCCCCTGGCGACCGGCGCGCCGATATGGCCTTCGGCATCGATCAATACGGCCGAAGGCGTGCCGCGGACGCGGTAGCGCAAAGCGGCTTCGTTACCCCGCTGTACCAGCGCGGCAATACCGTCGAGCCCCTGCTCCTGCGCCCATTCGGCCTGCTCCGCGGCGTCGCCGTTGCCGACGACCACAATGGTCAGCGCCTCGGCGGTGCGCGAGTGCCACCGCGGCAGCTCCCGAGCCAGTGCTGCGCACAGCTCACAGTTGGGATGCACGAACACCAGTAGTACTCGGCGCCCATGGACCAGTAGCGATTCCAGAGTCGTGCGGCCGTCATCGACGTCGAACAGTTCGAACTCGGGCGCAACGGCGCCCACCGGCAGCCCCTCGGCACCGAGGGTCGAGAGCGCCTGCTCGTCTACCCGCCGTTGCAAGCCGCGGACCTCGCCGAACATCCACACCAGTAGCGCGGCGAGCACCGCGACAACTCCCAGCCCGACCGCATTGTCGGCGGGCAGCCCGCCCGGCACCTGCGAATACGCGAGCGAACCCCAGCCGACCAGCACCGCGAGCGCCATCAGCACCCCATTGCGGGCTACGGTCCAGGCGCCGATCGGTGCGTCGCTCAACGAGCCGAAACACGAACAGGCAGGTCGTCTTCCCCGCACCAGCAGTCGAATGACGGCGCCCGTGAACACCGCGAGCACCAGCGTGGCAAGCACCGACGCCGCCACCGCCGTCCACGGCGGCAGCACCGCCACCGCGATCACCGCCTCCAACATCGGTAGCCCCCACGCCACGACGGGCGCCCATTGGATCGGTACCCCGAATTCGGCCGCCGACTTCCGCATCGCGGCCCGGTCCATCAGCTTCCCCACCGCCGACAGACCGAACACCGCACTCACCGCCAGCCGCGAAACCCACACCCCGTATTCGATCAGCATGACCGCACCATCCCACATCGGTCATGCCCATAGAACATGAAACACGGAACAGTTTCAGTGGTCGTGACCGCAGGCTGGGCGGCGGCCACGACAGACGTCCACCCTGTCCCGCTCGGCGGGTCGATCAAGTGAGCTGCCATGGCGCCGGAACCCGGTGGCGCTTCAGCTGAGCAGTGGTGTTCAGCTTCGGGAGCGAGCGGCAACGACGACCGCTGCGAGGGTGAGGGCGCAGCCGATGACAGTCATGACCGACAGTCCGGCACCGGTGGGAATCGCGATGTCCAAGAGGACCGAGGCGAGGAGTTGGCCGGCCACCGACGTCAGACCGAGGAGCAGGACCCCGATCCAGCGGACGGTGAGAGCCGCAAGGGCAATGAAAGCGACACCGATGACGCCACCCACATAGAGCCAAGGCTCGCTGGGGAATTCGGTGGGCCAACCGGTGCGGGCGAGAATGAGCGCTTTGATGGCGAACAGGGCAGCGGTGCCGATACCGAAGTTCACGAGGGTGGCGGCGAAGGGACCGCCGACCGCGCCGACTCGACCGTTGACCGCCTGCTGCCAGGCCAGACCGATGCCTGCCAACGCGGGCAGGACGACCAGCAATGCGACCGGGCCGTCACGCAGCCACTCCGGGACGGCCGAGGAACCGACCGCGGTACCTGAGCGACCGGCCGCGGCCAGGACCACCGCGACCATCGCAAGGGCAGCGCCGCCGAGACGCAATGCGGTGACCGGGGTGCGGCCACTGGGAGCCACACCGAGACGATCCACCACCAGACTGCTCACCAGCTGACCTGCCACCACAGCCACCGTGAACGCGGTGACACCGATCGCGGCGACCGTAAGCCCCTGACACGCGACGAAGAACGCACCACACAGCCCCCCGAGCAACTGCCACGGGCGCAGCTCACCGGATTCCAGCGCTATCCGCACCCGCGCGAGCCCGCCACGCAGGCGGCGACTGACAACGAACGCAACGCCGAGCAGCACCAGCCCGAGGCCGAAACTGATGCACGCGGCAGCGATTCCGTCATGCAACCGCGCCCCCAGCGCACCATTGACCCGCCCCTGCACCGCTACCCCGGCCCCGATACAGAAGCCGAAGACCAGCCCCACCTGCCGCCGCCCGGTCACCCCCGCACGGTACCGCGCCCCGTCCGCATCCCGACTACCCCTCCGCCTCGCCACGCACCCACAGCCAGTCCGCACTCCGGAAGCCGTGCACCCTGCTCAGGTTGACGTGAGAGAAATGGTGGCCGCCACCGCATTGGCGGCCACCATTTCACTAACGCCATTACCCAAAGTTACTGGGACGCAATCCTAACCAGCGCTCGCTCGAGCTATCCCGCGCGTAGTGCCGTGCGGTTGGTGGCGAAGGTGTCGTGGCGGGCATAAGTGCGGTCGCCGCCGTTGCGGGCGATGGAGCCGCGGACCAGGCGGGTACGGATGCGGGCGCCCAGTTCTTCGTGGAATCGGGTGGTGCCGGGGAGGAGTTGGCGGGGGATTTCCAGGACGCCGTTGACGACGGCGGTGGCCATGACCGCGCTCTGGAATAGTTTGTTGTTCGGTAGGCCGAGGAAGTCGGAGTTGGTCGGGCCGAGGATGATTCGGCTGTAGGCAACCATGTAGCCGGTGACCGCCTTGCGGACCAGGCGCTGTGGAGCGGTGTCGTTGCCGACGAACAGGCCGCCCGCGGCGGTGACGAGGGCCTGGGCCAAGAGACGGGAGTCCTTATCGGGGATGAATTCGGTGTCGGCGAGGATCCAGAAGGCGCGCCAGGTGTCGGTTTCACAGGTCGGCAGGATCTCGGCGTCGATGCCGAGCAGGAAGCCGACGTAGCGCCACAGGTGGAAGACCGCGTCCTTTTCCTTGGCGGAGAATCGCAGTCCGAGCGCCTGCGCGCCAACCAGATTCGCCATGGAGAACAGGCCGAGGGTGCCGACGGTGAGCACTTGGTTCACCGGCTGATCCCATGCGGCGTAATCCCAGTCGGGCCGTCGATTCATGCCCGCGCGCACCAGCGCGTGCATCAGGCGCACCCGCAGCACGCTCTGGTATCCGACCCGATTGTGTTGCAGCCCACCGGGAGTGGTGACATCCAGCCACCACTGTGTGGTTTCGGCGAGTCGGCGCGGCGCCATCGCGTTCAGGTCGCCGGTGCCGACGAGCGTTTTGTCCGCACGGGAGGCGAGATAGCCGCCCATCAGGGCGAACATACCCATGGCTATGCCGCCCCAGACACTGGTGCGGCCGACGACGCGGGCACCGCGATCGATCTTGCCGCGATCGAGCCAGTACGGGTCCGCCTCGACCTGTTCGAAGAGTGCCCGCAGCTCTTGCGGCGCGTCCGGCACCGCATCTATGCCCTGCTCGACGGCGATCTCGAACATCCGACGGCCCTCGCCGACCGGCAGGCGCTGGATCATCGCCACCACGTCGTCGGCCAGCGGATCGCCTACCTGCGCGAAGCGGCGGAACGAATCGCGCTGGGCGGCGGTGCAGCGCAGATCGCCCGGCGCGAGGACCGGAACAGCCTGCCGGAAGGGGAACTCGGTGAACAGCGGCGGCGTGGGTAGCAGCTGGTTGTCATGCGTCATTGCACTTCACCCATCGGTTCGAGGTTCGCGTCGGTGCACGCATCGGGCACCTTCTGACAAGAACGTCTCACAGAATTGAAAATCTGGCAAGGATCTATGCCAGAATGGTCTCCGATGACTACCACCTCGCGGTCCTACGGCGGCGTGCCGATCGAACAGCGCCGGGCGCGCCGCCGCGCCGCGCTGCTGGATGCGGCACTGGAAATCATCGGGACCTCGGGTTTTGCCAAGCTGACCGTCTCCGGCCTGTGCACCAAGGCAAAGCTGTCGGAGCGCTACTACTACGAGAGCTTCACCGACCTCGATTCGGTATTCAGCGAACTGTTCGACCGGATCGTCGACGAGATCGGCCAGGTCGTCGTCACCGCGTTCATGACAACCGGCGCCGACATCCGCGCGAAGACCAGAGCCGCCATCGCCGCCGCTGTCGACCTCATCGCCGATGATCCACGCAAGGCACGCATCGCCACCGTCGAGGCTCAACTGAACCCGGCCCTGCTGATGCGCAGGGCCGAGGTGATGCGCTCGTTCGCAGGCATCATGCTGGCCGTATGCGCCGAAGAAGTCGGCGCCGACGTCGTCGAAAACGCCGGCGAACACGCCGAATTCGCCGCAACCCACCTCCTCGGCGGTCTCTGGGAAACCACCAACAGCTGGCTGGCAGGCACCCTCCCCATCACCCGCCGAACTCTCATCGACCGTTCCACCGACCAATTCCTGCTCACCGCAAGCCATCTCATCGGCAGCCCGCTCGACTGACCACGCCGAGCGGGTCCACCACTTGCCACTCGCCCGGTCAGTCGGCATTCGCTCGGCGGCGGGGTAGCCAAGAGGGGGTGACCAGCGCGATCGGCAGGATTGTGGCGCCGAGCAGAGCGACCGTCGTGGGCATCGACAGCCAGGAGGTTGCGGCGGCGGCGAAGCCGAATACCGCGAGCGCGACCACCTCCGAGGCCAGGCCGGACACCGAGGTGACCGTCGCGCGGGCGGGTCCTTCGATGGCATCCTGTAGCCGCGCTCCTGCCACGATGCTCGCGTTGTAGACGATGCCGTAGGAGACGCCGATTGCGGTAAATCCAATGCCGGCAAGCACATACACGGCGCTGGGCCAACGGATCGCCAGTCCGGCGACCAGTGCGCCACCGGCAAACAGCACACCGCCCACCCCGACCGCGACCGCCATCGTCCGCGCCGCCATCGCCTCGGTGCGCCCGGCCGACATCGAACCGATCAATGAGCCGAGCACCGTCACTCCGACCAGCAACGGCACCACGGCAGTCGATACACCGACCGACTCCGCGAGCAGCGCAAAGTACTCGTCGAACGCCGTGATCCCGGACAACAGCGCCCCCAACAGCACGCCGCTTCGCACGGCCCGCACCCGAATCACCTCACCGACTCCGGTGCGCAGCATGGTCAGATACCCGGCGAACGGCCCCAACACAGCTGAGCCGGGCGCGGCCTGGTCGACCAGCATCGCATCACACGAAACTGTCGAGCGACCGCCATGGGCGGCCGACTGGCTCGTCGATAGCGCTGCGGGACGATCCGGTCCGCCGCCACATTCAGCGACGTCCACCACCACAGCAGGACCCTCGGACCACGCGGCAGGACCATCGGACAGCGCGGCACGACCATCAGACAGCTCGGCACGACCATCAGACAGCTCGGCACGACCATTGGATATTCCTGCGGGCTGGACTGATTCGGCAGACCGGATCCCGGCAGCAGTGGTCGTCGATCCGTCCGATGTGGTCGGAACTTCAGCACCGACCACCGAGGGGCCAGAGGCCGGTGATTGCACTGAATCATTCGCAGCGACATCATGTTCCGGGCCGTCGGCGTACGCCGCGCATACCGCTAGCGGTGAGGTCGAGCTATCGACGCCAGGCGCTGAGCGGCGTTGCGGCGGTGATCGGGGCGGATCGGCTTCGGCGGCATCGTCTTCCAGGTCCTCGACAGCTGCGGCGGACACTGCCTTCGGTGCGCTCGGGAGCGACAGACCGAGGAGGGTGTGGGTTGCGGCGATGAGGACGCTGGACCAGCCGAGCAGGGCGTATCCGCCCCAGACGTACAGCGGTGTCGCGGCGAGAATGGCGATCACAATCGCGGCTTCCGAGGCGGCTCGCGCGTAGCCGAGGATGCGCGGGTAGGCCGCGCGCTCGCCTTGTGCGGCGAGCTCGTCATAGAGCAGTGCCTCGAAGGTTCCGGACTGCAATGCGCCGGAAACGCCCCACAGGACGAAACCTGCCGCGAAGCCGAGACAGGTGGGGACCAGGGTCCATGCCGCGAATCCCGCGGTCAGCAGCGCGCCGCTGAGCACCAGCAGAGCTCGCCGCGACACTGTGTCCGCCCAGGCGCCGGAGGGCACCTCGAGCAGGAACGCGGTGGTCGACCAGATCGCGAACAGCGAGGAGATCTGCCCGGTGTTCAACCCATGATCAGCGAACAGCAACGCGTACAGCGCATACAGCGGAATGAGGTCACCGATGCCCTTGAAGAGCACCGCCCGAACCGTGAGGGCATGAAGGCCGAGTTTGCCGGCGCGACCCGTCAACCGGACGCGTAGCGACCTATCGGCTCAACAGCCGTAGAAGAGCAACCGCATGATGCTCAGCTTGGTCGCCCCCGCCGCAGCCCGTCAAGTGATTTCCACGGCGCAGAAGGAGCCCGGCCGCACGAGACTTCGCGCACCGATACGGCCCACTCCCAGGCTCTTCGACGCGACAGCTAGCGGCAAGGACGTCGAACGCGGCTCACCCGAGCGGCAGCCAACCGTTGGCAGCGTGCATGTCGCCGTCGCCGATCTCACGGTCCGACGCGCCGGGGCCTACTCGGCCGTTGTGCTCGTTGAGGTCGCTGATCAGGTCGGCGACAGGATGTGAATCGCTGTAGTGGTAGCCCTGTGCGAGGGCGAATCCGAGCTCGGTCAGGACCGCGGCCTGGTATTCGGTTTCCACGCCCTCGGCGATCACCTGTAGGTCCAACGCGCTGCTCAGGGCGGCGATGACGCCGAGCAGCGGCGGGGCCGGGGAATCCGAGCGGATCGCGGCGACGAAGGACTGGTCGACCTTGAGGATGTCGCTGGGCAGGGTGGCGAGCCGGCTCAGCGAGGAGTAGCCGGTGCCGAAATCGTCGATGGCGATGCGCACGCCCCGCTCCCGCAGGATGTGCAGATTGCCGATGGCCGTCTGGGATTCGGCGGCGAGTTCGCTCTCGGTGACCTCGAGCACCAGCTGGTCGGCGGGCCAGCCGGTGCTCGCGAGAATGTTCGCAACCCGATCGGCGTAGCCGGTCTCGGCGAGTTCCAGGCCACTGACGTTCACATTCAACGTCAGATCGAGCTGGGCGAAGGTCTCTTGCAGCCGCGCGGCATCCGCGCAGGCCCTGCGCAACACCAGCTCGTCGAGGTCGGAGATGAGGTCGTATTCTTCGGCGACCCGGATCAGCCCCTCGGTGGTGACGTCGGGCTGCGCGCTCGACGACCAGCGCAGCAGCGCCTCCACACCGACCGCCTTGCCGCCGCCCTCGGTCAGGCTGACAATCGGCTGGTAGTGCACGTCCAACGCGCCGCGATCGATCGCCTCGCGCAGCTCGACGGCCAGCGGCAGCTGCCGCGAGGACTCGAGTACCGTGCGGTTGCGACCGGCCTGCTTGGCCCGGTACAGGCCGACGTCGGCACGGCTGACCAGCAGCGAACCCGACTCCCCCGGCTGCCATGACGTGACGCCCGCGGAACACCCGGTGGTCACTGCGGCCCGCAACTGCTCGGTCAGCAGGATCGCGGCCTGCTCAGTGGTATTCGGCAACAGCAATGCGAAAGCATCGCCGCCGTAGCGGGCCAGCCGCTGATCGGGAGCGAGCAGCTTGGACCAGGTATCAGCAACACGCTGTAGCACCGCGTCACCGGCGCGATGGCCGAGGTGATCGTTGATTTTCTGGAAGCGGTCGAGGTCGACGAGCACCAGCGCGAGGCCCTGCCCGCTGCGGGTGGCGTGCTCGATCGCGATGTTCAGCGCACGGTCGAAGCCACGCCGGTTCAGCAGACCGGTGAGCACATCGATATCGGCTTCGGAGGCCATCCTGGTCAGGATGCCGACGACGACACCCACACCGAAGGTCACGCCTGCCGGAATCAACCCGGACCACCAGGGCAAGCCGGGGACAACGGGCCGCGCGGGCAGCACCCAGAGGCACAACACGATGGCGAACGCGATGTGCGCGAGCGCCTGCGACCAGGCGAAGAACAGCGCCGCATCACAGGCGACGAAGACATAGAACGAGGCGAGGCCGATCGCGCCGACCGTGTTCGGGAACGAATGCACCGCGACGGTCACCAGGACCGTCGCGATGGCGACGTACCCGTGATGAATGGAATGCGGCAGTCGCGGCCCCCACGCGAGCAGCGTAAGTCCCAGCGTCAGCGCAATCGCTGCAGCTGTACCGACCAGCGGTCGATTACCCTCGTCCCCCGGTGCGATGGCAGTAATAATCAGGCCAAGCACACCACCCATGACGTAGAACGCCCCGGTGGTCCGAGCCATGACCATAGCTGTCGCCAGCGCCGATGCCGCCCGCACCCGGGTTCGGGTATCGCCGCGCGCCCCGATTCCTCGCACGGGCAATAGCCTAGAGGTAACGATTCGCACTGGTTGCCACATCCCGTGAATCCGGCATGGCGAACCAGCGGCTATAACCTGTTGGCAATGTGAGCCGGGTTATTTGGTCGGTCGCAATAGGTCGGTTCCGACGAACGGAACCAGCGCGGCGGGCACCCGCACCGAACCGTCGGCCTGCTGGTTGTTCTCCAGAATCGCCACGATCCAGCGCGTGGTCGCCAGTGTGCCATTCAAAGTGGCTGCGATCTGCGGCTTTCCGTTTTCGTCCCGGTATCGCACCGACAGCCTGCGCGCTTGGAAGGTGGTGCAGTTCGAGGTCGAAGTGAGCTCACGATAGGCCTGCTGGGTGGGCACCCACGCCTCACAATCGAATTTGCGCGCCGCCGAGCTGCCGAGATCGCCTGCCGCGACATCGATGATCCGATAAGGGACCTCGACAGCGGCCAGCATGTCCTGCTCCCACGCCAGCAGCCGCCGATGCTCGGCGTCGGCCTGCTCCGGCGTGGTGTAGACGAACATCTCGACCTTGTCGAACTGGTGCACCCGGATGATGCCGCGGGTGTCCTTGCCGTAGCTGCCCGCCTCGCGACGGAAGCACGACGACCAACCCGCATACCGCTTCGGACCGTCGCTCAGATCGAGGATCTCGCCCGAGTGGTAGCCGGCGAGTGGCACCTCCGAGGTGCCGACCAGGTACAGATCATCGTCGGCGAGGTGGTAGACCTCTGCCGAGTGCTGGCCGAGGAACCCGGTGCCCGCCATGATCTCCGGCCGGACGAGCACGGGCGGAATCATCATGGTGAAGCCGTTGGCGACCGCACGTTGCGCGGCCAGCTGCAGCAGCCCCAGTTGCAACAGCGCGCCGTATCCGGTGAGGAAGTAGAAGCGCGCGCCCGAGACCTTCGCGCCGCGCTCCATGTCGATCAGCCCGAGCGACTCGCCGAGTTCCAGATGGTCCTTCGGCTCGAAATCGAATTCCGTTGGCGTGCCGATGGTCTCCAAGACGATGTAGTCGTCCTCGCCGCCCGCGGGCGCGCCCTCCTGCACAACGTTCGAAAGGGCGCGCTGTGCGGCGTCCAGGTCGGCGTCGGCGGCGTGCTGCGCCACCTCGGCCTCCTTGACCTTCACCGACATCTCCTGCGCCTGCGCAAGCAGCGCGGACCGTTCCTCCGGGCTCGCCTTGCCGACCAGCTTGCCCATGGCCTTGTGCTCGGCACGCAGGTTGTCGGCGGTGGCCACCGCCGCACGGCGCGCCGCATCCGCTTCGAGCAGGGCGTCGACGAGGGCGGGGTCTTCGCCGCGGGCGCGCTGCGAGGCGCGGACCGCGTCAGGGTTGTCCCGCAGGAATCGGAGGTCGATCATGGGTGACCAGCCTAATAGGCGCAGCCGGACGTAGTCCGACCGCAGTCCGCGCCGGGCCGAGCGAAGGCGAGGCAGCCGCCTAATAGGCGCAGCCGGACGTAGTCCGACCGCAGTCCGCGCCGGGCCGAGCGAAGGCGAGGCAGCCGCCTAATAGGCGCAGCCGGACGTAGTCCGACCGCAGTCCGCGCCGGGTCGAGCGAAGGCGAGGCAGCCGCCTAATAGGCGCGGTGTTGCTGTTTCACGCCGATATCCCAGGATGTGGGCCATCGGGCCCTGTTCGCGCGCATAGTTGGTTTGTGGGCACAACTTTCGACGAAACAGAGATCGATAGCGCACTGTCCGATCTGACCGCGGGCGAGAAGGCGTGGGCCCAGACTTCGCTGCGCCGTCGTCGCGAACTCCTCGACGAAATCCACACCCGAACCGGACGCTTCGCCGCCGACTGGGTGCGTGCGGCTCGCACCTGGAAGGGGCTCGATGAGGACTCACCGCTGGTCGGTGAGGAATGGATGTCGGGTCCGATGACACTGCTGCAGGCCACAGCCGCGCTGTTGGCCACGCTGACGGCGCTGGAGCAGGGGCGCAGTCCACTCGACGGGGTTGCGCTCACCGCGGCCCCAGGAGATCGGGTCGCGGTGCCGATCCTGCCGCTGGATGTCTACGACCGTCTGCTGCTCAGCGGCTTCCGGGGCGAGGTGTGGCTGCGGCCCGGCGTCGACGCCGGCACCGCGCGCCGACGCGCCGGGCTGGCCCAGCTCGACCCGACGGCAACCGCGGGCATCGGCGCGATACTCGGCGCAGGCAACATCACCTCGATTCCGCCGCTGGACGCGTTGTACGAGCTTTACGCGCACAACCGGGTGGTCGCGCTGAAACTGAACCCGATCACCGATCCGCTGTTCACGGTGCTCGAGATGATCTTCGCGCCGCTCATCGAGCTCGGCGTGCTGCGGATCCTGACCGGCGGGGCAGAAGCGGGCGGGTATCTGGTGCACCATCCCGACGTGGCGCATGTGCACATGACCGGCAGCGCGCACACCCATGACGCGATCGTCTGGGGGCCCGGACCGGAGGGACAGGAACGCAAGTCCGACCAACGCCCGCTGCTGGACAAGCCGATCACCAGTGAACTCGGTGGCGTCTCGCCGACCATCGTCGTGCCAGGCGAATGGAGCGACGCCGATCTGCGTTTCCAGGCCGAGCACGTCGCGACCCAGCGGTTGCACAACGGCGGCTACAACTGCGTCGCCACCCAAGCCGTGGTGCTGAGCGCGAACTGGCCGCAGAAGGAGAAATTCCTCGCCGAGCTGCGCGCCGCGCTCGACAAGGCGCCGCAGCGTCCGGCCTACTACCCGGGCAGCGACAACCGCGTTGCCGACGCAGTTGCGGCGTATCCCGACGCGGAACGGTTCGGGCCGGGGCAGAGTCGGGTGCTGGTCGAGAATTTGCCGCAGACCGAGACCCCGCTGCTGCGCACCGAGTACTTCGCACCGGTGCTGGGCGTGGTCGAACTGCCCGATGACGGCGGCGAATTCCTGCAGCACGCAGTCGATTTCGCGAACACCGAACTCACCGGAACGCTCGGCGCCAATGTGATCGCGCACCCGAGCACCATCAAACGGCTCGGCGTCGCCTTCGACCGCGCGATCGAACGGCTGCGCTACGGCGCGATCGCGGTCAACGCCTGGACCGGGCTGGCCTTCCTCACGCCACGGGCCGCGTGGGGCGCCTACCCCGGCCACACCATCGACGACGTGCAGAGCGGAATCGGCGTGGTGCACAACGCTTTCCTGCTCGACGATGTGGAACGGACGGTGGTGAGCGGGCCGTTCCGGCCGGCGCCGCGGTCACTGATGCACGGTGAACTCGCGCTGTCTCCGAAGCCGCCGTGGTTCGTCACGAATGCCACCGCCGCGGCGACCGGGCGCAAACTGACGGAGTTCTACGCGAGCGGCAACCCGGCGCGGCTGCCGGGAGTGTTCCTGTCGGCGTTTCGCGGCTGAGATCAGGCCGCTACGGCGGTGTCGGCAAGCCATTGCCTGCGCCTGATCGACCAGGTCGTAGCACCGGGGATCAGACGCTGCCATGATGGATCGCGATGTCCTCCGATGATGTGCCTCAGCCCCCGCGGGCGACCGAGCATCCCTCGGGCGCCAAGCCGTCGCGTCTCGGCTCGTTCCCACGCTCGCTGGATGACGCCCGCGCGTTGCTCACGGGTAGCAACCTGCACCTGTCCGCACCGACCCTGCGCTGGGGGCTGCTCGCCGTCGCGGCGGGCGCCGTCATCGCGGCCATGGTCACGCTGTTCGTGACCGGGTTCGACAACGAAACGGGGCTGGAGGCGCACACTCCCGGGTCGCCGGTCGACACCGTGCTGGACAAGGAGTTCGGCACCGCAGCCAGAGGCGACTGCCTCAGCTGGACCAAGCCGGACCGCGGCGACCTGGTGAAGGTGGCGTGCTCGAACAGGCATCTGTTCGAGGTCGCTGCCGACATCGACATGAGCAAGTACCCGGGCAAAGAATTCGGCGCCGGCTCGCGGTTCCCGGACTCGCTGCGCCTGACCGAGCTCAAGGAAGAGCATTGCGTCCCCGCAGTGCAGCAGTACATGAGCGGGCACTTCGATCCGCGCGGGCGCTATGTCGTCGGGCTGATGTACCCGAGCCCCGACGGGTGGAAACACGGTGATCGGACGCTGCGCTGTGGGCTGCAGTTCTCCGGAAGTACCGGGACCCCACTGCCGTCGACGGGCAGCGCCGCCGAACACGATCAGTCGAAGGTGTTCGAGGCGGGGACCTGCCTCGGCATCAACCAGAACCTGCCGACCGATCCGGTGGACTGCGGGCAGGCGCACGCCGTCGAGATCGTGTCCACCATCGACCTCGCGGCTCGGTTCCCCGGTGGGCCGCCCGCCAAGGAGGAGCAGGATCGGTTCGTCGAGGAGGAGTGCGCCCGCTCCGCTACCGACTATCTGGGGTCGCCCGATCAGGTGCGCAACAAGACGCTGACGCTGTTCTTCGACTATGTCGATGCCCGCAGCTGGCTGGCCGGCAGTCGCAAGCTGGATTGCATGATCGGCAAAGGCACCGACCGGGAAGGCTTCGCCCCGATCATCGGCTCGGCGAAGGGCGAGATCTTGATCAACGGCCAGGCGCCGGTGCCACCGCCGAACTCGGGCCGCCGGACGCCTGCGCCGCTGCCGGGTGCGGCGCCGCTGCCGCCGCAGCCGCGTTAGGCAGGCCGCCCTTCCGATGTCGGTCACCATGTCCGAGGACCGGTTCGAAGAACTGGTCGGCGATGCGCTCGATCTCATTCCGCCAGAGCTGGCCAGTGCCATCGATAATGTGGTCGTGCTTATCGAGGCTCGCAATTCGGAAGACTCGCGGCTGCTCGGTCTATATCACGGGATCGCACTCACCGAACGCGATAGCCAATACGGCGGAGCGCTGCCCGACACTGTCACGATCTACCGCGACGCGATCCTCGAAATCTGCGACGATGAGAGCCAAGTCGTCGAAGAAGTGGCGATCACTGTGATCCATGAGATTGCACACTATTTCGGGATTGACGAAGACCGGTTGCATCAGTTGGGATGGGGCTAGTCTTTTTACGCAGCTGTGGGACCGGAGCGCAGCTGTCAAGGCACGAAAGAAAATTGGGGATTCGATGGAACCGATTGCCTCGCTGTCGCGTCCTATCACTCGTAGGGGGAATTCTCGTGGTTCCGCCCAGTAGCCGCCACTAGAAGGAGTCGAGTCATGTTTGGTGTAGACATCACACCCGAAGCCGTCCTGGCCGCAGCACTAGAACTGGATCTGGTTGCCGACCGGCTGGCCGCCGCACACGTGCTGAGCGCCGCGGCGACGCACGTGCTCCCGTCCGGGATGGACGAGGTGTCGCTGCTGGCAGCCAATCACTTCAACCGGGGCGCCATGACCCACGACCAGGCGGTCGCCCAGGCAGTCCTCGAGCTGCATCACGCTGCCGCCACGCTGCGCATGCAGCTCGCCACGCACGTCGGTGAGGACATCCTCCGGGCGAGCGTGATCAAGGCCACCGAGATGACCCTCGGCCAGTAGGCCCGCGGACAGCTCTGATTACGGAAAAAGGGGAGAAACAAGCATGACCGCAGGTATGACCGGGGTGTTCTGGCTGCCCCGTATGGCAGAAGGAAACTCCATCGCGCTCAACGCGGGCGCACACGGCGTCCCGATCTCGGCGGCCGCCGCCGCGTGGGGCGGGCTGACCGGCGCGTGGATCGACGCCACCACGACCGCTGTCCGGGTGATGGCCGAGTTGGGCATCGGCATGCAGGGTGTCAACGGTGTCGCCGCGCTCGCCAGGCTCGCCGGCTTCACCGGATGGGCCGAGCAGCAGAGCGTCATGGCGGCCACCTTGGGCGCGAAGGCCGTCGCGAACGCGACCGCGTACACCGTCGCGTCGATAGCGATGCCGAGCATCCCGGAGATCGCGGCCGTCGACAGCGCCCGGGTCGCGGCCGCCTCCACCGGCGGCGTCCTGAACGGCAGCTCCGAGATCGCGGAGGCAGCCAAGGCCGCCTTGGATCTGCGCGCCGCGCTGACCATGGAGACCTACGAAGCGGCCACCACCGCGACAGTGGCGACCCCCGGCGAGTTCGTGCCGCCCCCCGCGATCGCCAACGGCGCCGGAACCGCGGACCCGAGCTCGGCCGAGGCCGCGTTCCAGGGGGATCCGGTGTCGTCCGCGATCGCCGCGGCAGTCGGGGTCGTGAACAACCCGGCCATTGCGAGCGCCGCGACACAGGCAGCGAACGTCATCGGCTCGGTGGCAACCTCGGGTGTCAGCACGGTCGGCACCCTCGGCGCCAATGCGATCTCGGCCGTCACCAGCGCGACGCCGTCGATGGGCGGTATGGCCGCCGCGCCGATGTCGATGATGGGTGTCGGCACCGCGGTCTCCGCGGCTGCCGCGGCAACCCGCTCGGCGGCATCCGCCCCGGGCGCGAACCCCAACGCATCGCTCAAGCTTCCCGAAGGCTGGGGTGCGGGCGCCGCGGTCGGCATGCCTGCCACGACCGCGGTCGCCGAGTCCGTCAACGTGCGTTTCGATGCCGCGCCGGTCCGTCCGGCGGCGCCCTCGGGCAGTCCGTTGCTCGGCAACCGGGTGCAAGACAGCGAAGACGACGAGACCGAGCACAAGTCGGCCGACTACCTGCGCACCGATCACTTCAACGACGGTCGCTACATGGCCGACGGCGTCATCGGCGCGGACACAGCCGGGACGGCTAAGTGACGGTGCTGGGTGCGGGCCACGGCCCGTCGATGCTCGCGGCGGTTGTGTTGTCGCTCGACGAGATGCAGTTTCTCCTGGAGAAGCTGGAGATCGACGAGCTGCCCATCGTGCTCCAGGCGATGGGACGCTACGACAACGTGACCGATCACGATGCGGCGATGGCCGTGGCTGCTCAGTCGCTCACCGATCGGGAACTCCTGATCGGTGGCTCGGTTCACCAAGAGCTCGAAGACCGGCTGCGGGCGCTGTACCGACCCCACTGGGTGGTCGCGATACGACTGTTCGTGGAAGGCAATGCGAGTCGCATGTGCCTGGCGAAGGGCGATGACTTCGTTGCCGTCGCCCTTCGCGGGCCGCACTCCTATGTCATCGACCAGGTCGAGGACGACCTGGCCGGACCGGTGATCACCGCGCTCGGGCCTGCCGAGCCGCTCGAGCTGACAGGCATGCGCGCCGAGACCGAACAGCTCGTCCCGATCTTCGACGACACCGGCGACGCCAAGGCGACTGCCGCCCGGCTCGCCAGGGTGGGACATCCCGCCACTGACGCGCAGGCCATCGCCTCGGCGATGGTGGAGATCCATTCGCACGCCGAGATCGTGGGCGTGATCTATGGCGACGGCACCAAGGACTACGCCGAGAACCACATCGCCGTGTTCAACACCCGGGGCGGTCGATTCATCGCCACCGCAAGCGTTTCCGATGACGGCACCAAGTGGACGTCGCTCAGCAGCGGAACGACGGGGCGGTTGCGGACCGCACTGCAGGATTTGATCAGTGTGCTGCCCGAACGCGAGGACTTCCCGAGCAACCGGGCATTGACCTGACGCGGCTAACCCATCGGGTCGTCGGCGGTCGGTGCCACCTCGTAGCCGAACGGCGGTGTGAAACGACCCCAGCGGATGCATTCCCAGCCGCCGACGGCACGGGGCACCAATTCGATGGTCTCGGTGTTGTCGAGATGGTTGTTGGTGGTGAACGGCGGCGCTACCCCGGTGAGGGTCCGTGAGACCAGTCGCATGGCGGCGCCGTGATTGACCAGCAGCACGTCGCCGTCGGCGGCGTCGGACGCCAGGTAGGTCGTCCGGAGCGTCTCGATTACCGGCAGAAAGCGGGCGAGCACGTCGTACCCGGACTCGCCACCGGACACTCGCTGCGTGAGATCGCCCTCGTGCCAGGCCCGGTACACCCGTTGGAAGGTCTCGTGCGCCTCCTGGGTTGCCAGGCCCTCCAGGTCGCCGACCTGCACCTCGTGCACGCCGTCGAGCACTTCGGCGGGCACGCCGGTCGCCGCCTCGATGTAGCCTGCGGTCTGTCTGGCGCGCAGCGCCGTCGAACAGAACACCGCACGCGGCTCCATGAGCAGACTCGAACCGAACGTCTTCGCTTGTGCCGCACCACGTTCGGTGAGTGGCAGGCCAGGGACTTCGGTGTCGAGGATCTTGGCGACATTGCCTTCGGTCTCACCGTGCCGGACCAGAATCAGCTTTCCGCTCATAGATCCGCCACCCCCTTTCTTAGCTGGGTCAGCCATTCTGCGGCCGCCTCATCCGACGGCGGCGGGGTCCCCGTCGCCGATGTCGCGGGCCACGAACCGAGGAACCTGATCCGCGCGGTGCGGTGCAGCGCCTTGAGCGCCTCCGCCACCGCCGCGTCATCGATGTGCCCGACGCAGTCGAGATAGAAGCGATAGGTGCCGAGGCCCGTCCGGGTGGGGCGGGATTCGATTCTGGTCAGATCGATACCGCGAGTGGCGAATTCGGCAAACGCGCGCATCAGCGAACCCGGCTCGTTGGACAGTTCCAGCACGATCGACGTGCGATCCGCGCCGGTCGCGCGCGGCGCCACGCGAGGCTTGGTGACCAGGACGAACCGGGTGATCGCGTGTTCATGGTCAGCCACGCCCGAAGCCACTGCCGTCAGCCCGAGGCGCTCACCCGCCAGTGCGGTGGAGACCGCGGCGTCGGCATGACCGGCAGCCACGTCCTCGGCGGCGGCGGCGTTCGATGCCGAGGTGTACGGCTGCGCGTTCGGCAGGTTGCGCGAGACCCACACGCGCACCTGCGCCGCAGCAACCGGATAGGCGGCCAGTGTCCGCACATCGGCGAGCCGGGTGCCCGATTTGGCGAGAATTGTGAAGGTCACTTCCAACTCGGTCTCGGCGACGATCTGCAGTCGCGGGCCGATCGCGAGCGAATCCAAGGTCGCCGAGATGGATCCTTCGACGGAGCTCTCGATCGGCACAACCGCACCGTCGACGTCACCGGACCGAATGAGGTCCAGCGCGGCCCCTTGGCTCGGCGCGGCGACCCGCTCGACCGGCCGGTCGAAGGCCTCCGAGGATTCGAGCTTGGCAAGGGCCATCTCGGTGAAGGTTCCGGACGGACCGAAGTACGCGATTCGCGGCACGATTACGACAGTACTTGCGGTTGCCGGTGTGCTGGAAAAATTCGGCGCACTGGGAAGTTCTGTTCACCTGACACTCCCCTGCCGTGCGGCCTCCGTCGCCGACGGTAAGGGCGCTACCGCCACACCGACGCGGATCTGCCTTCGGGCGGCTCGCCGCACTGTTCGCGGGTTGCCCTCGCGCTCGCGAAATCTGTTGTCACCTGGGCGAATCGGCGATGGCGAGCGGCGCGAGGGAATGCGTCACCTCGTCTGGTGTGTCGGTTTCGATGGCAAGCAGCACGCTGCGAACGGCCTCGATCGCCGGTGGTTTCAGTGCGGTCAGAAAGGCGATGTTCGGGGTGCTGAGGGCGGTGCGGATGTCCTCGCCGCACAGGGCAGCGGCGGTTGCCGCAACGATTGCCAGGGCCCGATCGCCGTGCGCGGTACGAGCGATGAACCCAGTATCCGCGTGTGCGACTTCCGCAAGAAGATCGGCGATCTCCGCATCCGCGACATCCACATCGACGGTGCGCGCCGTCGTATCTCCCGGTCCGGATCCGGTGGCACGCACCAGACCTGCGACCAGGCTGCGTCGCGCGGGCGCTGTCAACGAAACCAACACCGGTTCTCCCGATCCATCCGCCATCTCCTCACCGTAGCCATGGCCGGTCGCACTGAAATCTCAGGATCCGGCCGCGGCGAACGCTTGCGGAACGACCGCGCGTGACTTAGCTTAGGGTTACCTAAGCTAGCGCAACCGAAGCCGGGCAACACCGAGTACTGGAGGTCTGCATGCCGAACCCGACCGTCGCACCATCCACCGCCGAGCGGGTTCGCAACGCGTGCGCGCATGCGGAGCAGGCGGTACTCGCGATGCCGGGCATCGATCCGACCCCGGTTTCGGTACATCACCTGCGGGAGTGTGGTGATGTGGTGATCGCGGTGCCGACCGCGTCCATGGCCACCGTGCTCGCCGCGAATTCCGGCGCTGCCGGCGCGGCGGCGGTATTGGAGCTCACCGATCACTCGCCGCTGACACTGCGGGAGCCGGTGCGGGCACTGGTATGGCTGCGCGGCTGGGTGCGCACCGTGCCCAATCAGGCGCAACGTGCGCTGGCCTCCGAGGTGGCCAAAGACCATCCGCATCCCGGACTGCTGGATGTCGGATACACCGCGACCCTGCTGTGGGTGGTGATCAACTCTGCGGTGCTGGCCGACTCGACCGGCGCCGAATCCGTCTGCGTCGACGAACTCCGCCACGCCGAGCCCGACCCGTTCTGCGCGCTCGAGTCCGCATGGCTGCAGCACATGGACGCCGACCACGCGGATGTCGTCGCCCAACTCGCCCGCCACCTGCCGCCCCGCCTGCAGCGCGGCTCGGTGCACCCGCTCGCCATCGACCGATACGGCCTCACCCTGCGCATCGAAGGCACCGACGGCGACCACGACTTCCGCTTGCCCTTCAACACCCCTGCCGAAGACATCGAATCCCTGAGCCGCGCCGTCCGCACGCTCGCGGGCTGTCCCTTCCTGAACGGGTTGCGGCGCATCTGAAGTCCGCCGGTGCCGCGCACTCTGCGTTGGCAATAGATTCGTGCGCATGTGCGCTGCTGAATCGGTTCCCACCTGGGACAGGCCCGAGCCGGCGGATCGGGAGCGATTCGCCATCCGGCTCGAGATCGCGGTCGTTCTGGTCGTCACCTTCGGGCTGAGCGGGCTCAACGCCGCGCTGTCGCTGATCGAGAGCGCGCTCTCACCCGGTGGGGTCGGCGGTCGGACGGTCGCGCTGAATCCGTCGCGCGCGACCCAGTCGACGATCGATCTGCTGTTTCAGCTGCTCGGGGTGTTACGGCTGGCCGGGTGGGCGGCACTGGGCCTATACCTGTTGTGGCGCAGCGGTATCGGACCGCGGATGATCGGACTCGCGCGGCTGCGGTGGCGTTCGGACGTACTGCCCGGGCTCGCACTCGCGGCGGTCATCGGGCTGCCCGGACTCGGCCTGTATCTGACCGCGCACGCACTCGGCATCAGCGTCACCATCGTGCCGAGCTCGCTCGGCGACCACTGGTGGCGGCTGTCGGCCCTCATCCTTTCCGCCTGCGCGAACGCGGCGGCCGAGGAGATCCTGGTGGTCGCGTATCTGATCACCAGGCTGCGCAAACTCGGCTGGTCGGAGGATTCGTCGCTGCTGGCCTCGGCGCTGCTGCGCGGCAGCTACCACTTGTATCAAGGCTTGGGCGGCGGCATCGGAAATCTGGTGATGGGCGTGATCTTCGGCCGCTTCTGGCAGCGCACCAATCGCCTGTGGCCGCTGATTCTGGCGCACGCCACAATCGACGCGGTGGCCTACATCGGCTACACGATCTTGCGTGGGCACGTTTCCTGGTTGCCGTAACCAACTTCGGTCTATTTGCGAATTCACTAGGAGCGCCGGATTCGTCCGTCGCTCACCATCGACGCTGGGCACCGGCGACCATGAAGCGCTCGAACACGCACTCGCGCACGAGCATTCGAACGGACCGACTGCGCCGACCCTGTACCCACCCGACGTCCGGCCGCCGCGAAACCACCCCGCGCGGCCCCCGATCAGTAGAGTGCCTAGTGATGAATGGCGACGACCCCCAGCACAACGCACGGACGCGCCGGGTCCCGCCACCGCCTGGTAGACCCGGTGAACCGCCGACTCCACGTTCGCAGCGGGCCGAGCCGTACCCTCCTGGTCCACACCGGGCCGAGCCACACACCCCCGGACCGCGCCGAGGCGAGCCACACCCGCCCGGTCCACACCGGGCCGAGCCACACACCCCCGGACCGCATCGAGGCGAGCCACACGCCCCGGGATCGCACCGGCCGGGGCAGGCCCCCGTCGAGCCCACGCGAAAGATGCACCGCGACGGACCGCCGAACTACGCACCACCCCGGGCTTATTCCCAGGTCCCGCCCGACCAGGGAGCCCGGCGCACACCGCCACCGCCCATGGAGAAACCTCGACCGGCACCGACGCACCAGCCGACACAGCAACCGGTCCCCTACCACGAGCCCGCGCTACAACAGGCCCAGCGGGCCCGCCAATACCGGACCCCGCCCCCGCCTCCGCCTGCCGCGCCGCCATCGCGGCGGGATCGCGAACCCCAACCTCCGCGGCGACGCCGCAAGCTGCATCTGTTCCGTTGGTCTCTCGTCCTGGTCGTGGTGCTCGTGCTCGCCGCGATCGGCGCGGTCATCAAGCTGGACAATTCGCTGAACCGGATCGACGCACTGGCGAACTACGCCGATCGCGTAGGCGACACACCTGGCACCAACTGGCTGCTCGTCGGTTCCGACGGTCGCGCGGGCCTGTCGCCCGAACAGGAGCGGGAGCTGGCCACCGGCGGCGAGGTCGGACCGGAACGCACCGACACCATCATGTTGGTGCACATTCCGAAATCGGGGCCGACCACATTGGTCAGCCTGCCGCGCGATTCCTATGTCAGCATCCCCGGCTACGGCAAAGACAAGCTCAATGCCGCCTTCGCGTTAGGCGGCCCGCAACTGCTGGTACAGACCGTCGAGATCGCGACCGGTGTGCGGATCGACCACTACGCGCAGATCGGCTTCGGCGGCTTCGCAGGCGTCGTCGACACCCTCGGCGGCATCGACGTCTGCGTGCCGCAGCCCATCGACGACCCGCTCGCAGGCATCGACCTGCCCGCGGGCTGCCAGCGACTCACCGGCCCGGAGGCACTCGGCTTCGTGCGCAGCCGCGCGACCGCGCTCGCCGATCTCGACCGAATGAACAACCAGCGGCTGTTCATGGCGGCGCTGTTGAAGAAGGCGACCAGCACCGCCACCCTGGCCAACCCGTTCAAGCTGTGGCCACTCGCCAGCGACACCGCCAAATCCTTGAAGGTCGACAACGGCGATCACATCTGGAACCTGGGGCAGCTGGGCTGGGCACTGCGCGGCGCCACGGTGGCGACCACCGTCCCGGTCGGCGGCTTCAGCGACACCGACAGCGGAAACGTGCTGCTGTGGGACAAGAACAAGGCGGGCAGATTTTTCGATGCGCTGGCCAAGGACCAACCCGTACCGGACGACCTGCTGACGAGGTAGCGTCGAGACATGCCAGACACCGACGTCGCCGAGCCGTTCCCCAACCTGCTGCGCGCACAGATCCGTCATGGCTTCACCTCCGCCCAGCAATACCTTGCCGCCGCGGTGTATCTCGATTCGAATCGCCTGCCGCAGTTGGCCGAATACTGCTACGGCAAGTCCGGTGAGAACCGTGCACATGCGCTGCGCATGGTGCAGTATCTGCTCGATCGGGACCTGGATGTCCGGGTCGAGGGCTTGAACGAGGTGCAGTCCACCTTCGAGTCTCCCCGTGCCGCGATCGCTCATCTGCTGGAGTCGGAGCGGACCACCGCAGCGCAGATCACCGCGCTCGCCGATGCGGCCCGCACGTCCGGTGACTACCTCGGTGAGCGATTCATCCAATGGTTCCTCAAGGAACAGGTGGCGGACGTCGCGGGGATGACCACCTTGTTGACGGTCGTCGACCGTGCCGCAGGCGATCTGTTCGACGTCGAGGATTTCATCTCACGCGAACTGCGGACCACCCCGCGCGCCGATGTCGCAGCGCCGAAAATGGCAGGGGCCGCAAAGAATTAATTAGGCAATACTAGCCTCAATAAGGTTGCACTTGGATGACACGTGCGCTGACCAGCGCTAATGTCGCTTCCATGTCCAGCCATTCGGAGTCTCCGCGCAGCAAATTCCACAGCCTGCTTCACGACCAGATTCGGCATGAATTCAACGCCGAGCATCAATACATCGCTATCGCGGTGTGGTTCGACAATGCAGATCTGCCGCAGCTGGCCAAGCGTTTCTATGCGCAGGCAGTCGAAGAGCGCAATCACGCAATGATGATCGTGCAGTACTTCCTCGATCGGGATATCAGCATCGAACTGTCGGGTATCGACAGCGCGAAATCCCATTTCGAGAATGTCCGCGAACCCATTGCGTTGGCACTCGCCCAGGAGAAGGCCGTTACCGACCAGATCATCCAATTGGCGAGCACCGCCCGCGAAGAGGGCGACTACCTCGGCGAACAGTTCATGCAGTGGTTCCTCAAGGAACAGGTCGAGGAGGTCGCCAACATGACGACACTGCTCACCATTGCCGATCGCGCCGGGGCGAACCTGTTCGACCTCGAAGATTTCATCGCGCGGGAAATGAGCGGCCCGAGCGATACATCCGGCGCTCCTTCCGTTGCAGGCGGCACCGTCTAGTCAAAAGTATTCTCCATGCAATCAGGCCCAGCTCGTCACGACGAGCTGGGCCTGTCGCTGGTAAATCGAGGGCGGCGTCGAAACGCCGCCATCAACATTCTGCGAGATGCTTTACGAAGCACTCAGCGAGCTGAGCAGCGTCTTGAGCAGCAAGAGGATCGCGTCCATGATGTGTTCCCTGTCTTCCTCATCAGATCGGTGAGGTTGTCCTCACCACCACCATCTTTCGGTGATGAAGAGAACCTAACCGAGAGTTGATTAGAAAGGAGGGTGTTTCACAAAATTCTCTGAGATTTTTTCGGTTTACCGCAAGGTGATCTGACGCGACCGCAGACCATCCCGAGAGCGACGTTCATCGGCCGAAAGCGGCGCATCCTTCGCCAGCGCCTCCGACAACCGCGCACCGAACTCGATGGCAGGCTTGGTCCATTCGGTGGCGTGCAGCTCGGGATCGAGGTCGAACACCGGCACCAGCAGTCCGTGCGTACGGAACGACCCCGCGAAGCGCGAGCCCTCGCCCAGGTGCAGCCCGCCCGCGGCATGCAGCCTGGCCAGCGCGAGCATCAGCGCATCTTCGTCTTCCGGCCGAACCCAGCGCACATGCGCCTTCTCGCCCGCGTCGACCCACCATGCGGCGCCGATCGAATCGGCGCCGAGATCCAACCGCGCCGACGGCATGATCGCCTGCTTGGCCTGCTCGATGGTCGCGGCAACCTGCGGATCGGGCTGCACGCCTTCGGGCACCCACCAGTCGAAGTCCTGATGCACGGTGAGCTCGAGATCCGCGCCGGGATCGATCACATCGGCCAACCGCGGCCCGCCTGCCACGCTCTGCGCAGCAGAAAGCGATTCGCCCGGCTCCGCCGACTGCGTCCACAGAATGGCGGCCGCAAGATCGGCAGCCGGATCCGCACCCTGGAACTGGACCTGCGTGCCGACGTAGCCGGTCGGCTGATCCCCCGCACGCACCAACGCGGCGACCGCACCGGGCAGCACCGTGGCCAGCACCACCGACCGCTCCGCCGCGACATCGGGCGACAGCTTCAGCGTCGCGGTCGCCGACGGTACGAACTCACGCAGCGCGACAAGATCGCACTCCGCGGCCAACCCCTCGAACGGGCGCGCGACACCCTGCCCCGACTGCTCCAGCACCGCCCGCCGCTCGGCGAGACGCTGCGCCCGGTTGCCCCCGGGCTTCGGACTATTGCGCTTGCTCTTACCCACGCGCCAAAACCTACTGCAACGGCTGTGTTTATTTGGCAACGCCTGCGGCGTTGCGTGTTCGCGGCCCCCTTGGTCTCGCTTCGCTCGGAAGGTGTCATCGTGCCGAGTGGGGGCGTTGGTAGCTGAGCTTGCGACTTTGGAGGATGCGCTGCGGCTGTTGCGGTGGTGGGACGGGCCGCGAAGTCTGGGGCTGGATCTCGCTTCGCTCGGAAGACATCATCGTGCCGAGTCGGTGCGTGGCGATCTCGCACCTTCAGTGCAGGGGTTCGCGGGCCCCCGACGCGCAGTGGGGGGCACCCTGTGTCAGCAACCGACGCACTCCGACAACCACTCACCACGATGACGAGCGCAGCGAGACCCCCGCCTTGGGTTCGCGGTGCGTCCCACCTCTACAACAGCCGAAGCGCATGCGCCGAAGGCGCTGCCAAAAAAACTCAAGCCGATAGCAGGGCTTTGGTGCGGCCTGGGTGGTTGGTCGCGACCCAGCTGACGCCGAGGTCGGCGCAGAGGCGGACGTCGTCGGGGTCGTCGACGGTCCAGCAGTAGGTGGCGCGGCCGGCGGCGGCGGCCTTGTCGACCAGGTCGGGGTGCTCGCGCAGGGTTTTCACCGACGGGCCGACCGCGGTGGCGCCGACGGTGGTCGCGGCGCCGCCGCCCAGGTAGCGCGATGATTCGCCGAGCAACACCGTCGGCAGAAGTGGCGCGGAACGGCGGATCCGCCATACCGCGGTGGCCGCGAAGGACATGACCACCGCGCGGGAGTGGTCGGCCGAAGCCGGTGTCGCGATTCCGTAGCGCTGGAGTTCGGCGAGCAGCTTGTTCTCCACCAGTGCGCCGTAGCGGACGGGATGCTTGGTTTCGATGAACAACTTGGTGGGCCTGCTGCGCCAGTCGAGCACGAGCTCGATCAGTTCGCTGAGCGTGAGCACGGCCGATGGTGCGCCGTCGGCGCCGAAGTCGAGCTTCCCGAGTTCGTCGAGGGTCATCTCGCTCACCGGCCCGGTGCCCGAGGAGGTTCGATCGACGGTGCGATCGTGCACGCAGACCAGGTGCCCGTCCCTGGTCAGCCGGACATCACATTCCACACCGTCGGCGCCCTCTTGCAGCGCAAGCTCGTAGGCGGCGAGTGTGTGCTCGGGTCGCGCCGCCGAGGCTCCCCGGTGCGCGACGACGAACGGTGCGCGACTGCCCTGGCTCACTTGGCCATAACCTCCTCGTGCTCACGGTGCACAGCGCTGCTGGCGTTGTCCTGATCCTCGCTGCTGACGGTATCCGCAGCACCACGCGGCGCTGAATTCGCGAAGTCGGGCGGTGCTGCCTCGGCTGTGCCGCCCGGCTGCACCGGCTCGATGACCGGCACCTGCGGATCGACCGCGATCACCCAGCGGCGCGCAATCCTGGTGTGGCCGAACAGATCCCGGCCCTCGATCATCCGCATCAGCCACAGCGTCAGCAATGCGACCCCAACGGCAATGGCATCGGTGAACGCGGTGAACATCACCCCGTCCGCCTTGACCTGCAAAGAGTCCGCGGTCCGCCACAGCAGCGCGGCGACCGCGACAATGCCGCCGAACACCCAGGCGCACCACCAGATCCGGACGGCCCGCAAGACCCGAGGATCGGCCGGCCGGTCCGGCGCGGAGACCGTCACGGCCTCGGTCAGAAAGACACCGGGCCACAACAGGTTGACTACCGGAAACAGGCAGCCGAGGGCGAGCGTCCGGACCGATCGAGGGTCCCGCCGCCCGGACCGCTCGTAGGCGACCCGTCGCGTCTCGATCAGCCAGCCGAGCAGCGCCAACGCGGTAGCCAGCGCCAGCACCAGTCCGAGCACAGCGGAAAGCAACAGCAAGTAGTCGGAAAGGGTGAGCAGTAACGGATTCACCAGGCGGGTGCGGTTGCGCAGCAGAATCCCATATCGCCCGAGTTCAGCGAGGCACGCGACGGCGAACACTACCGCCGTGGCAAGCAGCAGCGCAACGACACGGTCCGAGAAGGGAGCGAGCCGACGCTTCGGGGCGGCGGCGGGCGAGGCTTTCGGGTCCGACAGACCCCACCGAGGCATCTCGGTATAGCGCGGTGTTTCGACCGACTGCCCGGCTCGTCCTGAAGTCGAAGCCCGGCGAACGCGCTGGTCGGGCCGGCGCGCGACCCAGCGGTAGTTGCGACGCTCGGCGGGGGCGTCGATCGGAGCAGGTGACAGCAACACGCCTCGGCAGCGCGGGCACCAGTGCATCGGGGTCGTCTGCACGGCCCAGCGCGCGCCACAGCGCGCGCAAGGTTGCACCACCGTACTCACAGTGCCTCCTTTTCGGCATTCGCGGGCCCGCCGTGGTTACCCAGGCTGCCGCCTCCGGGCCTGACGCTCATGCCGAGCACCTCGCTCTTTCCGTCAGTAGATCTTCGCCGGGTGGTCGCCGACAGCGACCAGCGGACGGCCCGACTGCTGCCATGCCACCATGCCACCTCTGACGTGCACCGCATCGAAACCGACGTGGGTGAGATACTTGACCACCTCGATCGACCGACCGCCCTGCCTGCAGATGACATAGAGGTCGGCGTCGTAATCCAGCTCGTCGATTCGAGCGGGCACGTCGACCATAGGAATGTGGATCGCGCCCGGTGCGTGCCCGAGCTGCCATTCGTCATCCTCGCGCACGTCGAGCAGAATCGCCCGCGCGGCGTCGGCCGCGGTGGCGTCAGCGGGATTGTCGAATTCGCCGGGCACGGCTTCCACCGGCACCGACGGGACCTCAGGGCTCGTCACTCTTCGATCCTGCCATGGTCGCCGCAGTGCCGGGGAGTTGTGGGCTCGCGCTGCACCGGCGACTCCCCCGCTATGACACGAGGACGGCCTCGACAGCGGTCGGCTACCTCGGGTATGTTCTGTCCTTCCGGTTCCTGTCGGACACCCCGCTGCGGGGTTGCTTGTGCATACCTCTATCGGAGTTATCCACATAATCCACAACTTGATCCACAGGTCTCGCTATTCAGCAGCACACCGCTCACAGCTAAGGCCTATCGAGAAACCAGCAGGTCCACTCGATCCCGGAATGCAACACCATCGAATCCGGACGAATCACTCCCGAGCAGCAGCCCTGCAGCGAACCGAGCGACACGAACGACCGATCCGAGACTCCCCTCCTAGCCATCCCGGAGCGGTCATTCGCCGCAGCTTCGGGGCCATCGGCCGAGCAGACCCCGATAACTACTTGGACGGCCCTGCGATCGATTCGGTTCCATAAAAACGAGAACACTAGCGAAAAACTTAAATACCGGGTTCCCGCAGGTGCTGTCGGTAGCCTGAAGGTATGAATGTGAGCAGGGGGCTACTCGACGGATTGGATACGGCTGGGCTCAACACCGCGCTGTCCGAGGCCACATGCCTAGGACTGGAGGTTGACGAGGCGGGTCGTCGACTGAGCCTGGAACTGGAGGTGTTGACCCTCCCGAAGGACGGACCAGCGCCAGAGGGAAATCGGGTGCGGCTGACATTCACCGGCGTCGGCCGTGTCGCCGCCTCGATGCGCATCCAGCGCTGGGACGATCTAGCCGCGACGGTGCTGCCCTTGCAGCTCGACGGGCTGGACGAGGGAATCCGCAGTTTCGGCGGTGGACGGCTGCACGGCTGGGAGTTCATCGACGTCGACGACAGCGGCTGGGCGCTGTGGAGCGAACTGCTCAGCTTCGACACCAAGATCGGTGACGGCGTTTCCGCGCACGTGCTGGAGTTCTCGCAGGAGGAAGGCATCGATCCACGCGAGCTGGACGTGCGCGTGTGGTTCGACAACATGACCATCCACGACCAGAACGGCCGGGAAATCCCACTGGCCGAGTTCATCGAGGGCGGGGTGCGCTGGTGGAAGGCTCACGACGCGGGTGATCCACAGACCATGCGCCCAGGCATAGTGCCGCAGCTCTGAACAACCACACACCCGAACCGCACATCCGATCCATCGGATGTGCGGTTTTCTTTTCCAGCTCCGCCGCTCAGGCGCCCAAACCCACCGGGCAGCTCACGCCGGTGGCGTGCACCGGGCAGTAGCCGCCGGGATTCTTGGCCAGGTACTGCTGGTGGTAGCCCTCGGCGTAATAGAAACCGGACAGGTCGGACAGTTCGGTGATCTCCGTGGTGATCCGGCCGTAGCCGGCCGCCGCGAGCCGCTCACCGAACGCCCTCGCGGTGGCATGCGCGATCTCTGCCTGCTCCGGACTCAGCGTGAAAATGGCCGAGCGGTACTGGGTTCCGCGATCGTTGCCCTGCCGCATGCCCTGCGTCGGATCGTGGTTCTCCCAGAAATGCCGCAGGACACCGGCGTAGTCGATCACCTCGGGATCGAAGACGACGAGCACGGACTCGGTATGACCGGTCCGCCCGCTGCACACTTCCTCGTAAGTCGGGTTCGGCGTATAGCCGCCCACGTAACCGACTGCGGTCGAGTAGACGCCCTCGATCTGCCAGAACTCCTTCTCGGCACCCCAGAAACAGCCCATCGCCACCACAGCGACCCGCATATTCTCCGGGAACGGCGGATGGATCGGATGCCCGTTCAGGTAATGCGTCTCGGGGACCACCAGCGGCTCGCCGCGCCCTGGCAGCGCTCGGTCCGGTGACACCATGACCGGCTCCGGAAGGCGCACCCGCCCCACTAATTCGTCATACCAGGACATGGGTTCAATGCTAGGCTCCGCCGCCACTGCGCGTCTGCTGTCGATCGCAGGTACCGAGGTAGTCGCGTCGCGGGGTCGGCGGTCGAGTACCTGACAGAAGTTCTGCGTGTCCCGGGCGAGTTACCCCATGTGCTCAGGAAATCAGTCGGTACGTTCGTATGGCGAGAGACAACCGAAGCGCCGATGGTATCGATCATGGAATGCGGGGGTACACGGCCCGGTTGGAACCGAGCGGGTGTACGAATGATGGCTGAGTGTGCTCGAAGACGAGGGCACACACAGCCCGACATTAGGAAGGGACATCGTGGCTGAGTACACGTTGCCAGATCTGGATTACGACTACAGCGCCCTGGAGCCCCACATCTCCGGGCAGATCAACGAGATCCACCATTCGAAGCACCATGCCGCTTACGTCGCGGGCGTCAACTCCGCACTGGAGAAGCTCGAGGCGGCCCGCGAGGCCGGCGATCACGCCGCCATCTTCCTGAACGAGAAGAACCTGGCCTTCCACCTCGGCGGGCACGTCAACCACTCCATCTGGTGGAAGAACCTGTCCCCCAACGGTGGTGACAAGCCGGTCGGCGAGCTGGCCGCCGCGATCGACGACCAGTTCGGCTCGTTCGACAAGTTCCGCGCGCAGTTCACCGCCGCGGCCAACGGCCTGCAGGGCTCCGGCTGGGCGGTGCTCGGCTACGACACCCTCGGCCAGAAGCTGCTGACCTTCCAGCTGTACGACCAGCAGGCCAACGTGCCGCTCGGCATCATCCCGCTGCTGCAGGTCGACATGTGGGAGCACGCCTTCTATCTGCAGTACAAGAACGTCAAGGCGGACTACGTCACCGCGTTCTGGAACGTCGTGAACTGGGAAGACGTGCAGGAGCGCTTCGCGCGTGCCGTCGGCCAGGCCAAGGGGCTCATTTTTGGTTAGGCAGCGCCTGCGGCGCTGCGTGTTCGCGGCCCCCTTGGGCTCGCGTCCGAGCGGGCGAGACTAGCGCCTTCGGCGCATGCGCTTCGCCCACTCGGACGCGAGCCGGGCCGCGAACTCTAGTGCTCGATCTCGCTTCGCTCGGAAGGCGTCATCGTGCCGAGTGCGGGCGTCGCTAGCTGAGCTTGCGACTTCGGTGGGTGCGCTTCGGCTGTCGTGGAGGTGGGACGGGCCGCGATGTCCTAGCTGGTCTCGCGGCGCTCGCAAGGCGTCGTCGTGCCGTGGGGCCACTATTCGCAGGGACTTTGCGTATTCGCAGGGACTTTGCGGCGACACGCCATGCTTGAAATGAGCCGTTGCCTCGGTATCGGCCGATAGATCACCAGCCCGTAGTCGGCACCGCCGACTACGGGCTGGTCCGTTTTGTCTGGTTAGCACTCTTTGGTACTTGTGTGCCAGGTGATTCGTGAGCCATTCTCGAGAGTCCACAGTACGAGGACGGGCAACGCCGCCCCCGGTTCTTTGACGGGAGGCACCATGCACACGAACGGACCGATCGGCATCACGCCGTTCCAAGCTCGCGGATCGCTGCGCGGGTTCGTCATCTCCGGCCGCTGGCCGGATACCACCAAGGAATGGGCGCAGGTACTGGTGCTCGCCGTACGGGTGGCCACCATGCCGGGGCTGCTGACGACCTCGACCGTGTTCGGCGTCCGCGAGGATCTGCCCGACGACCCGCAACCCGGCACGGTGGGAATGGTGCTGGCCGAGGGTCCGGTGCTCGGCGCGGAGGCGCTGGCTCCCGGCCGGTTTGCCGATCATGTGCCGACAGCCCTCCTGATGCTGCATCCGCCCTCGGAAACCCGGCCTTCGCTGCCGGAGTGCGCGGGCGCGGCATCGGGCTGCGTGCTGCTGCCCGGTGTCCCACACCTGGGGCTCGAGCATCGAGCGGCTTGGGCGGAGGCCGAGTCGGACGGCACCATCACCTCGCTGGTCAGCCGGGTGGGCCTGGATCCGATCAGTGATCCCGACACTGCGGTTCTTGCCATGCTGCTCGCCGCGTGAGGGTGCCCGAAAACTGCTACGTGGATCGCCAAACTTATTGTGCGCATTGCGATTTCGACAACAGCAAGTTGGCATCCCGGTAGCTACCGGGGTACAGTCGGAAGCAACGAAGGGGAGTAGCCCCCAATCATGCAGTCGACATACTGACCTGCCGCCACACGATGGCACGGGTCCGGCGGTGTGAACCGGCATAGGTCCGGTGGGCGAGACCTTCGGCCTAGACATCTATTTCGTTGTCGGCCGGAGACGTACCCCGTTCTCCAGGCAGGCAGGCCGGAGACCCGGGAGTGCACACATGATCGCCACGATATTGCTGAGCGTCGGTATCGTCTTCCTTGCCGAACTCGGTGACAAATCCCAGCTGATGGCGCTGACATTCGCGCTGCGCTACCGCTGGTGGGTCGTGCTCGGTGCGATCGCCTCCGCCACCGCAGCGGTGCACCTGATCTCGGTCGGCGTCGGGTTCTTCCTGGGGGCCGCACTGCCGACCCGGGCGATCTCCCTGGTCGCCGCGATCACCTTCCTCGCCGTCGGCCTGTGGACGCTGCGTGAGCATCTCGGCGCCGCAGCCGACGACACCGAATCCGCGCCGCCACGCTCGACCACCGCGCCGTATTTCGTGGTGCTCTCGGCCTTCCTACTTGCCGAACTCGGCGACCGGACCATGTTCGCGACCGCTGCGCTTGCCACCGACAACAGTTGGTTCGGCGTCTGGATCGGGTCGACCATCGGCATGGTCGCGGCCGACGCACTCGCTATCGGAGTCGGGATCCTGGTGGGCAAGCATCTCCCGGAACACGTGATCGGGATTTGTTCCGGATTGCTGTTCCTCTACTTCGGTACTGCGACCATGCTCGCTGCGGCGATGCCCGGCATAGGCGTACTGCTCGGTGCCGGGATCGCCGCCATCGCACCCGCCATCGCCGGTGCCGTGCTGCTCATGCGCGCACGGCGCCGTGGCGCACCATCGCCGTCCCGAACAGATCACCACTGCGACGAACCAGATCCAGTAGCGGCCCGCGCAACCCACGAAGTCCATCCAGATCGTCGGCCGCAATTCGAGCGGTAACCATCGCACTGACGGCCGCGGCGAGGGTCTGACAGGCGAAGCGCTGCTCCTCGGTGCGCGCACCGAGGACATCGGCGATCAAGGCAACGAACGACTCCTGCAGCAGAGCCCGGCGCGCTACGGCCTTGGACCCCACCGCGTAAACCTCGACGAGAAACAACCTGGCATAGGCGGGCTCCTCGGCGAGGCCGTCGAGGTAGGCGCCGAGAATGCGGTCCATCCGCTCGGGATCCGGCGCCGCCGGTCGGTCCCTGTCGGACTCGGCCGAATCGGCGAGTGGCGCCGCGGCCTCCGCGATACGGGACAGCGATTGGCCGACCGCCCGCTCGTAGGCCGCCTCGAAACAGTCCTCCTTGGAACGGAACTGCTCGTAGAAGGTCTCCCGCGATACTCCCGCACGTTTCAGCACCGCCGCGACCGATGTTCCGACATAACCGTTTTCGGCCATCGCCTCGGCCATCGCGTCCAGGATCCGATCGCGCTGCGAGGCGATCACCTGCTCCCTCGGCAGGCCGTGGCGGCCTCGAGGAAGTTGGCGGACGGTGCTGGCCGGTTCGGTCATTCGGTGGCTCCGGGTGTTCGGTCTGGTTCGGTACTCGGTCACGCTAGGACTATCGCTCCATTCTGCGTGGCCGCGACGGCTGGTCGGTGGTGAAGGGCGCCGCTTCGGTGCGCGCGATCTCGAGCGCCCGCGCAACCCCGCGGCGCAGTGCGATATCGACAGCACGCTGGGCGATCGGCCGGAACGGCAGTACCAGGGCCACCCACCACGGCGAAACAACCTTGCGCTTGCGGCGGGCGATGGCCCGTTCGACCGCATCGATCGCCGGGCCGAGCGGCGCAACGCCCGATACCGTGGACCGGCCGAGGATGGCCCGCGCGGCGGCGGTGCCGAAGCCGCGGGTGGTCATATCGGTGTCGAGCTCGGCGAAGTAGGCGATGCCCACTTTGGCGCCGGAGTGCCTGATCTCGTTGCGCAGCGTGTTGCCGAGCGCCTCGGCTCCGGCCTTCGATGCGCTGTATGCCCCGGCCAGCGGGAGATTCACCGCGGCCGCAAGCGACGAGACGATCAGTGCGTAACCATCCGGGTGGCAAATGTGTGGGCCGGCGGCGCGCAGCGTGTAGTAAACGCCGAGCACGTTGACGGCGAGGGTCTCCTCCATCACCGCGGGATCGCCGCCCAGCAGCGCCAACTGCCGCGCCACCCCGGCATTGGCCACCACGACATCGAGCCCACCCAGCTCACTGACCAGCGTTGACACCACCCGCTCCACCTGCGCGGAGTCCCCGACGTCGCAGTAACGCCATGGCGCGTCACCGCATTCGTGCGCCACCTCGGCCAGCAGCTCCGCCTCCAGCCCGAGCAGCGCGACCTTGGCCCCGCGCGCGTGCAACTGCCGAGCCAGCGCCGCCCCGATTCCGCGCGCCGCACCGGTAATGAGGATTCGCCGATCCGCGACAGACGCAGAGGAGAACACGTTCATATTGCGACGGTACCACCGATGAACATATATGTTCGCAAACAATCTTGGGCACCACAGACAGTGGAGAGTGCCGTGATCAGGCTCTCACCCTGATTGGTTCGGCGACTGCCTTGCCTGCGCTCGGCCCGGCGCGGGCTCCGGACGGGCTGCGCCGGGCTGCACCTATTAGGGTGCAATTGACGAAAGGCCAACTGGCTGTCACGAACGAGAGGACCATCGTGGAGATTTCGGGTTCCGCCGCCATTGTCACCGGAGGCGCATCCGGCCTCGGCGCCGCCACTGCCAAGCGTTTCGCCGAACTGGGCGCCACCGTCTTCGGCTTTGATGTGCCGCAGTCGATCGAGCGCGCGGGCGACAACGTGCCCGAGGGTGTCACCCTGATTCCGGCCGATGTCACCAGCAACGACGAGGTCAGCGCCGCGGTCGCCAAGGTCGTCGAGTCCGGTGTGCCGCTGCGTATCGCCGTGAACTGCGCCGGCGTCGGCTGGGCAGGCCGCATCCTTTCCAAGAACGGCCCGCACGACCTGGAACTGTTCCGCACGGTCATCACGGTGAACCTGCTCGGCACCTTCAACGTCATGCGCCTGGCCGCCGACGCTATCGCCAAGACCGACGCGGTCGACGAGTACGGCCAGCGCGGCGTCATCATCAACACCGCCTCGGTCGCCGCTTTCGAGGGCCAGATCGGCCAGATCGCGTACTCCGCCTCCAAGGGTGGCGTGCACGGCATGACCGTGCCCGCCGCGCGCGACCTGGCCCAGTTCGGCATCCGCGTGAACACCATCGCCCCCGGCATCATCGACACTCCGATGCTGGCCGGTGTCACCGAGGAGTACCGCAAGGGCCTCGAGGCGGGCGTCCCGTTCCCGTCCCGCCTCGGCCGCCCCGACGAGTACGCGCAGCTCTCGCAGTACATCGTCGAGCACGACTACCTCAACGGCGAGACCATCCGCATGGATGGCGCGCTGCGCATGGCCCCGCGGTAATAACCTGCCGTACAAACACCTGCACCCCGTCACTCCGGCCCGGCCGGAATGGCGGGGTGTTCGCGTTACCGGGCGATATCAGGGCTGCGGCTTGTGGCCGATGCCGAGGAAGGCCGTGGTGGACAACGGGTGATTCGGGCGGTAGTTGTCCGCGAGGTAGGCGCGCATGAGCGCGGCGCGCTCGGCCCAGACCTCTTCGCCGACGTTGCGGCGCGTCAGGACCATCGGGGCGCCGCTGCCGACCATCGTTTCCCACATCTCGTCGGCGCTGCCGAAGGTCAGCGAGGTGGTGTGGCGCTGAATGCTCACGCCCGCGAATCCGGCCATGCGCATTTCGGTAGCGAAGACGTCCGGATTCTCCAGGCTCTGGAAGTTGGGCTGCGGCTCCTGGATGCTCGGGTCGGCGGCGGCAAAGGCGCCGAACATCATTCGCATGAGCGGCGACTCCACGACCGGCGCCCAGCTCGACACCACCGCGGTGCCGCCGGGGCTCAGCACCCGGAACAGTTCGGCGAACCCCTTGGCGCGGTCCGGAAAGAACATCAACCCGAACATCGAGAAACCGGCGGCGAATCGGCCCGCATCGAACGGCAGCGCCTGCCCATCCCCCACCCGAGCCTCGATATTGGTCAGACCCGCGGCGTCCGCGGCCGCGACGAGCCTGCGGATCATCGGTTCGGAGAAATCGATGGCCTGCACCTGCGCCACCCGCTCGGCGGCGAGCAGACTCAGCATGCCCGTTCCCGCCGCGATATCGACGACCTGCGAATCCACCGTCAATCCCGCCAGTTCGAGCGCGCGAGCGGAGAAAGGCTCCATGATCGCGGGCGCGAATTCGGCGTATCCTTCGGCGACGAGATCCCAAGGTTCAGCGGCCGCGAGCGGGTTTCCTGGCATTCGGACGATCCTTTCGACTCGCCCAAGGCTAGTCGCGCCACCCGCGAGGCCCTACCCACCCATGCGAATATCACTGTGCGCGAAGGACTTCTACGCTGACCGAAGGTCGGCGGTTAATCGGTCATTCCGCCATTGTCGTCGAAAGTTCGCCGGGTGACGGGCCGGATCTGCGGCCCGTCACCCGGTTCAACCCACGTGACAACTGATTTCGTGAGCACATGGGTAACTCACGGGGTACCAGCGAACCCAGCTCGCCACCGCACCGCCAGCCGCCGACGCGACTGGCGATGCACGCGAGTCCGGCCTGAAGGTGCGGAGAGGCGGACTAGCGGGACAGCGAGCTCAGAGCGTGCGGGTGAGCCGATCGGTGAGGATGTGCGCGAACCGGGCCGGGTCCTTCAACTCGCCGCCCTCGGCCAGAACCGCTGTGCCATAGAGCAGTTCGGCGGTTTCGGTGAGCTCGGGAACCTTGCCCGCGTCGGCGTCCTGTTTGCGGGTGTCGTAGGCGTCGCGCAGACCGGTGACCAGCGGATGTGTCGGGTTGAGCTCGAGAATTCGCTTGGTTTCCGGGACCAGCTGGCCGGAGGCGCGATACATCCGCTCCAGCATCGGGGTGAAGTCGAAGACATCGCCGACCAGACAGGCAGGAGAGGTGGTGAGCCTGCTGGTCAGGCGCACCTCCTTGACGCTGTCGTCGAGGGCCTTGCCGAGCCAGGTGAGTACCTCGGCGAAGTCCTTGTCCTGCTGTTCGCGCAGCGCCTCGGAGGCTTTCTTCTCCTCCTCGGACTCCAGATCGACCTCGCCCTTGGCGACCGACATGAACGGCTTGCCGTCGAAGTCGGTCACCGAACCGACCCACATCTCGTCGACCGGGTCGGTGAGGATCAGCACCTCACGGCCCTTGGCCTTGAAAGCCTCCATGTGCGGCGAGCTCTCGACCTGCTGACGGCTCTCGCCGGTCATGTAGTAGATCGCGTCCTGGCCGTCCTGCATCCGCTCGACGTACTGCGCCAGCGTGGTGAGCTCGGCGTCGGAGTTCGTCGAGGCGAACGACGACACCTGCAGCAGGGTCTCGCGGTTGTCGAAGTCCGAGAGCAGGCCCTCCTTGAGGACGCGGCCGAACTCCTTCCAGAAGGTCTGGTACTTCGCCTGGTCTTCGGCTCCCTGCAAGTCCTTGACCGTCGAAAGGATCTTCTTCACCAGGCGCTTGCGGATCATCTGGATCTGCCGGTCCTGCTGCAGGATTTCGCGAGAAACGTTGAGCGAAAGGTCCTGGGCGTCCACCACACCCTTGACGAAGCGCAGGTACTCCGGCATCAGCTCTTCGCAGTTGTCCATGATGAACACCCGCTTCACGTAGAGCTGCACGCCGCGCTTGTGCTCGCGAGTGAACAGGTCGAACGGCGCGTGCGACGGAACGAACAGCAGCGCTTGGTATTCGAACGTGCCCTCGGCCTTCATCGGGATGATCTCGAGTGGATCGTCCCAACCGTGGCTGACGTGCTTGTAGAACTCCTTGTACTCCTCGTCGCTGACCTCGCTCTTCGGGCGGGTCCACAGCGCCTTCATGGAGTTGAGGGTCTGGTCCTCGACGATGGTCTTCTCGGTCTTGTCCTCACCCTCGCCCTCGGTGACGGTCCGCTCGACCTGCATGCGGATCGGCCAGGCAATGAAGTCGGAGTACTTCTTGACGATCTCGCGGAGCTTCCACTCCTGGGTGTAGTCGAAGAGGTGGTCGTCCTCGTCGGCGGGCTTGAGGTGCAGGGTGACCGCGGTACCCTGCGGCGCCTCGTCCAGCGTCTCGATCGTGTAGGTGGACTGGCCGGTGGACTCCCAGCGGGTGCCCTCGGTCTCGCCTGCCTTGCGAGTGGTCAGTGTGACCTTGTCGGCGACCATGAAGGTCGAGTAGAAACCGATGCCGAACTGGCCGATGAGCTCTGCCGGATCGCCGGTGGCGGCCGCGGCGCTCTTGGCCTCGTTCAGCTTCTTGCGCAACTCCGCGGTGCCCGACTTGGCCAACGTGCCGATCAAATCGACAACCTCGGCGCGCGACATGCCGATGCCGTTGTCTCGCACGGTCAGGATCCGCGCGTCTGTGTCGACCTCCAGCTCGATGTGCAGATCGGAGGTGTCGACATGCAGATCCTTGTCCCGGTAGGACTCCAGCCGCAGCTTGTCCAGGGCATCGGAAGCATTGGAGATCAGCTCCCTCAGGAACGTGTCCTTGTTCGAATAGACCGAGTGGATCATCAGCTCGAGCAGCTGATGGGTTTCGGCCTGGAACTCGAGTTCTTCGACGTGCTCAGTCACGTCGCGATACTACGACGCCCGAAATCGGCGAGCGCAGGAACCTCGAGGTCTGCGCTGTGCGGACCGGGTTCGCGCGGGTGCATCCACTCGCGCAACACCATGGTGGCCCGCACATCGTCCTCGTTGTATTCCAGCAGCCGGGTGCGCTGACCGAGGTCGGGTTCGCTGTCGTAGCCGACGGCGCGCCGATACCAGCTCATCGACGCCTCGCCACCCGCCTCGGGATCGCGCCATGCGAAACCCGCGACCGGTGCGATCTTCTTCAGACCCTTGCCGTTCGGGCAGATGAACTGGTCGGAGACGGCCTGGAACATGTCCACCCACTGTGGCCCGTCGACGAACGCGCGCACCTGGTCGACCGTCGGCACCCCGGGTCGCCCGGCGAACCGGCGTGCCGACTCGTAGAGCCACTTGTCTTCGGCGGTGCGCGAATAGCAGTAGGCGGCAAAGGTTTTCCCCGCCGTGGCGGCCTCGGCGCGCACCGTCATCAGCCAGGTCCAGAACTCGCCGAAAGAGCGGCCCTCGTCCTCGGTCGGCAGCGGATCCCAGGTGACGAACGGCCGATACTGCCCGTCGAGCAGCGTGCCCCACAGGTAGGCGCCGTATTCCTGGAAGCTCTCCAGGTCTACATCCACCTCGACATCGGCTCGGCGCACCCACACCTTGTCGACCTTGCGGACCAGCGGCGCACCGGCGAGCCACGCTCGTGCGGTCACCACGGCTTCGTCGAACGGTCCGTGCTGCCAGTCCTCCGGATCGTCGCCGACCCAGGCGGCCAGATCGTCGATGGTCTGCACGCCGTGCCCGCGCAGCACCTCCGCGCGCGAACCCGGCGCCACCAGGCTCACGTCCCGATGGTCGGTCAACCAGCCCTCACAGCTGACGCCCTCGGCGCTGCCCTCGCCGGCGGCACCCCGGCTCCACCACGGGCACTGCCTGCACTCGGGCACCTTCGAGGGCACCGTCGGCGATTCGCCGCGGACCACCGCGATCCGGTCGGCGTAGCGCCGGTCGTAATCGGCGAGCAGCAGGCCGAGATCGTGCACGAGGATGCGGTCGAAGTGATACCCGATCACGCCGCCGACCAGGGCCGGGCTGGCCAGTCCGTGGCGCTGGAGCATCCGATAGAGGTGCGCGAGACGCTGCTGATCGCGCGGCTGCTGACGCAGTTTGCGATGCGGATCCGGTTGCGGATCCCAGTGATACAGATCCGAGGTGGTCGGATGGAAGTCGGCGGGCTCGGGCTGACGCGGGTCGGTCACCTTGTGGTTGACCACAATCACCGGGATGTAGCCGCCGCGGTCCAGGTCGCGCAGCAGGATCTCCGAGCCGCCGCGTCGGCCGGTGTCGGGCTCCTGCGGCAACAATCCGCCCCAAATATGGTGCGTCCCTGCGGCACACGCACGCAGCGTCGCCTCGGATCGCTCTCCCGCGCGCAGCGTCGGGTCGATCACCAGCCAACTGTCCGGAGCTGCCGCGATCAGCGCTTCTCGCACCTGCGTCCGGTGCGCCGAGGCGGCCTCGCGCCGCTGCCGAACCCCGGCATCCTCGCTCACACCGGTCAGCATCTCCGGATGAGCCGCGTTGAGATGCAGCCGATGCCGACACCCGATCAGCGCCCTGGCATCGACGAAAGCCGCCGTGGCATCGCGCGGCCGATCGTCGGCTGTGCCGTCACGATGGCCGCCCTCGTGATTGCGACCGTTGCGATCGCCGATGCCCGAATACACGTATGCAGTATGGTCCCTACCCCCGACAACTCCGCGAATCGCATGACCGACCTGCACAGAGTCCCCACCGGCCCCGTGGCGAATGAGCTCGGCCCACATCTCGACCACGACGGTGCGAATCTTGTGAGCGTCCGTTCGCGATCCTCGTGCTGCCGAGTGGGCAAGGCCGGGAGGCGCCCCTGGGCGGACGAATGTCCGACACTCGTGCAGGCGCCGCAGGCCCGCGTCTCGGCCGCTCGGAAGCCAGACCGAGGGGGCCGGGAACACGCCGTGCCGCAGGCGCGGCACATCGGACACAAGCTAGGGTAGCGACAAACGTGACATGGGGCGGACGGGCGTTCCCCGACGTCGTACTGCCATGGCAAACCAGCATGACGGAGGGCCTTCGATGGGGTTGTTCACGAAGCGCAAGCGGCGCCCGAGCCGCAAGGCCGAGGCGAAAGCCCTCAAGCACAAGGCCGGCTTGGAGGCCAAACTCGGCGCGAAGAACGATCGCAAAGCCCGTCGCGCCGAGGCCCGCACCCAGCGCAAGGTCGCCAAAGCACAGATCTCCGCGCTGCAGGCCGAAGAGAAGGCCGCACTGAAGCTGGCCGCGAAGGCCGAGCGGGATCCGTTCAGCGCCGGCCAGGTTCGCAAATACCTCGGGGTGGCCCGCGTGCTGATCCCCGTCCTCGCGCCGCTGGCCTATCGCGCCGCGACATTGATTCGCGGTCAGATCGATAACCGTCGCGCCCACCAGCTCGGCATCGGCATCGAACAGCTGGGCGATTTCAGCGGTCACGGCGCCAAGCTCCAGGCCCGTATCGCCAATGCCGAAGGCGCACTTGGCACGATCGGCGACAGCAAGAATGGCGACGGCAAGACCTTCGTCAAGGCCACGCAGGATCGGCTCGACAATCTGACCGCCGCCGTGCGGACCGCGGAGCAAATGCCCACGCCGCGCCGCCGCGCTGTGCACGCGTCGATCTCCACCGAGTTGTCCGGGATCGAGGCGGACGTCTTGGCGCGCCTCGGCGTGGGCTGACCTCCCACCCGCGATGCGCACCGGTCCGATCACCGGCAGCCTGCGCGGCTGCCTGGTCGGCCTCGTGGTCGGTGCGCTCGCGATAGCCGCACACGGTCCGGCCGGTGGCGGTTATCCGGATTCGGCGGAGGCGGCGCTGATGCTGCTCATCGCCGCCTCGGTCGGATGCGCCAGCGCTAGGTCGCCGATCGCGCGCCGCCCCATCGGGTTGCTCGGTGTGCTCGCGGGCGGACAACTGGCAGGCCACTGGGTGCTGTCCGGATTGCTCGGCCACGGTCACGATTCCGGCGTCGGCACATCCATCCAGCTGCCCACGGCCGCGCTGCCCACCGGCTGGATGCTCGCCGCGCATGTCGTCGCGACGCTCGGCTGTGCGGCGCTGATCGTGTCGGCCGAGCGGCTCTATGCGATGGCGTCCGGCGCGCTCCGGACGGTGCTTACCGCGCCGCGCCGCGCCCGGAGCACCGACCAGGCCCGCTGGCCCGATCCCGGCCTGCGGCACTACCGCTTTCATCCGAACGGCGCGATCGGTCCGCGCGCGCCACCGGTGCCCGCCTGACCCGCTCGCACCATTTTCCTTCGGAGAGAAAGCCTTTCGTCCCATGCGTAGTTCCCTTTTGCGTGCGTCCTGCACGACCGCGGTCGCCGCGGGCCTGGTCATGGTCACCAGCGGCACCGCGGCAGCGCACGTCACCGCCGACGCACCCGGCGCCCAACAGGGCGGATATTCGGTGGTCACCTTCAAGGTGCCGACCGAATCGGAGACCGCGAGCACCACCGCGCTCACCGTGACCCTGCCCGCCCCCAAGAGCGCGCGCACCGAGCCCATGCCCGGCTGGAGCTCCAAGATCGAGCGCAACGAGAAGTCGGAGATCACCGCCGTCACCTGGACCGCAGACCCGGGCGCACCCGGCGTCGGGCCCGGCCAGTTCCAGCGATTCGTCCTCTCGATCGGCCCACTGCCCGCACAGGAGAAGCTGAGCTTCCCGGCCAAGCAGACCTACAGCGATGGCAAGGTCGTCAACTGGGATCAGCCGATGGGCAGCGACGGCTCGGAGCCGGAGCATCCGGCCCCGAGCATCACCCTCGCGGCCGCGAAGGCCGGCGAAGACGAGCACGGGTCGACCGCCGAAGCCGCGGACCAGGAATCCGTCGACGCCGATGACAGCACTGCCAGGTGGCTCGGTGGCATCGGCCTCGCGCTCGGTCTGCTCGGTGTCGCACTCGGCCTCGGCAACGTGATCCGCGGACGACGCTCATGACCACGGCGCGCCGCCTGCTCACCGCACTCGTCGCGGGTCTGCTGCTGCTCGGCGTCGGGCTGGCCGCCGCAGGCACCGCCGCCGCGCACTCGGCGGCCACCGGCAGTTCACCGGAGGACGGTTCGACTATCGACGCGGGCCCGGCACGGGTCAGCGTCACCTTCAACGAGGACCTGCAGACCAGCTTCCCGTCGCTGACCGTCGTCGGCCCGGACGGCAACCTGTGGTCGAAGGGGACACCGACCGTCGCGGGCAAGTCGGTCAGCGTCGAGGTGGGTGAGCTCGGCCCGGTCGGCGAGTACACCATCGCCTACCGGGTGACTTCCGCCGACGGCCATCCGGTGAGCGGAACCAGGAAGTTCACCCTCAGTAAGGCAGGCAACGGCGTCCCCGGGCCGAAGCCGGGCGCCAAAAGCGGCGCGGCCGACGACGGCGGCTCGAACGGTATTCCGTTGTGGGTGTTCATCGTCGGCGCGGTCCTGCTGTTCGGCGGCGGCCTGGCGTTCGCGCTGTTCGGCGGCAGGAGCCGGAAACAACCGTGAGCGGTGTGACGACCGGCGGCCGGGACGCGCGGATGCTGCTGCTGGCCGTCCCGGCCGGCCTGCTCGGGGTGTTGCTCGCCTGGGCGTTGGACATCCCGGCGCCGATACCGACCGAGGGCGGCGTCCGGGTGATCGCGGACGGCACGGGTGCGACCGTGCTGGGGCTTGCCGCGCTCCCCCGGGTGCATCCGCGAGCGCAGCCGCCGTGGCGGCTGCTCGCCGTGCTGGCAGGCATCTGGTGCGCGGCCGAGCTCGCGGTGCTCGCCTTCGAGGCCGCCGACATCGTCGGGGTTCCGGTGACACGCCTGGGCGGCGGACAGTTCGGTACCTTCCTTGTCGAGATCAGCGGCGGACAGGTCGGCATCGCGATCCTGGTCGGCACCCTCTCGATCGCTTGCTACTGCGCGCTGGCCTTCCGCCGACCCGACGCCGCATCGACCGATCTCGTGCTCGTATTCGCGGCCGTGACGCTGGCGCTGCGGCCGATCACCGGGCACATGTCGCAGCAGCCGTTCGGTTCGGTGCTCGGCGCGGTGCACGCGCTGGCCGCGGCGGCCTGGTTCGGGATGCTGGTCGCGCTCGCACTGGTGGTGCGCACCCGTGGCGAATGGGCGGTCACGCTACCGAGGTATTCGGCAGTGGCGCTGCCGTTGATCGCGACGGTGGCGACCACCGGGGTCGTCAACGGGCTGGTGCGGATCGGCGGGCCTGCACCGTTCGTGACGACCGGCTACGGCCGCATCCTGCTCGCGAAAACCCTTGTGCTGGTTGGCTTGCTCACGCTCGGCTGGTGGTGGCGGCGCAGCTGGGTGCGGCGCGCTGCGGACCATCGGATGACCGCCGAGGCGTCATTGCGCAGGGCCGTGCTCGAGGTCGGCGTGATGGCGCTGGCGTTCGGGCTGGCCGCGACACTGGCCGTGACAGCGTGACCAGGTAGGCCGAGCACGCCGCAGTTACAGTGACTTCATGACCGAAGTGAAAATCGTCGAGGACTGCACGGCGTCGGCCGAAACCGCTTTCGCCTATGTCAACGACTACCGCAATCTGCCGCGGTTCATCTCCGAGATCCACGAATTCACCCCGGTCACCGACCAGGTCGAGGGCGTCGGCGCGACCTTCGACGGCGTCATCAAGCTCGGACCCGCCACGCTGCATTCGCGCATCCAGGTCGTGCGTTGGGAAGAGCACGCCGCGATCGCGGTGAAGTCGATCAAGGGTTTCGAGATCGAATCCACTTTTCTGTTCCACGACAAGGGCGAGGCGACATGCACCGTCGATGCGATCGTGGAGTACCGCGTCCCCGGCGGTCTCGCCGGACGCGTCCTCGGTAAGACCATCGAGCCGTTCGTGAAGCTCGCCGTCAAGCACTCCACGCACAACCTGACCACTCAGATCGCCGAATTCCACGCGAGCAGGCAGAGCTGAGTTCCGATATGCCCTGCGCCCGGCCCATCGGGTCGGGTGCCCAACTTGTCCGGCCTGCTCACCACCGAGGATGCTGAGTTTATGCCTGAACGCACCACCCCGACCTTCCCGCAGCGGATCGGTTACGCCTGCGGTCGAACGCTGCCCGCGTCGATGTCGGAGTGGGTGCGCGACGATCTGACCGGGCAGGGGGCCGCGCGTCGCTATCTGATGCGGTTTCTGCTCCCGGTGATTCCGGTGCTCATGCTGTTTCTGTTGGTACCCGGCCCGAAGTGGATGGGCTTGGCCATGATGGCGCTGTTGTATCTGCCGCTGATCTACTTCACGATCGCGCTGATGTATGTCTACCGGCGCAGCCGCCTGATCAAACACGGCCTCGATCCGAGTCTCGCCGACTCCGATGCCCGCCGCCGTGGCGAGGCCGAACGACAGGCCTACGAACGCAGGCACGGGCGCGCCTGAAGTTTGCCGAGTTGCCACGGAAAACTGGCAGTGACCTATACCACAGGCATAGCCTGGATCTATGAAGACTCCCACGATACGGCAGCGGATCACCTACGATCTGGGCCTCGAGCTCCCCGAGGAGCTGCACGAGTGGGTTATCCGCGACCTCGTCGGCCACGGGGCCATGGAACGCTATCTCGTCCGGTTTCTGGGACCGATCATCCCGTTCTTCGCCCTGGTGTTGCTGTTCCCCGGCCCAATGCCACTGAAGATCGGCCTCATCGTGATGATGATCGTTCCGCTGGTCATATTCACGGTCGCACTCGGCTATGTATGGCGGCGCTTCCGGCTGGTCCAGCATGGTTTGGATCCGGAACTCGTAGATCACGGGAAGATCTCCGAGCATGATCGGGATCTCTACGAGCTGCGGCACGGACACCGGTAACGATCGAGCTACCCAGCCACCACGCGCGAGTCTTACGAGCGCCAGTTCGCGGCCCGGGTTGCGTCCGAGTGGGCGAAGCGCATGCGCCGCAGGCGCGAGTCTCGGCCGCTCGGACGCAAGCCTGAGGGGGCCGCGAACACGCAGCGCCGCAGGCGCTGCAAAAATAACGCAGTGACCGAATCGCAGAACGTTGTTGCCACCGCCGATCTCGCCGATGAAATCGGCCCCGAGATTCGCAGCTGCGACACGCAGTTCATTCAGTTCGGTGGCCACGCGACATTCTCCGGGCGAATCACCACGATCCGCTGCTTCCAGGACAATCTACTGGTCAAGCAAACGCTGAGCGAACCGGGCAATGGCGGGGTACTGGTCGTCGACGGCGGCGCGAGTGTGCACACCGCGCTGGTCGGCGACATCATCGCCGGCCGCGGCGTTGCCAACGGCTGGGCCGGTGTCATCGTCAACGGTGCAGTGCGCGATTCAGCGATTCTGCGCACGCTGGAGATCGGCATCAAGGCCATCGGCACCAACCCGCGCAAGAGCACCCAGACCGGCAGCGGCGATCGGGACGTCCCGCTCGAGTTCGGCGGCATCACCTTCACCCCAGGCGACATGCTCTACAGCGACCACGACGGCGTCGTGGTCCGCGCGGAGGACTGACCCGGCCGGGGAACCGGTCACTCGCCTGCCACGCGAGCTCTGTGACCGGCGATGGTGACCACGTCGCCGGGGTGCAGTTGGCGGCCACGACGCAGCTCGACCTCGTCGTTCACCCGGACCAGACCGGAGGCGATGACCGTCTTGGCCTCCGAGCCGGACTCGATCAGGTTGGCCAGCTTCAGGAACTGGCCGAGTCGAATGACGTCGTCATCGATCGGCACATCGACTGGATCGGACATGGGTACATCCTTACCCTTCGCCCGGAAACAACGAAACGCCAACCCCCCATCGTGACGACTGACACGCACGTATGACGCGCCCATAACCGACATGCCCGGGCGATCTTGGAGCATCGATGCCGTGACACCGTACACACTGGTTCGGTGACCTCCACGCACGCCGAGCACCAGATCGAAACCGAACCACCCGCGGGCAGACCGACCCCACCCGTGCCACATCGCGGACACGGCCGGCTCAGGGAGGTCCCGCACATCGCGGGAATGATCCTCGGTGTCTTCGCCGTGCTGTGTTTCCTGTGGAGCCTGTCGCCCGCGCTGCGCTATCTGACGCACATACCGCGCCGCTACATCGACGCCTACTACTTCGACGCTCCCGACACGAACCTCATGTGGGCGCTAGTCGTCGGCCTGCTCGCGGGCGCGTTGGCCAGTCGCAAGCGCATCGCCTGGTGGTTGCTTGTCGGCTATCTCACGCTGTACACGCTGTCCAACGTGGTCGATTTCATCAATGACGGCGAGATCGACGCGCTGGTGGCGATGGTGCTGCATGTGCTCGCGATCGGTGTGCTCATCGGCGCCTGGCGCGAGTTCTACACCAAGGTGCGCCGCGGAGCGGGGCTGAAGGCGCTCGGGGTGCTGCTCGGTGGTCTTGCGATCGGCTGCCTGCTCGGCTGGGGTCTGGTAGAGCTGTTCCCCGGTTCGCTGCCCCAGGGCGGGCAGCGGCCCGCGTGGGCGGTCTATCGCGTCACCGCCGCGGTGCTTGTCGACAACGAACATTTCGACGGCCACCCGCGCGCGTTCGTCAACTTCCTGCTCGGTTTGTTCGGCGCGATCGCGCTACTGGCCGCGGTGATCATCCTGCTGCGCTCGCAGCGCGCGGCGAACGCGATGACCGGCACCGATGAATCCGCGATCCGCGGACTACTGGAGCATTCCGGCGTCGAGGATTCCCTCGGCTACTTCGCGACCCGCCGCGACAAGGCGGTGGTCTTCGCGCCCAGCGGCAAGGCCGCGGTCACCTATCGGGTGGAGCTCGGTGTCTGTCTTGCCAGCGGCGACCCGATCGGTGTCAAGGAGGCATGGCCGCAGGCGATCGATGCCTGGCTGCAACTTGCCGATCAATTCGGTTGGGCCCCAGCGGTTATGGGTGCCAGCGAATTCGGCGCGACGGCGTACCGGAGGGCCGGGCTTTCTGCGCTGCGTCTCGGTGATGAAGCCATCCTCGACACCAGAACTTTCTCGCTGGCAGGCCCCGAGATGAAACAGGTCCGTCAGGCCGCGAATCGCCTGCGCAAGCACGGAATACATGTGCGGATTCGCCGGCAGCGTGAGATTGCTCCCGAGGAGATGAAGCAGGTGATCGCCCGCGCGGACGCCTGGCGCGACACCGAGACCGAACGCGGTTTCTCCATGGCGCTCGGCAGGCTCGGCGACCGGCTCGACGGCGACTGTCTGCTGGTCGAGGCGGTCAACGGTCAGGATCGCGTACTCGGCATGCTGTCGCTGGTCCCGTGGGGGCGCTCCGGTGCCTCCCTGGAGCTGATGCGCCGCGACCCCCAAGGCCCCAACGGCGTGATGGAGCTGATGATCTCCCAGCTGGCGCTGACCTCCGAACAGCACGCCATTACCAAGGTCTCGCTCAACTTCGCGGTCTTCCGTTCGGTCTTCGAGGAAGGCGGGCGCATCGGCGCAGGGCCGATCCTGCGGCTGTGGCGTGGTGTGCTGCTGTTCTTTTCGCGATGGTGGCAGCTGGAGGCGCTGTACCGGTCGAATGTGAAGTACCAGCCGAACTGGGTGCCCCGGTTCTTCCTGTTCGAGGAGCGCAGGCAGCTGCCGCGCGTGGCGGTGGCCAGCGCACTGGCCGAGGGCTTCCTACCGCGGTTCGGCAAGGAACCCGAGACCGTGACGCACACCGGCGTCTATAGCGCGGTGCCACCGACATTGACCGGACTGCATCCCGACGGCAGCCCGCCGGCCCTGGCCGACATCGAGACCGCGGAGCCAGGCCATCGCCGTCCGGAGCAGGTGCGGGTGCGGATGGACAAGCTGGCCCGGCTCACCGACGCCGGGGTGGACGCATATCCGGTCGCCTATCCGCCCACCCACACCGTCGCCGCCGCCCGCCGGTCGCCGCGCGGCACCACCGTCCGAGTATGCGGCAGGCTGCTGCGCATCCGCGATTACGGCGGCGTGATCTTCGCGGTGGTGCGCGACTGGACCGACGACATCCAACTGGTCATCGATCGCGATCGCGTCGGCGCCGAACACAGCGCCGAATTCACCGAGTTCTTCGACCTCGGCGATCTGATCGAGATCAGCGGGCAGATCGGGCGCAGCCGTCGCGGTGAGCTCTCGCTGCTCGCCGCGGACTGGCGGATGATCGGCAAATGCCTGCATCCGTTGCCGGACAAGTGGAAAGGGCTCGCCGATCCCGAGGCGAAGGTGCGTCAGCGCTACGTCGACATGGCGATCAACCCGGAGGCCCGCGAGGTGCTCGCCAAGCGCAGCGCGGTGGTCCGATCACTGCGGGATTCGTTGCACGGCTGGGGTTATCTCGAGGTGGAGACCCCGATCCTGCAGCAGGTGCACGGCGGTGCGAACGCCACGCCGTTCATCACCCACATCAACGCCTACGACCTGGATCTCTACCTGCGGATCGCGCCCGAGCTCTATCTCAAGCGACTGTGCGTCGGCGGTATGGAGAAGGTGTTCGAGCTGGGCCGCACCTTCCGCAATGAGGGCGTCGACTTCAGCCACAATCCCGAGTTCACCATTCTCGAGGCCTACGAGGCACACAGCGACTACGAGCGGATGATGCACGTCTGCCGTCAGCTCATCCAGAACGCCGCCGTGGCGGCCAATGGCGCGGCGGTGGCGCTGCGGCCCAACCCGGACGGCTCATTCGAGCAGGTGGACATCTCCGGTGACTGGGCGGTGAAGACCGTGCACGGCGCGGTGTCCGACGCGCTGGGTACCGAGATCACCCCGGAGACGGACTTGGCGCAGCTGCGGGAGCTGTGCGATAAGGCGCATGTGCCCTACCAGCACGGCTGGGACACTGGGCAGGTGGTGCTGGAGATGTACGAGCACCTGGTGGAATCCCATACCGAGGAGCCGACCTTCTACATCAACTTCCCCACCTCGGTGTCGCCGTTGACCAGGGCGCACCGCAGCATTCCCGGGGTGACAGAGCGCTGGGACCTGGTCGCGTGGGGCGTCGAACTCGGTACTGCCTACAGCGAACTCACCGATCCGGTCGAGCAGCGCCGCAGGCTCACCGAGCAATCGATGCTCGCGGCCAACGGCGATCCGGAGGCGATGGAACTCGACGAGGAATTCCTGCAGGCGCTCGAGCACGCGATGCCGCCGACCGGCGGACTCGGGATGGGTGTGGACCGGATCGTCATGCTGATCACCGGTCGCAGCATTCGTGAAACCTTGCCCTTCCCGCTGGTGAAGCCGCGCTGAGCTTCACATGTGCCCGATTTGCCCGCTAATCTTGGACATTCGGCCCCGGGAGGAGGCCGATACCGGAGAGATGGGGATGCATATGTACCTAGACCTGTTGACCAACGCGAGTCTGCTGGACCATACGGTGTGGGCGAGCCCCGACACCTGGGCCGCGGGCGACACGTGGACCCAGGCGCTGGATTACGCGGCCAAGAAAAAGAAGAAGAGCTACGGCGGACTGATCTTCGGTGGCATCTGCTGCCTGCTCGTCGTCGCGCTGATCATCGGCGGCATCTACCTTCTCAAGAACCGCAAGAATCAGAACTGACCGCACCGACCGGTAGTCGGTACCCAGACGACAGGACCAGGGTCGCTCGCCGCGACCCGGGCCCTTCGTGGCTGTACGGTTCGGGCGTGCAGTGCGCGGCAAGGGCGGCCCCGTAAGCCGCCGCCGGGATCGCCCGGCCTCCGCCGAGCGTAGCCGATACGGCAGAGTGGGCTGTGTGCAGTTGATTCTCGTCCGTCACGCCCAACCGCTTCGGGTCATGAACGCCGACGGCCCGGCTGATCCCGAACTGGCCGCCGTCGGACTCGAGCAGGCCGAGCGGGTGCCCGCGGCGCTGAGCCACCATCGGATCAGCCGCGTAGTGAGCAGCCCGCAGCGGCGCGCCCGCGACACGGCCGCACCGACCGCCGCAAAGCTGGGTCTCGATGTCGAAATCATCGACGACCTCGCGGAATACGATCGCGACCTGCCCGCCTACATTCCGATCGAGGACGCCAAGATCGAGTTCCGGGCCGCCTACGAACGCATCAAGGCCGGTCAGCTGCCCGAGCAGGTCGACGCCGACGCCTTCCGCACCCGGGTGCGCGACGCCGTCCTCGAGATCGCCTCGGCCACCGATCCCGCCGACACGGTCGCGGTCTTCGCGCACGGCGGCGTGATCAATGTGATCCTGCAGGAAGTGCTCGACCTGGCGCGGCCGCTGACCTTTCCGATCGACTACTGCTCGATCACCCGAATCCTGTATTCGCGCACCGGCCGCCGCACCGCGGCGACCGTCAACGAGAACGGTCATGTCTGGGATCTGTTGCCGCGCAACATCGCTGCGCGGGAATGAGCATTCGGCCTTCGTCTCACAGGCACTCACAGGCGATTGCCAGTGCGATCGCACCAGCATCCCAGCGTCGGAACCTTCTATGGAACCGGTGAGCCGCCGCACCGCGACTCACGGTCCGAGAGAAAGGAATTCCGTGTTGCTCACCAAGACACCGATCTCGTTCAGGCGTCGCCTCGCCCGAGTGGCGGTGGCCGGCGCGCTGGTCACCGTTCCACTCGCCACGCTGGCGGTCACCGCGTCCGCCGAGACTCCAGACTCCGCCGGCACCGCGCAGGTCCAGGCGGTATCGGGCGAAGCCGTCCAGGAAGGAACGGAAATCAATGGCCCGCGCGGCGGTCACGACTTCCCTGATCGGCCGCGTCCGGATGGGCCGCGGGCAGAGTTCCGTGAACGCGGCGACCATCCCGGCCCTGGCAACGGGCCGCATCAGTTCAATCGGGTGCTGCCGCCGACCGGTTCGGCAGGTAGCAGCTAGCAATCGAAACACTGAAGGCCACCTCCCGCGCGGAAGGTGGCCTTCAGTGTTTCTTGCTCGAGATCAGGCCATGCCCGCGATCCAGTTGTGCATCCAGGAGACGGCGGTCTGGCCGCCACCCACCGAGTAGCTGCCGTAGAGCGTGTGGGCCTGCGACTTGTAGAACTCCTCGAGCTCCTTGGCCCGCTGCTGGTTGGCGGAGTCGGTGAGCTGCGACTGCAACAGCGGCACACCGCCACGCGCCATCAGGTCGTTCATGATCGCGCCCGCTTCGAGCTGGTAGCGCCAGATGTTGGCAGGATTCGCGTCGGAGGTCTGGGCCAGCCAACCCGCGAATCGGGTCACGAAGTCGTCGGAGGCGGTGGCGCAGTAGAGATCATCGGTCGCGCAGATGGTCCTGGTGCGGTCGCTGACCCAGCCGAAACCGCCGACGCGCGGGCCGCCCGCGCCCGCACCCGCGGCGGGCGGGCCGACCTGAACATCGGTGGGCGAGCGACGCGGGTCGGAGATCAGGCCGACGCCCGCGATCCGGTCCGGCGACACAACGCCGAGGCCCGTGCCGATTTCGGCCGCGAGATCACCGGCCGCGTCCGCACCCTGGCTGTATCCGACGAGGGCGATCTTGGTGCCTGCGCAACGCTGTCCCATCGCGCCGACGAGTCCGCGAGCCTTGTCGGTCGCTTCCTTCTTCGAGGCGCCGTAGACATCGCCTTCCCACGGGAACGCGGTCGCGGCGTAGGTCACGTAGTCGACATCGGTGGAACGGGGTAGCCCATTGGTGACACCGGACAGCATGCCGGGCTGTGGTTTCTTGTCGTGACCGGTCTCCCAGGTGCCGGGTATGGCAACGACGTACAGACTTGGGCACCCTGGATCGGCCGTTACAGAACCGCTACCGAAGACCAAACCAGACGCCATCGCCGCGCACACACCGAGACCCGCGGCAACTTTCTTCAACTGCATACTGCTCCAGTTCAACCTTTGCTCCCGCGGGAGCAAAATCCCGACAAGTTGTCACTACCTATGCTGACCTCGGCGGATGTCGTTCCAGTGCACGTCGGGTGAACGAAAATCACCCGCCAGCATGACGTACGCTACGCAATCCACATCCCAAGATTCGAGGCACACCGAAGATCACAATAGGGCCACGGCCTCGTCAACGCCATTCGAACCAGCAGGCGTGTCCGATTCCCGCCCCATCAAATTGGCACTGCCGGACGCAGTCCGTCGACAGCCGCGCCGGGCCGAGCGAAGGCGAGGCAGCCGCCGCGCCGGGCCGAGCGAAGGCGAGGCAGCCGCCGCGCCGGGCCGAGCGAAGGCGAGGCAGCCGCCGCGCCGGGCCGAGCGAAGGCGAGGCAGCCGCATATAGCCGCCGCCTGGTTCGCCTGCGCCACATGGACAGTCACCGCGACGGCAGTAGCAAATGTCGAGCACACGGCACCGGACGACAAAGGCGCCTGTGGATTTCGCAATCCACAGGCGCCTTCCGCTCCGGTAAGAGACGGGTCTATTTACTCAGCGCTGCGCGACCATCGTGGGGGTGATGGGCGCGGGCAACGCGGTTTCGCCTTCCAGGAACTTGTCGACGGCGGCCGCGGCGGCGCGGCCTTCGGCGATCGCCCAGACGATCAGGGACTGGCCGCGGCCCATATCACCAGCGACGAAGACGCCGGGGATGTTGGTCGCCCAGTTCTTGTCACGCTGGACATTGCCACGCTGGTCGTAGCCGACGCCGAGACCTTCGAGCAGGCCCGGCTTTTCGGGACCGGTGAAGCCCATGGCCAGCAGGACCAGGTCGGCCTCGAGGGTGAAGTCGGTGCCGTCGACCTTCTCGAAGCGGCCGTTGACCATCTTGACCTCATGGGCCTCCAGGCCGGTGACCTTGCCGTCGGCGCCGACGAAACGCTCGGTGTTCACCGAGAACACCCGCTCGCCGCCCTCTTCGTGCGCCGAGGAAACCCGGTACATCAGCGGGTAGGTCGGCCACGGAGTGGACGAGGCACGTTCCTCCGGCGGACGCGGCATGATCTCGAACTGGTGGATGCTCTCGGCGCCCTGCCGGTGCGACGTGCCCAGGCAGTCGGCGCCGGTGTCACCGCCACCGATGATGATGACCTTCTTGCCCTTGGCGTGGATCGGGGGCAGGCCGTCGGCGTCGGTGACGTCGTCACCGAGCTGCACCCGGTTGGCCCACGGCAGGAATTCCATCGCCTGATGGATGCCGTTCAGGTCGCGACCCGGAATCGGCAAGTCACGCGCGAGCGTCGCGCCACCGGCGAGCACCACCGAGTCGAACCGCTCACGCAGCTGCTCGGCGGTGATGTCGACACCGACGTTCACGCCGGCCTTGAAGATGGTGCCCTCGGCCTCCATCTGCGCGATCCGGCGGTCGATGAAGCGCTTCTCCATCTTGAATTCCGGGATGCCGTAGCGCAGCAGACCGCCGATGCGGTCGGCGCGCTCGAACACGGTCACGGTGTGGCCCGCGCGGGTCAGCTGCTGCGCGGCGGCCAGACCGGCCGGACCGGAACCGACGACGGCGACCTTCTTGCCGGTGATGCGGGTCGGGTAGACCGGGGTCACCCAGCCCTCGTCGAAGGCGTTCTCGATGAGATCGATCTCGACCTGCTTGATCGTCACCGGGTCCTGGTTGATGCCGAGGACACAGGACGCCTCGCACGGCGCAGGGCACAACCGCCCGGTGAACTCCGGGAAGTTATTGGTCGCGTGCAGCCGGTCGATGCCCTCACGCCACTGGCCCCTGTAGACCAGGTCGTTCCACTCCGGGATCAGGTTGCCCAGCGGACAGCCGTTGTGACAGAACGGAATACCGCAATCCATGCACCGGCTGGCCTGACGCTGAAGGGTTTCCTTCGGGTACCCCTGCTCGTAGACCTCTTTCCAGTCCATCAGACGCAGCGGAACCGGACGACGCGTCGGCAGCTCCCGCTTGGTGTGCTTCAGAAATCCTTGCGGGTCAGCCACGTGCTGCCTCCATAATCGCTTCGTCGACGTCGGTGCCGTTCTTCTCGGCCTCGGAAATCGCGAGCAGAACCTTCTTGTACTCCCGCGGCATGACCTTCACGAAGTGGTTCACCTGCTGCGACCAATCGCTCAGAATGCGGTCGGCAACAGCGGAACCCGTCTGATCACGGTGCTGTGTGATGATGTCGCGCAGCCAGGTGAAATCGTCACCTGACAGTTGCTCGACGGCGTCGGCCTGCTCGGGGTTGAGCCTGGCCTCGAAGGTGCCGTTCGGGTTGTAGACGAACGCGACACCGCCGGACATACCTGCGCCGAAGTTGCGGCCGGTCTCACCGAGGATGACGACCCGACCACCGGTCATGTACTCGCAGCCGTGATCGCCCACACCCTCGACCACCGTGGTGGCGCCCGAGTTGCGCACGGCGAACCGCTCGCCGACGACGCCGCGGATGAACGCCCGACCGCTGGTCGCGCCGAACAGGATCACGTTGCCCGCGATGATGTTCTCTTCCGCGACGAACTCGGCCGGTGCGTTCAGGGATGGGCGGACCACCAGGTGGCCGCCGGAAAGTCCCTTGCCGACATAGTCGTTCGCGTCACCGAGCACCCGCAGCGTGATGCCGGCGGGGACGAAGGCGCCGAAGCTGTTGCCCGCGGAGCCGGTGAAGGTGATGTCGATGGTGTCGTCGGGCAGGCCCGCGCCACCGTAGAGCTTGGTCACCTCGTGGCCGAGCATGGTGCCGACGGTGCGGTTCACGTTCGAGATCTTGGTTTCGAACTTCACCGCCTGACCACGCTCGAGCGCATCGCGGCTCTGCGTGATGAGCTGCTGGTCCAGCGCCTTGTCCAGACCGTGGTCCTGCGTCTTGGTGCAGCGACGGTCCTGGCGCATGAACGCCGTCTCGACGTCGTCGAGGATCGGCGACAAGTCCAGCTTGCTGGCCTTGAAGTGCTGCTTGGCCTTGGTGGTGTCGAGCATGTCGACCCGGCCGATGGCCTCGTCGAGCGTGCGGAAGCCCAACTGCGCCAGCAGTTCCCGAACCTCTTCGGCGATGAACAGCATGAAGTTCTCGACGAACTCCGGCTTGCCGGTGAAGCGCTCGCGCAGCACCGGGTTCTGCGTCGCGACACCCACAGGGCAGGTGTCGAGGTGGCAGACCCGCATCATGATGCAGCCCGAGACCACCAAAGGCGCAGTGGCGAAACCGAATTCCTCGGCGCCGAGCAGCGCGGCGATCATCACGTCGCGACCGGTCTTCATCTGGCCGTCGACCTGCACGACGATGCGGTCGCGAAGTCCGTTGAGCAGCAACGTCTGCTGGGTCTCGGCCAAGCCGAGCTCCCACGGACCACCCGCGTGCTTGAGCGAGGTCAGCGGCGAGGCGCCGGTGCCGCCGTCGTGGCCGGAGATCAGCACCACGTCGGCGTGTGCCTTCGACACACCGGCCGCAACCGTGCCGACGCCAGGCTCCGCAACAAGTTTCACGTGAATCCGCGCCTGCGGGTTCGCGTTCTTCAGGTCGTGGATCAGCTGCGCCAAGTCCTCGATCGAGTAGATGTCGTGGTGCGGCGGCGGCGAGATCAGGCCGACGCCGGGTGTCGAGTGCCGTACCTCGGCGACCCACGGGTACACCTTGTGCGCCGGAAGCTGGCCGCCCTCACCGGGCTTAGCGCCCTGCGCCATCTTGATCTGGATATCGGTGCAGTTGGTCAGATAGTGCGCGGTCACGCCGAAGCGGCCCGACGCCACCTGCTTGATCGCACTGCGCCGCCAGTCGCCGTTCTCCTCCGGCTCGAAGCGGGACGGGCTTTCGCCGCCCTCACCCGAGTTCGAGCGTCCGCCGAGGCGGTTCATCGCGATCGCCAGGGTCTCGTGCGCCTCCGAGGAGATCGAGCCGTAGCTCATCGCGCCGGTGGAGAACCGCTTGACGATCTCGCCGGCAGGCTCGACCTCGTCGATCGAGATCGCGGCCCGGTTGGTGGTGTTGAACTTGAACAGGCCGCGCAGCGAGGCGAGCTGCTCGGACTGGTCGTCGACCAGCTTGGTGTACTGCTTGAAGATCGAGTACTGACCGGTGCGGGTCGCGTGCTGCAGCTTGAACACGGTGTCCGGGTTGAACAGGTGGTATTCGCCCTCGCGCCGCCACTGGTATTCACCGCCCACTTCGAGCTCGCGGTGCGCGCGTTCGTTGCGGTTCTCCAGGAACGCGACGGTGTGGCGGGCGGCCACATCGGTGGCGATCTCGTCGAGCCCGATGCCGTCGAGATGCGAACGCAGACCGGTGAAGTACTCGTCCACCAGGTCCTGCGACAGACCGATGACCTGGAACAGCTGCGCGCCGGTGTAGGAGGCCAGGGTGGAGATGCCCATCTTGGACATCACCTTCAGCACACCCTTGCTTGCGGCCTTGTTGTAGTTCGCAACCGCCTTGCGGTAGTCGGCGGCCAGATCACCGGTGCTGCCGGGGACCTGGAGTCCGCCGCGCTCGAGCATGTCCTCGATGGTCTCGAAGGCCATGTACGGGTTGATCGCGCCCGCACCGAAGCCGACGAGCATGGCCATGTGGTGCACCTCGCGGGCGTCACCGGCCTCGACTACGAGACCGACCATGGTGCGGGTGCGCTCGCGGACCAGGTGGTGGTGCACCGACGAGGTCAGCAGCAGCGACGGAATCGGCGCCAGCTTCTCGTTGGACTCACGGTCGGACAGCACGATGATCCGCGCGCCGCCGTCGATGGCGGCCGACACCTGGGTGTTGATCGCCTCGAGCGCCTTGCGCAGGCCTTTGCCGCCCTGCTTGACCTGGTACAGACCGCGCACGACCACCGAACGCAGCTCGGGCTGCGAACCGTCGTCATTGATGTGCACGAGCTTGGCCAGCTCGTCGTTGTCCAGGATCGGCGACGCCACAGTGATCTGGTGGCAGGACTCCGGTCCCGGATTCAGCAGGTCGGCTTCCGGACCGATGGCCCGGCGCAGGCTGGTGACGACTTCCTCGCGGATCGCGTCCAGCGGCGGGTTGGTGACCTGCGCGAACAGCTGCGAGAAGTAGTCGAACAGCAGTCGCGGCCGCGACGAGAGCACCGCGATCGGGGTGTCGGTTCCCATCGAGCCGAGCGCTTCGAGACCGGTCTTCGCCATCGGCGAGATCAGCAGGTTCAGCTCTTCGTTGGTGTATCCGAAGATCTGCTGCCGGATCAGCACGCGGTCGTGCGACATGTGCACGTGCGGGCGGTCGGGCAGGTCGGCAAGCTTGGTCACGCCCGCGTCGAGCCACTGCTGATACGGGTGCTCGACGGCCAGCTGCGACTTGAGCTCCTCGTCGCCGACGATGCGGCCCTGCGAGGTGTCGACAAGGAACATGCGGCCGGGCTGCAGCCGGACCTTCTTGACCACCTTCGCCGGATCGATGTCGAGGACACCGACCTCGGAGGCCATCACGACGAGGCCGTCATCGGTGACCCAGATGCGGCTGGGGCGCAGACCGTTGCGGTCGAGCACGGCGCCGACGACGGTGCCGTCGGAGAAGCACACCGATGCGGGGCCGTCCCACGGCTCCATCAGCATCGAGTGGTAGCGGTAGAAGGCCCGACGCTGCGGGTCCATCGTCTCGTTGCGTTCCCAGGCTTCGGGAATCATCATCAAGACCGCGTGGGGCAGGCTGCGGCCGCCGAGGTGCAGCAGTTCCAGCACCTCGTCGAAGCGGGCCGTATCGCTTGCCCCGGGCGTACAGACCGGGAAGATCTTCTCGAGCCGGTTGTTGCCCGCCTCGTTGGTGCCGAACACCTCGGAGCGCAGCAGCGCCTCGCGGGCCCGCATCCAGTTCTCGTTACCGGTGACGGTGTTGATCTCGCCGTTGTGCGCGACCCGGCGGAACGGGTGCGCCAGCGGCCACGACGGGAAGGTGTTGGTGGAGAACCTGGAGTGCACGATGCCGAGGGCGGACTCCATCCGGTCGTCCTGCAGGTCCAGGTAGAAGGCGCGCAGCTGCGGCGTGGTGAACATGCCCTTATAGACGAAGGTCTGCCCGGACAGGCTCGGGAAGTACACCGACTCCTTGCCGACCGCGCCTTCGCCTGCACCCGCCTTGCCGAGCTCGTGCTCCACCCGCTTGCGCACGACGTAAGCGCGGCGCTCGAGATCCATGCCCGACAACTGCGCGGCCGCACCCTTCGGAGAGCCGATGAAGATCTGCCGGAAGGTGGGCATGGCGTCGCGGGCCAGGGCGCCGAGGGTGGACTCGTCGGTGGGCACATCGCGCCAGCCGAGGACCGCGAGGCCCTCGGACTCGACGATCCGCTCCAGGCCGTAGGCGGCCTTGGTCGCCTCCCGGCGGGCCTGCGGCAGGAAGGCGATACCGGTGGCGTAGGAGCCCTCCGGCGGCAACTCGAAATCGACCACGGCGCGGAAGAACCGGTCCGGAATCTGGATCAGGATGCCTGCACCGTCACCACTATTGGGTTCGGCGCCTGCGGCACCACGGTGCTCCAGGTTCAACAGAGCCGTAATAGCCTTGTCGACGATGTCGCGGCTGCGGCGGCCGTACATGTCGACGACGAATGCGACACCACAGGCGTCGTGTTCGTTCGCCGGGTCATAGAGCCCGATGGGTCCAGGGGACCTGTGGCCAGGAAGTTGCGTCATGCCTCTGCCTTCAAGAAAGTCGGCCTCGATGAGGTTGGCCTGCGTGAAAAACGGCCTTTCGTCGAATGCCTCCGTCAAGACTGCGCCCGTACGTTCCGGATCCAGCCGCGCTGATGGTCCGGCGTGCAGTCACGTCTCCAGTTGTCCACCCGCTGGTGTTACGTAGTGGGTGCTCGGCGGTAACGGAACGCTTACGAGTTCCTTACCTCCGTGCGGGTGCTCGCCCACTAGGCTGAGCACCGGCGTGAGGTGCCCGAGCGGGCAATCGTGGCCGAACATTCTGTGTTCGACGTAAGAGCAAACGATAAGTCAGGTCCAGGGCCCAACCAACCAAGGTTGCACTAATAACCAGGTCTAGCTGGGCTTCTTCATTGGGGTCCTCCACGTGTGCGCGTTGTCCAGTGTAAAGCAGCGAACCTGGCGGGATCGATCCCCTGGCACCGAGTGCCAGCCAACGACACCTGGCGGGTCAGACCTGGCCGATAGCGCAGCTCGCGCTGCCAGAACCGGCCCTCACCTGCATCGAAGATGATTTCCCCTGCTCCGCAGCGGGCAAACCACCTTGTCGGCGGCTAACTCGACAAGGGACCCGGTGAGACATTTCCGACAGGGTCATGACAAGCACAGAACCCGATCCGACCGTCCGGACTCTTTTGCTTTTTGTGGTTTTCAGCACATTTCCAGCAATCATTCCGAAGTGCTTTACGCCACACAGCGACACCGAAGCATCAGCGCGGCAGCGAAACCCGTCCGCGGGCTATGGCGCGCAGAGGGTGGCGACGGCGCGAATCAGGGCGGCCTGGTGCAGCGCGTCGGCACGCCCCGAGGTCAGGACACCGAAAACGCTGGGAGCAAGCCTTTCCATGCAGTCGGGCGCGGTCAGCTCGTCGCGCTGTGCGGCCAACTGCTCGACAATGTCCACGTTGAGCCGATCGATCCGCGGGCGCACCTTCGACAGATCCGGTGGGGCCGCAGGCGCCGCCGCCGGATCGAATCGCCAGCGTGCGACCAGTCCGCGCTGGACGATCTTGCTGGCCTCGATCTGGCCGGAAAACACCTGCCTGATCCAGTTTTCGGGCAGGTCGCGCCCGGCGCCGATGCGGGCCATATCGTCGTAGACCTGGGCCTCGCGGCCCGGATCATCGATCGACGGCGCTGTTCCGAGCTGCTGCGCTGTCGCCCACTTCGCCGCAGCGACCGCATCGGCGGTGTCGATCCGATCGACCACCAACTCGACGAGCCTGTGCAGTGACCCGGTGCGCGGCTCGACAGGCGACGCGAGAGCGCTAGCAGGAACCAGCACGACCAGCGCCACCGACAGCAGGACCAGCAGGCCACCGCGCAATCCAGACCTCCACGCTCGGAAACGAATCACCGTGCCAGGTTAAGCGGCTGCCCCGCCTTCGCTCGGCCCGGCGCGACCGGCGACGGACTTCGTCGGCAGTGCCATCAGGCGACTGGCTCGCCTTCGCTCGATTCGGCGCGACCAGCGACAGACGCCGCACAGCAGTCCAATCAGGCGACTGCCTCACCTCGGCTCGATTCGGCGCGACCGGCGACGAACTCCGTCCACGGCGTGCCATCAGGCGGTCGACCCGCTCGGTTCGACTGCGCCGGGAGCGTTTCCGCTCGTGGGGAGGCATCCGGCAACCGAATCTTTGTGAACCTGAACACATACGCAGGACCGTGCTCGGTGTGTCGGGCCGTGGCCTGTCACGCTGTGACAACGAATCTGTGACAGTTTCGCCAAGCTCGCCACAATGACTGGGACGTAGAGGATGTGAGATCCCATGACGGTCACCGGCATGGTCGCCTGGCTCGGCGGAGATCTCGAGCGGACGCAGGATGCGACAGCACCCGGCACCGAACTCGATGACCGGCACGAGCACGCGAGTTACGCCGTCACCGGTGCCGTCGTGCTGCTGTTCGCGACGGTGTCCGGCGCGATAACGACGCTCGCTCTCGCCGCGGCCGACACCTGGCCGTTGCTCGCCAATATTGCCGCGGCCCTCGTCGTCGCGCTGCTGGCAGGCGCGGTCGCTCGCGCGCTCGCCACCCCGCGCCCCGGTGGCACACCGGACCGGCTCGGAGTGATCGCGCGGATCGCCGTAGCGGTATTGGTCGGCGGATTGGTTGCCGAGTTGGCCGCGATCGTCGTATTCGGTGGTTCCGTCGACCGGCTCTTGGATGAGAAGGCCCAGCGCTCGGTTGCCTCGGCTCCTGCGGTGGTGGCTGCCAACGCCGAGCTGGATCGCGCCCGCGCCGACCGGACTTCGCTGGATCAGGCGATCGCCAAGGCGCAAACCGACATCGATCACGCGCTTGTCATTGCAAGGTGTGAATTCAACCCGAGCCCGGAGTGCCCCCGGACCCATATCACCGGGGTGCCCGGCCGCGGACCCGAAGCACAGACCGCCAACGACATGCTCGCGGATGCCCGCAAGCAGCTGGCGGCGGCACAGGATCGGGTGCCCCCGCTCGACCAGCGCGTCGCCGACGACCAAAAGACCGTCCGCGCAGCCGAATCCACCGCTTTCGCCGACGCCGACCGCGGCCTCGGCGCGCGCTGGCAGGCCATGAACGAATACACCGGCCACAACGCGGGCGCACTGCCACTTCGGGTGCTGACGATCGTGGCCTTGATCTTCCTGGCATTGCTGCCGCTGATCCTTCGGTGGTGGCGCGGCGAAACCTCCATCGACCGTCGCCTCGCCGCCCAAACCGTGCAGGACCGCGCCGAGCGTACCGCCGACGCCGAGATCGCCATCAAACGCGCCGAGGTGCGGACCGAGGCAGCCGCACTGCGCGCCGAACACGAACTCACCGCGGCGCGACTGGCCGTCGAGGCGGACGCCGCGATCGATCGGGAACGCCAGCGCACCCACATCATCGCCGCTATCGGCGGGCTCGAGCTCGGCATCACCGAGCCGCCGCGCCGCCGCGAACTACCAGCCGCACCGGCTGGCGACCGAGAGGACACCTCCGTGTCTCACGCGACACCGAACCTGCCCGCCACCGTGACAGTGGGCGCACTCGCACCGGGGACCACCGCGGCCGCATCGACCCCTGCCGTCGCAGCCCCCACCCCGGCCACCAAAGGCGGCGGCCTCGAACTCCCCATCATCGGCACGGTGCCCTTCTCCGACACGGCGGCCCGTTTCATCCGCCCCCTCGTCCCCGCCTTCGTCACCAATGCGATCGACTCCGCAACCAACCCGTTGCGCACCGCCCGCCAGGCCTTCGAGGAGGTCGAGGAAATCACCTTCACCCTCCGCCGCACCCGCAAGGTCACCGTCGACTCCCAGGACTCGCACGCACCAGCGATGAACGCCGCCCCCGTCGGCTACCAACTGCCCCCTGGTTCACCTCAGTGGCAGGCCCAGCAGATCGCCTCCACCGTCGTCGACGCGGACTACCAGCAGCAGTACGCGAGCCCGAACGACCCGCGCTATTACTCCGCACTGCCACCCACCGGTGCGCACGGCTACGGCCTGCCCGCAGCACACACCCACAGCGAGCTGCCCGCACGACACACCCCCGAACTCCCCGGCCGCCCCCAACGCGAACTCCCACCCGGCCACTGAACCCCACCCCGTTCTGATCCCCTCCCTCGACACCTCACCCGCCGAGCTCCGCAGCACCCAATCGAGCGCAGTGAAATGGTTGCTCAGATCCCTCTCGGTAGCCACCATTTCTCTCACCGACCCGGCCGAACACCTCGTGTAGCAACCCGACGCCCACCAGACGGAGTGCCCGGTTACCACACAGGTGGTGGGCCGGGCGGGGTCCGGGACCGACACGGGTGTGACGGCCGTCGAGATCGGGGTGGTATTGGATTCAGCGCGATCGTGGTGTGCGCCAACGCTATCCACCGCAGCCGGGTGCGTGCCCGACAGCGGCGTGCGGCGCACCTACAACCGGACCCGTAGCCGGAACGCCACCGACGCGGCGAGGAGCATCACCGCCGAAGTGCCGATGGCCGCGATGTGGATGCCCGAGACGAACGCCTCGTGCACCGAGGTCAGGAACTCGGCACCGACGGATTCCGGTAGTCCACGCGCTACTTCTGTGGCACCGCCCAAGGATTCGGACGCGGTTTCCGCATGCTCGGCAGGGATCAGCGACATATCGAGGCCGTTGCGGAATACCGCCATGACCACGCTGCCGAGCACCGCAACGCCCAGCGCGATGCCGGTCTCGTACGCCGTTTCCGAGACCGCCGCCGCCGCACCGGCGCGCGCCGCAGGCGCGGAGCTGACCACCAGATCCGACGAGATCGTCAGCGAGACACCGACACCGGCGCCGGTGAACAGGAAGGCGACGATGAATGTCACGTTGCTCGTCGCATCGGCGCCGAGTAGCAGGAATAGTGCCGAACCCATCGCCGCGACCAGCAGCGAACCACTGAGCACCAGGCCGGGCCGCAGATACCGCACCAACCATGCGGACGCGAGCGCCGCGATCACGTTGGCCGCAAGACCGGGCAACAGCAGCAGGCCCGCCTCCAAGGGCGAGTGGCCGAGCACGAGTTGCAGGTACTGCGAGGCGAAGAACAGCTCGCCGGCCAGCGCGAACACCGAAAGCAGGCTGGTGAGCACCGCGATGCGAAACCTCGGCACTGCAAACAGCTTCAGATCGATCATCGGGTGCTCGAGACCGCGCTGCCGATGCACGAACAGCACACCGGCGAGCACGCCGATCGCACCGATACCGACCATTCCCAGGCTGGGACCGTGGGCAGCGCTCTCCTTGACCGCGTACACCACCGGCACCAGGGCCAGCATGGACAGCGCGGCACTCGGCAGATCGAACCGGCCGGGGTTCGGATCACGGGATTCCGGCAGGAGGACCGGGCCGAGCACCAGCAGTGCCAGCATGACCGGCAGGTTCACCAGGAACACCGAGCCCCACCAGTAGTGCTCGAGCAGCCAGCCGCCCAATAGCGGACCTGCCGCCGCGCCACCGCCTGCCATCGCACTCCAGACCGCGATGGCAACCGTGCGCTGGCGCGGATCGAGGAACATCGAGCGGATCAAACCCAGCGTTGCGGGCATCAGGGTCGCACCGGCGACACCTTGCAGCACGCGGGCGGCGATGAGCATCTCGGGCGAAACCGACCACGCCGCGATCGCCGACGCGACCGCGAAGCCGACGCCACCCATCAGCAGCAGCCGGCGCCGCCCGATCCGGTCGCCGAGGTTGCCCATCACCACCAGCAGACCGGCGAGTACGAACGAATACACGTCGATGATCCACAGCAGCTGCGGTGTGGTCGGCGTCAGATCGGCGCTGATCGCGGGCACCGCGAGGTCGAGCACCGTGGCGTCGACGGCGAGCAGCAGCAGCGCGAGTGCGAGCACGGCGAGGCCGGCCCAGTCGCGGGTGGTGGCGCGGGGCGGGGCGGTGATCCCCGTCGCCGGCCCGAAATCGTTCCGGGTGTCCTTCGTGGTCTGTGTGCTCATCGACTTTCCCGACTCTCGTCGCGGGTTTCTTACCGTCCAGACGGTACAGTAAATCTACATTACCGTCCAGCCGGTATAGTCATCCAAGTGACGGCAACCACCCGCGACCGCATCCTGGACGCGCTCGAAACTCTGCTGCTGGAAAAGGGCATGTCCCAGGTGACGCTGGAGAGCGTCGCCGCGACCGCCGGCGTCTCCAAAGGCGGCCTGCTCTATCACTTCAAGAGCAAGGACGCCCTGCTCGCCGGCCTGGTCAGACGCCTCGGCGAACGCGCGGAACAGCACCTGGGCGACGCCGTCGCGCACGGCACCTCGGTCGCCGAGTGGTACCTGCAGACCCCGAACCCCGACGACGCCGCGGAAGCGGTGGAACTCGAGGTCTACCGATCCATGCTCGCGACCATGCGCACCATCGATGCCAGCTCCGGCCCGGACACCGACGAGGTGCAGCAGGCACTCACCGACATGCTGAACGCCTGGTCGACCGGCCTCGACGAGGAAATCGACGACCCGGTGCGCGCCGACATCGTCCGGCTGGTCGGCGACGGCGTGTACCTGCGGGCTCTGCTCGGTTTGCCGCCCATCGAGCCGCAGCGGTACCGGGCCGTCGTGGATCGCCTTCTCGAACGCTGAGCGGCGAGGTTCCCGCTCCGCTCCCGGCGAAGCCGCCCGGCACGCTCTAGACTCGGCCCCGTGCAACCAGCCGCCGAGCAGGCCGGTGCCGTCGGGGCGGGAGATCATCCATCACCAGGGTCACCTGGGCCGACGGTGCCGATCCGTCCACTGCGCTTTCGTGAACTGCTCGACGAGCCGTTCACGCTGATCCAGGCGAACATCGTGGTACTGGCCTGCTCAACGATCGTCGGATTAGTCGTCGCCGAGCTGATCGTTGTCGCGATCACCGCTGGCGTGTCGCACCTGACGCACGGCTCCGACCAAGGCACTCGATGGGCTGCGATTCTGTCGACGGCGGCCTGCGCCTGGTTGCTGCGGTTCGTGCTGCGCGGGCTGACCGTCGCCATCGGGCTTGCCGGTGTCGCCGGATCCCCGATCAGGTGGCGCACCGCGCTGCGCGGGACGGCGACCGTCGGCACGCCCCTGCTGGTGTTCCACGTGCTGTTCACGCTGGTCGGGGTGAGCGTGCTGGCGCTGGGCAGCATTCTTGTCGTCACCTTCCCGCTCGGGCTGCTGTGGCTCGGTTATCTGCGGGCCCAGCGGTTCGTCGCGGTGCCGGTGATGTTCGTCGAGCGGGCCTCGCACGCCACGGCGGTGGCACGTTCGCAACTGCTCGTCGCCGGAGCGGAGTGGCCGACCGCGGGGTTGTGGCTGTGCCAGCGCGGCCTGACGGTGCTGCTGGTCGTGCCGTTGCTCGGCATCCCGTGGTTCCTCTCGGATTTCTCGGGCACGCACCGCTGGCAGGTCATCGTGCTCACCACCTCGGCGGTGCTGTTGATCGTCGCCTTCGGTGAGGTCGTCGAGGCGGCGACACGCGTGGTGTCGTATGTGGATCGGCGTTGCCGCCGTGAGGGACTCGATATTCGAGTGCCGGAGGCACGATGACCGACGCCGAGCACCCAACCGACAACCTCACCCCCGAGCCCTGGCCTCCGGTGCACGAGCCGGCGGCCCCACCGCCGCCTCGGCTCGGCGCGGCCGCGCATCATCGCGCCGCCGCCGAGTCGGCCGCCGAGCACCGTGACTTCGATGCCGCGCTGCGCGAACGCTTCCGCGCCGTGCTGCGCGGGCTCGAGCAGGGCGGCCTACTCGAGGTACGTCGCTCGCGCACTGCACGGGAGACCGCCGACGACGCCACCACCGTGCTACCGCTCGAGGCCGCGACCCAACTCCATCCCGCCGCTTACAGTTTCGACGAAATCGTCTACGGGGGCAGGCACGCCACCGAAGATGAATACCGCAGCCTCGAATATGCCGACCGATACTCCGGCGCCGCGCCGCCGCCCGCACCGGAACCTGCCGAAGTAGCGGTCACCGAGAAACCGCCGCGAACGCGCAGGCAACGGCCCCCGCTGCCAGAACTGCTTCGCAGCCCGAAGTTCTGGGTTGGTCTCGCGGGCGTGGTCGTACTCCTGCTGCTGCTCTACGCGATGCTGAACGCCTGTGGTGCGCCGGACCCCCGGACACCGCAGAAACCGCCGCGGATGCCGCCGCCGACGGACTACCCCGACAGCCCGGACATCGACGCACCCGGTGCCGGCGCAGGCCAGGATTCCATCTTCAGCCGACTACCTGGACCGGTCGCCTTCGGCGGACTCCAGTTCTTGATCGCCGCAGCGCTATTGGTGTGGTGGCGGGCCCGCCGCCGCGGCGCGCTCGTCGGTGAGCCGCGGCCGGTCGAGGTCGCGGCGAACGAACTGCTCGCCGGGCAGGCCGCGCTGTATCGCCGAGCCAAGGACTACGAACATGTCGCGTCGAAGCTGCGCGCGGCGACCCTGCGCCGCATCCGCCCGCACCTCGGCGCCACCGCCGAAACCACTCCGGACCGACTGATCGCCGCAGTCAGCACACGCATCGGCGCAGACCCGAGCATGGTCGGCTCGACCCTGTATGGTCCGGTGCCCGACACGGACACCTTGCATCTTGTTGCCGCACAACTCGAATGGATCGAGGCGGAGGTCGGATGAGACATCATCACCCAGCGCCTATCCGGGTAGTCGGGTTACGGAATCACCCGCACGACACCGGAGGGTGGACGAGACATCACCATTCAGCGCCCATCCGGGTAGTCGGGTTACGGAATCACCCGCACGACACCGGAGGGCGGACGAGACATCACCACCCAGCGCCCATCCGCGTACTCGGGTTACGGAATCACCCACACGACACCGGAGGGTGGATGGGACATCGTCGCCGAGCGCTCGTCCCGCCGATGGGGTGCGGTAACCCCGGCACGACACAGGAGGTCGGATGACCAGTATGACCAACACCAACCACACCCCCACCGCCGAAGAGGCGGGTGCAGCGTTCGCCGCGCTGCGCGCCGAGATCGGTAAAGCGGTGGTCGGCAATGACACCGCGATCATGTACCTGGTTCTCGCGCTGCTGTGCCGCGGCCACGTGCTGTTGGAAGGTGTTCCCGGCGTAGCGAAAACGCTGCTGGTTCGGGCGTTGGCGACGGCATTGGACCTCGAGCATGCCCGCGTCCAGTTCACACCGGACCTGATGCCCGCCGATGTCACCGGCTCGCAGATCTACGACCCGCACTCGGCGGAGTTCACCTTCCGGCACGGGCCGGTGTTCACCAATCTGCTGCTTGCCGACGAAATCAACCGCACCCCGCCGAAGACGCAGTCCGCGCTGCTGGAATCCATGGAGGAGCGCCAGGTCTCGGTCGACGGCAAGCCACGGCCGCTGCCCGATCCGTTCGTGGTGGTCGCCACCCAGAACCCCATCGAGCAAGAGGGCACCTACCCGTTGCCGGAGGCGCAGCTGGACCGGTTCCTGTTCAAGGTCGACATCCAATTGCCCAGTCGCGATGACGAATTCCGCATCCTGCAGCGGCACGCCGGCGGATTCGACCCGCGCGATCTGGCCGCCGCCGGGCTGCGGCCGGTCGCGGGACCGGCACATATCGCCGCAGGCCGGGCCGCGGTCTCGCACGTCACCATCAGCCCGGAGGTGCTCGCCTACACCGTGGACATCTGCCGGGCCACCCGCACTTCACCCGCCGTCCAGCACGGTGCGTCCACGCGCGGCGCCACCGCCCTGATGGCGGCCGCGCGCGCGTTCTCCTGGCTCAACGGGCGCGGCTTCGTGACGCCCGACGACGTGAAATCGGTGGCGGTTGCGGTGCTGCGACACCGCCTGCACCTGCGACCCGAGGCGGAGCTGGACGGGGTGACGACCGAGGGCGTGATGTCGTCGCTGCTGCTGTCGGTCCCGGTCCCGGTGTAGCTCGTGGTCGTCACCGGTCGGCTGGCCGCCGCGGGCGCGGTGGTCGCGCTGTTCGTCGTCTTCGTCATGCCGACCTGGCTCGGGGTGGCATTGATGACGAGTGCGCTTGCCGCCGCTGTGCTCGTCGATATGGGCTCGGTCGCCCGCCCGCGCGACCTCACTCTCAGCAGAGCACCGCTGACCGTCGTCCGCCTCGGCCGCAGCACCGAGGTGGAGCTCGTCGTACTCAACAGCGGAACCCGCACCGTGCGCGGCACCCTGTGGGACGACTGGCCCGGCAGCGCACGCGCCGCACACCGCGCGCACCGACTGGATCTGGCGCACAACACGCGGACGCGCTTGCACACCACGCTCACGCCGACCTACCGCGGCGATCGAGCGGCGGGCCCGGTCACGCTGCGTCTGATCGGCCCGCTGGGCGTCGCGGGCAGGCAGACCCGGCGCAGCGTGCCCGCGCGGGTGCGCGCGCTGCCGCCGTTCCGCAGCGAACGCCTGATGCAGTCGAAAGTGAAACGGCTGCAACATCTCGAGGGTCGCAATGTCGCGAACCTGCGCGGCCAGGGCACCGAGTTCGACTCGTTCCGTGAGTACGTCCCGGGCGACGACGTGCGGTCCATCGACTGGCGCGCCACCGCACGAGCTACCGACGTGCTGGTGCGCACCTGGCGTCCGGAACGCAACCGGCACATGCTGATGCTGCTCGACACCGGTCGCATCAGTGCCGGCCGGGTCGGCAGTCCTGGGCACATCGACGATGGCACCCGACTGGACGCGAGCATCGAGGCCGCGCTGCTGCTCGGCGGGCTGGCCGCCGCGGCGGGCGATTCGGTGGATCTGCTCGCCTTCGACAGGAAGGTTCGGGCGGAGGTTCGCGGTGTCGGTGGAAAAGGGTTGCAGCTGAAGCTGATGCACGCGATGGCAGGCATCAGCCCCGCCCTTGTCGACACCGACAGCGCGGGAATGGTCCGCGCGACCATCCAACGCACCCGCCGCCGCAGCCTGGTGGTCTGGTTCACCAGCCTCGACGGCGCCGCGGTGCAGGAGAACCTGCTTCCGGTGCTGCCCGTGCTCGCCCAACGGCACCGGGTCTTGATCGTCTCCGTCACCGACCCCGAGATCGCCGCGGCCGCCGCGCGCCGCGACACCAGCGCCGACCTCTACCTCGCCGCCACCGCGGAGACCATCCTCGCCGAGCGCGCGCTGGTCCAGGACTCGCTGCGCCGCAGGGGAATCGCGGTCGTCTCCGCATCCCCGGACCGTCTGCCGGAGGCCTTGGCCGACGAGTACCTCGAACTTAAGCAGTCCGGAACTATGTGAGTGCAGCGGCGGTAGGCACTAACCGCGGATAGCGACCATGGCGAACGGTGAGACAGCCGACGGTGCGGCAGGCAGTGCTCGGCGTTGGCGTTCGGCGATCACCGCGCCGAGCACCTGCACCGGCGGATAGCCCAGCGGCGGCCGAATCTGCAGCCGCTCGCAGAGCGCGCTGACAAGTGCCTGGCCGAGATTCGCCTGCACGGCCGGAGTGAGCGTGCGGACCCGTGTCAGGTATTGACGCACCGAGAGCGCGAGATCCTCGGGGAGGCCGGAGAGGTCGAGCTGTCCGGCCCAGCCTGCGAGCCAGGGCGGGGCGGTGGCGAGCGCGGGCCGCGGCAGGCTCGTCTGGGCATGCACCACAACGGTTCCGGCGAGCACGTCACCGATGCGGCGCGCGTTCGGGGAACACATCGAGGTGAGCACCGCGATGGCGCCGAAACCGCCGAGGACCCAGAAATCGACGATGCCGCCCGCAAGGCCGCGGGTGAGCGCATGCCGGAAATCGATCGGTCCGCCGTCGGCGCGCACCACCCGCAGGCCGATCATCACCTTGCCGACCGTGCGCCCGTGCATCAGGGTTTCGCAGGCAACCGGGTAGCCGATGAGCACCCCGACGATCGCCACCAGCGCTGCCACATCCATCCACGCCGAGTCCGCGCCCGCGGCGGCCAGCACTGCGGCGGCCGCGAACAACAGCGAGCAACCCAGCGCGAACTGCACCACGACATCGATGAGGAAAGCAGTCGCTCTGGTGGGGATTCGTGCGATCGGCAGCTCGAGCGCGACCGCTTCGCCGGTAGTGAATTCAGCCATGTCGAATAGCATTCTTCCGACCAGTGGTGAGGGAGGCAACCAATGGACGTCGACGCGTATAGCTACACCCACCGGCGGTCCTGGGACCGGCTGGACTATCTGGCCCGGCGCCGGTCGCTGAGCGGCGCCGAGGCGGACGAGCTCGTTGCGCTGTACCGGCGGACCTCACAGCAGCTGGCTCGGTTGCAGTCGCACAGTCCCGACCCCGAACTCATCGCCGGGCTCAGCGCATTGCTGGCGCGGGCGCGCGGCAAGGTGCTCGGCACCAAGGCCGATACCTGGGCGGAGATCGGCAGGTTCTGCAGCCACCAATTCCCTGCGGCGGTCTACCGGGCCTGGCCGTGGTGGGTGAGCGTCGCGGCGGTGTTCCTTGTGGTGTCGGGCGGGCTTGCGGTGTGGGTACAAGGGTCCGGTGTGGCGCACGACCTACTCGGGCTCCCTGACAACACCGACGCACTCACCGAACCGGGCGGCAAATTCGAGACCTACTACTCGGAGCATCCGCAGGGTGCGTTCGCCGCGCAGGTGTGGACGAACAACGCGTGGGTGTCGGCGATCGCGTTGTTCACCGGTGTGCTGATCCTGCCAGCGGTGTACCTGCTGTTCATGAACGCGCTCAATGTAGGTGTCAGCGCCGGACTCATGGCCGAGGCAGGCAGGCTCGACTCGTTCTTCGGGTTCATCCTGCCGCACGGGATGCTCGAGCTGACCGCGGTTTTCGTGGCGGGCGGGGCCGGATTGAAGCTGGGCTGGACGCTGATCGATCCGGGTCGCGCCAGCAGGCTCGAGGCGGTGGCGCGGCAGGGACGAGCCACCGCGGTGATCGCGCTCGGCTTGGTCGGTGTCCTGCTGGTGTCCGGCTTCCTGGAGGGTTTCGTCACACCGAGCCCGCTGCCTGCGTCGGCGCGCATCGCGATCGGGTTCGTCGCCGAAGTCTTGTTCCTGGTTTATGTGTTCGGCGCGGGTCGGCGCGCGGCGCTCGAGCAGGAGGCGGTGGTGGAGGGGAACCCGGCCGAGGATCGCTGGCAGACAACGCCGAGCACACGGTGAGTGAAATGACTCCGGGCAATCGGTAGCAACGATGCGCTACAGCCTAGTTTTCGACTCCCCCATTTGAGTTCCGCTGGCCGCAGCGAGTCCAGCTCAGCTGCGGCCAGCGTTACCGTCAACTGTACACAATCGTTATCCGCACGCAACCCTCCACGCCGAGGCCGAGCGTATAAAGCAGCACGCCAGCAAACCCATGTGGGCGCATGGTTTTTCAGTACTCCAGCTAACTCATGGCGGCACTGTGGGCGCCGAGTTACCGGCCCACAAAGGATCTCTGCCACGCGATACCGCGTGGCGGTCCTTAACCACCGCGCAGCACACCAAACATTCTCCGAACGATTAGCTGGAGCCATTCAATAGATCTCTCCATGGTCGCCAGACACGGGTCACTACCTGCATGTTTAGCGGCCGCTAATGGAGATAGCTGGACAGTGGATGAACAGAAAGCGACTCAAGGTTTGTTTAAAGCGTAATAAACAAGATATGTGCCATGAGGTGCTGCACGTAGGTATACCGATGGCCCGTCAAGATCAGAAATAACCAGTTGCGCAAAGGTGGTTGCTCATGCCATCGGCTCCGCGGCCATCAGCACCGCGACCGCAACTATGTAGTTGTGTGTGATCTTCGCCTCATCGTCTCCGAGAACACGCTCGAACCAGGCGAAATCCACACAGTGGCAGATGTTTCACCACGCTGCCGACAACACCCGGGAATGCGTCCGACGACCCCCGCGCACCGAGCGCGAGGGCCGTCCGACGAACCTCGGTCAGCCCTCGGCGAGACCGACCCGAGCGTGCACCAACCGCATCGGCCGTGGCGCGTACCAGGCGGCCCGGCCGAGCAGGCGCATCGCTACCGGCACCAGCACGCCGCGCACCAGCGTCGCGTCGATCAGAATCGCCAAACCCGCACCGAGCCCGAAGAACTGGATGAACCGGACATCGCTGGTGGTGAAGGCGAGGAAGCTGATCGAGATCAGCGCCGCGGCGGTGGTGACGAGCCTGCCGGTCCTGGCCAAGCCCTCGACGACCGCGTCACCCGCGGACACGCCAAGGTCGCGCAACTCCTTGATCCGGCTGATCACGAACACCTCGTAGTCCATCGACAGGCCGAAGGTGATGCAGAACAACAGCAGCAACATCGACACGTCCAGTGGCGCGGGTGTGAAACCGATCAGGCCGGACAAGTGGCCGTTCTGGAAGATGAACACCATCAGGCCGAGGGTCGCGGCCAGGCTCAGCACGTTCGACAGCAGGGCGCGCAGCGGCTGCACGATGCTGCCGGTGAACAGGAACAGCAGCACGAAGGTCGTCAGCACGATCCAGCCGATCGCGATGGGCAGCTTCGACCCGATCGAGGCGAGGCTGTCGCGCAGCTCGGCGGCCTGCCCGCCGACCAAGGCACTCGCCCCGGCCGGGCTCGGTACCTCGCGCACCTTGTCGACCAGCTCACGAGCGGCGCTCGAGTTGAGGTCCAGGTCGGTGAGCACGGCCAGCCGCTGCGCCTCGGGACGGGCGAACCTGGCATCGGCGGGCGAGGTCGCGGACTGCGCGCCGCGCACGAAAGTGCCCGTGCTGGAATCGACCTGGGTGACGTGCTCGACCAGCGACAGGGTGCGCGCGTAGTCCGCAAGCTGGCCTGCGGCCACCCCGGCCGTCGTGACCACCGACAGCGCGTTGGTATCGCCGCCGCCGAAATCGTCGCGCATCGCATCACCGACCTGCCGCACCTCGGCGCTGGTGGGCAGCACCCGATCGTCGGGGGTGCCGAACTGCACATTCAGCAGCGGCGCCGCGGCAAACAGCAGCACCGCAACCACCGGAACGCCTGCCAGTGCCGGCCTGCGCATCGCGAAACCGGCGACGCCTGCCCAGAACGGCGTCGCGTCACCACGGATCCCGCGGACGCCGGGCACCCGCCAGGCATCGGTGCGTGCACCGAGCACCGCGAGCAGCGCGGGCAGCACGATTACCGCGGCCAGTGCGGAGATGCCCACGACACCGATCCCGCCGTAGGCGAACGAGCGCAGGAAGTACTGCGGGAAGATCACCAGGGCCGAGAGTGCCGCGACCACCGTCGCCGCGCTGAAAACGATGGTGTGGCCTGCCGTCGACACCGCGGCGACCACCGCATCGGACGGCTCCGCGCCTGCCGCGCGCCGTTCCCGGAATCGGCTGACCATCAGCAACCCGTAGTCGACCGCGAGCCCGAGTCCGAGGCCGGTGGTGAGGTTCACCGCGTAGATCGACACATCGGTGACCGAGCCCAGGATCGCGAGTTCGGTGAAGGTACCCAGAATGGCGATCCCGCCGACGACCAGGGTGAGCAGCGCGGCGATCACATTGCCGAAGGCGAGCACCAGCAGTGCCAGGATCAACGGCACCGCAACGGCTTCCGCGAGACCGAGATCCTTGCCGATCTGTTCGGTGATCGAATGGAAGATCGCGGAGCTGCCGCCGATGCGAATCTGCGCGACCGGGCCGTCGGCACGGTAATCCTCGACGATCGCCTCGGCGTCCTTCTCCTTGTCGGCGGCGGCCTTGGCCGAACTGCCCGCAAGGATGACGGCCGCGGTTCCGTCGGCGGACCGCATCGCAGGCGATCCGGTCTCCCAATACGAGACGACATTGGTGAGCCTGCTGTCGGCCGCGAGTCGGTGCACCAGGTCCCGGCCGAGATCGGCGACACCGGTGTCGTCGACGGTGCCGGTTTTCGCGCCGATCAGGAAGACGTAGTCGGTGTCCGCACCGAACTTGTCCGCCAATCGGCTCGTTGCGGCGCTGGACTGCGCGTGCGGATCCTCCTGCCCTCCTGGCTGCATTTTGCTGAACGCGGTTGCGCCGACCACCCCGCCCGCGAGCAGCGCGAATACGCCGACGACGAGTATCCAGCGGGCGTGGCGGACGATGAATCTGCCGAGTGTTTCGAACATTTCGGGCTCCCCGATCGAGAATGTTTACAGTCGCAAACTTGATGGGTGTTAACTTGCCATGAGATGTGTGTAGGTGTCAACATCGAAAGGATGACGAACTCGGAATCAGCGACCAAGCGCGGCCACCGCGAAGGCCCGTACCACCACGGCGACCTGCGCAACGCGCTCGTGCGCGCCGCCGCCGAGCTCGCGGAAACCGGCGGGCCGGAGGCGGTGACCGTGCGCGCGGCCGCCCGGCTGGTCGGTGTCACGCCGACCGCGGCCTATCGCCACTTCACCAATCACGAACAACTGCTCGGCGCCGCGCAGGCCGAGGCGCAGCAGAGCCTGTTCGGGGCGATGTCTGCCGGTGTGGAATCCCTTGGCCCCGAGGCGCACGCGATCTTGCGCCTGAATGCGGTCGGCCGCGGGTATATCGCCTTCGCCAGAGCGGAACCCGGGCTGTTCCGCACCGCCTTCTGCGAAACCGGCCCCGTCGACGGAGCACCGGAAGACTCGCCTGCGTTGAACCTGTTGTCCGCAGTGCTCGACGAGCTCGTCGAGATCGGCTACATGGACCCGGCACACCGCCCCGACGCCGAAATCGCGGCCTGGGCAATGGTGCACGGACTTGCCGCACTGATGGTCGAAGGACCCATCCGCGGCCTGGACGACGCCGCACGAGAACAGGCCATCACCCACACCCTCGCCGTCATCCAGCGCGGACTCGCCACCGGCCCGAACGCCTTCGACTGATCCCCTTCACGATCGGGTATCGCAGCGAGCTCGAAGGCCGGCGGGCCGGGCTGCTGCGAAATCTCCTATCGCACAGGCTGTGCAGACTCGGCACTGCACGGCCTGTGCAGACTCGTGACGCCCGGTGCGCGGCCGAACGTCACTGCCGCGCATTCGAGCCCACAATCTGGGCGTGCTATCCACAAGCACTGCACTGAGCGGTCCACACACTCGACAACCACTCACAGGTGTCACGCAGGTATGCACAGGGCCTGTGGAAAGTCTCGATCATCAGTCGAGACCAAAAGTGTTGTGCCGCACTATCCACAGGCACTTCCACCGAGAGCTATGCACCGGGCGCCGGCCGCGGATCCCCAGCATCGAATGGCCGTGCAGCGGCGTGTCAACGAATGCGCAGTATCCCGGTGATCGTGCCCTGCAGGACCTCACCACCATGGGTGACCAGCGGCGATGTCTGTAGTGGGTCGTCGACGACGGTGCCGGGCAGCGGCCTGCTCGAGGTGACGGAGCCGGTGTCCGGATCGATGACTGTGAAGGCGTAACCGTCCAGCGGCGTCGTGGTGTCGAGACCGATTCGCATCACTGTGTATATCGCACTGTCGACTGTGGATAGATGTGGAACGGCGGCGCTGCGCACCGTGCTCTCCCAGACCGTGTGGCACCCCGCGTCGTCGACGTCGACGCGAGTCATACCGCCGATGAACGGCGCGGTGGCCGGAACCGCCTGGCCCGCCCCCTCGGGGACAGCGGGATACGGATAGCCGTAGGTGCTGGCGACGAACAGTGAGCGGCTGATGCCGATCGGTGAATTCTCGCTGCCCGCACCGCCCTTCGTGAGCACCGGCTGCGTGCACACCAACTGGCCGCTGCCCGAACGGAAGACCAGCGCATTGACCCGGCCGTCGGCGTTGTCCACAATCGTCAGGTAATCGGCGCCGGTGTTCGGACCGAAATAGGTAGGCGTGGAACCGGTTCCCCAGCTGAGCTGGCCGGGCTTGCGCGCCCGGCCGCGATCGTAAGGCGCACGCCAGAGCACCTCGGGTCGTCCCGCCGCGGCCCGCAATTCATAGAGGGCGTGCGTGGTCGCGACGGCGATGCGCCCGCTCGGTGCCGCGGAAATGCTGTTGGCGACCTGCTCGCCCGCGGGCAGCGCGACGACCGCCGCCCGGCCCGTGGGCGCAACCAGTCCGACCAGGCCCTTGCCGGTCGCAAACCAGACATTGCCGGACCAATCCGGAACGAGCCCGGTGACGTTGTCGCTGACCGGAATTGCCGAGGAGAGATCGGTCGACGACTCGACCGCGAGCTGCCACCCGCCTGCCGCATCGCGGGTGTGGGCGACGCGCAGCAACGTGCGGTTCCCGTCCACGACCACCAGCCGGTCGGCGTTGTCCAGATAGGCGTATACGCCGCCGAGCAGACTGCCCTTGGTCAAGGTGAGCGAAGCCAGCGAGGCACCGAGTGGCGCACCACCGGCCGGATCGAGCAGGTGTAGGACCGGAGCTTGTCCCGCGATCGCGGTGCACAGCGCGACCACGAGTCCGTCCGAGCCCTGCAGCAGCGTCGGACACGCCGCCGCAAGCGGATAAACGCCCACCGACACGTTGCCGGGCCCAGGGCCTGCCAAAGGTGTGGCGTCCGACGAGCCGGCGTCACCGTGCATGGTCGCGGTGCCGAGCGGCCCGAGATGCGGGTTGGGCGGCGCCAGCGGACCCCACTGCCCCGCCGCGTCGGCGGTGTTCGCGGGCACGAGCGCTAATGCGCAGGCGGCCAGGAGAATCAGCGGTGATCGCATCCGGTCATCCTTCCGTTCCACAGCGTGGCCTTCGATCGAATCCGATCCGGCGTGGCAGCAACAGTATTCGAAACGCCGACGATCCAAATAGCGCCGCGGCGGTGGCTACGATGGCGCCATGACTGGAGTCCGCGCGCGACTGCTGTCCACCCTCGCCGGTCAGCTCGGCAATCCACACGGCGTGCTCGGCAAGGGCGTCGCCTTCATCCTCAACCGCGGTAACCGCCGTGCCATCGCCGGTGCGATCGACACCGCGGCGATCACGCCGGGCAGCACCATCGCGGACATCGGCTTCGGCGGCGGAGCAGGGCTCTCGTTGCTGCTGGAACGGGTCGGCGCCATGGGAACCGTGCACGGTATCGAGATCTCCGACGACATGCTGACGCGTCCGTTACGCACCACGAGCTGCCCAACCCGCCGATCCCACACCCCCTTTTGGTCCGCCACGTCCACGTAGGGACTACATCAAAGCCCCGCCGTCGATGCGGATCTCGGTCCCGGTCATGTAGCGGCCGTCATCGGAGGCGACCATGGCGACCACGCCCGCAATATCGTCCGGGGTCCCGAGCGCGCCACCGTTGAGCCAGCCGGTCAACCTCGCGAACAGACTCGGGTCGAAACCCTCCGGCTGATCCCGAATGGATTTCGTGGTGATACCGCTGGTGATGCCCGCGGGCACGATATTGACAGCGCGCAGACCCTGCTTGGCGTACTCCAGCGCGATGGCGTGGGTGAATGCATTGACTCCGCCCTTGGATGCGGCGTAGGCAGCAAGGTAGGGCGCGGCGCTGAAGGCCGCAGTAGAGGACAGATTCACGACGACGCCGTGCCCGGTTTCCACGAGCGCGGGCAGCGCGCTCTGGGTCATCAGGAAGGTTCCGGTGAGGTTCACCGAGATCACCTGATTCCACACGTCCAACGGCATTTCATCGGTGCGGGCGGGCCGCAGGATGCCCGCGGCGTTCACCAGCACATCGAGACCACCGAGAAATTCGAGCGCCGAGCCCGTCGCGGTGCGCACCGACTCGGGATCGGCGACGTTCACCTGCACGGTCCGCAGCCGGTCGGCGGCATCGCCCGCCTTCGCCGCGGTGGCCTCCAGGCCGGGCTGGTCGATGTCGGCGGCGACCAGCTGCGCCCCCTCGTCGAGCAGCCGCAGGGCAATGCCCTGACCGATGCCCGATCCCGCTCCGGTGACCAATACTCGGCGGCCCTCGTATCTACGCATGCCAAAAATTAGAACAGGTTCTCATAGAGAGTCAATATGTTCGCGCTGCGCATTTCGATGCACAGAACTGCAACACGTTCTAGCCTGGGCTCATGTCGTCGGAAACCCGCGATGCATTCCAACCCGCCATGCTCGGGCCGGTCCAGCTGCGCAACCGCATCATCAAGGCCGCGACGTTCGAGGGACGCACACCGGACGCGCTGGTCACCGACGATCTCATCGAGTTTCACCGCAGAGTCGCCGCGGGCGGCGCGGCACTGACCACCGTCGCCTACTGCGCTGTGGCGCCGGAGGGCCGCACCGATCGTCATCAGATCTGGATGCGCACCGACGCCGTGCCCGGACTGCAACGACTCACCGACGCGGTACACGCCGAGGGCGGTGCGGTCTCCGCACAGCTCGGCCACGCGGGCCCGGTCGCCAACGCGGCTTCCAACCGCGCACCGGCGCTGGCGCCCAGCAGACAGCTCAGCCCCATCAGCATGCGCGTCACGCACGCGGCGACCGAGTCCGATATCCGGCGCATCATCGCCGCACACGCCGAGTCCGCGAGGCTCGCGGTGCGCGCCGGATTCGACGCCGTGGAGCTACATTTCGGCCACAACTATCTGATCAGCGCCTTCCTCAGCCCGGCGCTGAACAAACGCTCCGACTCCTACGGCGGCACCCTGGTCAACCGTGCGCGCCTGGCCAGGCAGACCGCCGAGGCGGTGCGCAACGAAGTCGGCAGCGAGATCGCGGTGCTCGCGAAGTTCAATATGGACGACGGCGTGCGCGGCGGGTTCGGCATCGAGGAAAGCCGCACCGTCGCACAGTGGCTGGCCGAGGACGGAAACCTCGACGCTCTCGAACTCACCGTCGGCAGCTCGCTGCGCAATCCCATGTACCTGTTCCGCGGCGACGTCCCCTTGCGCGAGTTCGCCGCCCAATTCCCGCAACCGCAGCGCTTGGGAATTCGCCTGCTCGGGCGGAAATTCCTGCGCACCTATCCCTACCGCGACGCCTACCTGCTCGACGAGGCGGCACGCTTCCGCGCCGACCTCGACCTCCCACTGATCCTGCTCGGCGGCATCGCCTCCCGCGCGGCGATCGACACCGCCATGGCACACGGTTTCGACTTCGTCGCCATGGCGCGCGCACTGCTCTACGACCCTGAACTGATCAATCGGATGCGTGCCGACGAGATATCGGTCTCGCCGTGTACGCACTGCAACCAGTGCATGCCGACGATCTATCAGGGCACTCGCTGCGTGCTGACCACCCCGGCGGCCGATCCCGCACACACCGCGTAACCAGCACCCAAAGCCGTGTCAGCGCGCTGTCAGCGCCGGTCGGCATCGTCCCTCTCATCGACAACGCCACTGCGGTTCATCGCCACAGTGACAGCACATCCGATGAGGAGAACAAATCATGTACGTCTTCGCCGCCGTCTTGCAGCTGCTGATCGCCCTCGCCTTCGTGAGCATCCCGCTGGTGCGCCACCGCTACGGCGCCGCCGCGAAAACCGCCGCCGAGGCGGAACTGCAGCGGCAGGGCATTCCCGCGTCGGTGCTGAAGGAGAACAACCTCAGCTTCGACGCCAGCGGCCACGAGACGATCGTCCCCGCGACCGTCGCCCTGATCATGACGGTCCTCGCCGCCCTCCAGCTGACCGGCAACCACTGGGGCCAGCCCCTGTCCTGGATCTTCCAGCCGCTGGTGCTCATCGGCAACGTGCTCATCATCTACAGCAATCTGACCGCCGCGAAGTCCGTTCAGGCCGCTTTCGCTCGCAAGGGCGACCCGATGCTGACGCGCATCGACGCGGCCGCCCTGCTGAAGGCCGCGGAAAGCGGCTTCCCGCGCTGGGTGATGCCCATCCTGCAGAACGTGCGGCACGCGGTCGTGATGGGTGGCTCGATCCTCATCCTCATCCTCATCGCACTCGTCGTCGCCTGAGACCCCAGTTCCCAGTATCGGGACAGGTGAATATACGAAAACCGCGGCGGCTCGGTCCCATTGGACCGGGCCTCGCGCGCTGTGGGCGGACGCTCGGCAGCCGCCACGACCGCATGGGCCGGTGTGGCCACCTCGGCTGGTGCGATCGAGAGCTGGCGGTCCGCCGGCAATTCGTCGGCGCGCTCGATGAACGGGTGCCGGCGGCCACCGACGAGCTGCGAACGCCGTTGCCGAAACGCGGAGCTTCGCCGAACTCACTTCGTGTACTGCGAATCGTCCCGACCGCGCGGGCGCGCATTCGAACTCGGACGGGTGGCCCGAGCAAATATCGATAGGTGTCCGGCACCAGCTTTGGGACGTGAATTTCCGGTCCCGCGGGCGCGCTGAACGACCGTTCAACTCCCGTTGCGAGAGTACCGACCGGTCATTAGGTTCTTTCCATGAGTTCAGATTTTCCGCGCTTGCTGTCACCGCTCCAGCTGGGGCGTGTCACGCTGCGCAATCGCGTGGTGATGGGTTCGATGCACACCAACCTGGAAGACCGGGATTGGCACATCGACCGGCTGGCCGCGTTTTTCGCCGAACGGGCCCGCGGCGGGGTGGGTCTGATCGTCACCGGTGGGTACTCCCCTAGTCGCGAGGGCTGGCTGTGGCCGTTCGCCTGCGCGATGCTCACCGAGGCCGACGCCGAACGCCACCAGGTCATCACCACGGCGGTGCACGAGGCGGGAGCCAAGATCGCGCTGCAGATCATCCACGGTGGCCGCGATTCGAACATTCCCGGTAATGTCGCGCCCTCGGCCGTGGCGTCGCCGCTCGTCGCGTTCGAGCCGAAGGCTTTCTCCGAGGCGGGCATCGAATCGACGATCGCCGACCATGTGCGCTGCGCGGAGCTGGCGAGAACGGCCGGATACGACGGCATCGAGTTGATGGGTGGCGAGGGCTTCCTGATCAACCAGTTCCTCGCGCCGCGCACCAACATTCGCACCGACGATTGGGGCGGCTCGGCAGCCAACCGACGGCGATTCCCGGTCGAAATCGCCAGACGAACCCGGGCCGCGCTCGGCGAGGACTTCCTCATCATGTTCCGAATGTCCTTGGCCGACTTCGTCGAAGACGGACAGACCTTCGAGGAGATCATCGCCCTGGCGAAGGAACTGGAATCCGCCGGCGTGGACATCATCAACACCGATATCGGCTGGCACGAGTCGCGCGTGCCGACCATCGTCACCTCGGTGCCGCGGGCCGCGTTCGTCGGATACACCGCCAAACTCAAGGCGCACGTGTCGATCCCGGTGTGTGCGTCGAATCGGATCAATATGCCCGAGGTCGCCGAGGAGATCCTGGAGCGCGGCGACGCGGACCTCATCTCGCTGGCCCGTCCACTGCTGGCCGACCCGGAATGGGTGAACAAGGCCGCCGAATCCCGCGTGGACGAGATCAATACCTGTATCGCGTGCAACCAAGCCTGTCTGGACCACACCTTCACTCGCCAAACCGTTTCCTGCCTGGTGAATCCGCGCGCCTGCCATGAAACGCTGCTGCAGCTGCTGCCCACCAAGCACGCCAAACGCGTCGCCGTCGTCGGCGCGGGCCCGGCGGGCCTGTCGGCGGCCATCGGGCTGGCCGAGCGGGGTCACCACGTCGAACTGTTCGAAGCATCGGACAAGATCGGCGGCCAGTTCGACCTGGCTCGTCGCATCCCGGGCAAGGAGGAGTTCAACGAGTCGATCAGGTACTTTCGCCGAAAGCTCGAAGTCTCCGGCGTCACCCTGCATTTGAACGTACAGGCCACCGCCGAGCAGCTTGCCGAGGGCAACTGGGACGAGCTCGTCCTAGCGACCGGGGTGCGTCCGCGCGTTCCCGATATCCCAGGAATCGACCACCCGATGGTGCTGTCCTACCCGGAGCTGATCCGCGAAGAGCGATCCGTCGGCCATCGCGTCGCCGTCGTCGGTGCGGGCGGGATCGGTTTCGATGTCAGCGAATTCCTGACAGTCGACGGCCCCGCCGCGCAGAAGCTCGAGGAGTGGCAGGCGGAGTGGGGCGTCACCGAGGACGATCAGGCTCCAGGCCAGTTGACCACGCCGACGCCATCCCCCGCCCTCAGGAAAGTGACACTGCTGCAACGCAAGACCGGCCCGTTCGGCACCACCCTCGGCAAGACGACCGGCTGGATCCATCGCGCCACCCTGGACGGCAAGGGGGTCGAGCAGATCGGCGGAGTCAACTATGAGCGGATCGACGATCGCGGTCTGCACATCAGCTTCGGCCCGAACCGAGAAGCTCGGCGCGTGATCGACGTCGACAACGTGATCGTGTGCGCAGGCCAGGAGTCGGTTCGAGATCTGCGCGACGAGCTCGAAACGCTCGGTGTGCGGGTGCATCTCATCGGCGGCGCCGACGAGGCCGGTGAACTGGACGCCAAGCGGGCAATCGAGCAAGGTACCCGCCTGGCGGCCACGATCTGAACTCCGCAATCGCAGCGGTCGGGTGACCGAGGGGCGAATTGGCCCGGGCACCCGACCGCTGACGTCTCAGCCTCCCAACCGAACGAAATTGGCAGTCGCTGTCACATAGATCTTGTCGTCGTCGTCGACAAGACGTGCTTCGGCGGCGGCCGTCGTCCGGCCGACATGCACGGTCTGCGCGATCGCGCGCAGCGTTGCCTGATCGTGCGAGACTCTGCGCAGGAAGTTCGTATTCATGCTGGTGGTGGTGACCATGGACTTGTCGTCCATGGACAGTTGAACCGCCCCCCACATCGCCACGTCGAGGACGGCGCCGAGCACCCCGCCGCCGACCACGCCGAGGAAGTTCACGTGCCGCTCGTCGGGCCCGAGACTCAAGACCATCCGCCCCGGCTCGGCGTCCACGACCGCGATGTTGAGCAGCTTGGACAGCGGCGGCTGGGGTAGGTCGCCGGACCGCAGACGCTGCACCAGTTCATCGCGCGACAGCTGCAGCAGGCCGAGCACGGCCTGAGCCGGATCATCCCACTCCAGTTGCAACCTCCGCACGCCGTCGGACGTTTCGATGGCCGCCAAATCGTTGCTCGTCATGAGCGTTCCTTACTGAGAGGTGATCTGCTGATCGATGAGCGCGAAGAGTTCATCGACACTCGCCGCTTCGACGGCGTCGCGGTCACTGCGCGTGGTGGATTCGGGTTCCTGTAGTGCTTCGGCCAACGTCGCGCGGATTCGCTCGGCAAGGCGCTCCTTCTCCCCCGCCGACGTCATGGTCGCCAACAAGGTTCGGAGGGAGGCGATCTGGTCGTCGAGCGCGGAAGTAGTCGAGACGGCTTCCAACCGCGAGCGCAAGAACTTCGCCACGGCGGTGGCGGTCGGGTAATCGAACACCAGCGTCGTCGGCAGTTTCATGCCCGCCGACTCGGCGAGGCGATTGCGCAGCTCGACACCGCCGAGCGAATCGAATCCCAGTTCATTGAAGGGAGTCTCGGGATCGATCGCCGCAGCCGACGGGTATCCGAGTACCGCCGCGACGGTTTCTCGCACGAACCCCAGTACCAGCGCGTCCCGTTCGTCCTCCGGCGCTGCGGCAAGCCGTTGCGCCAGTTGACCACCGGTCGCGCCGCCGCTCGTCGCGCGCCGCACTCTGGCGGGTGCCGACACCAGAGCACTGAGCACATCGGGCAGCAGTCCGGCGCGAGCCTGCGCTGAGAGCGTGGGCTTGTCGAACTCGACACCGGCGACCATTGCCTCGTCCATGGCGACGGCGGCGTCGAGCAGCGCGGTCCCGTCGTCGTCGCTGATCACCTTCACGCCGAATCGCTCCAGCCGTGCCACGGCGGCCCGGTCCATGGTGCCCGTCATGCCCGTGTCCTGGTTCCACGGTCCCCAGGCCACCGACAACCCGGGCAGGCCCGCGGCGCGGCGGGTGCGCGCGAGCCCATCGAGGAACGAGTTCGCCGCCGCGTAGTTGCCTTGTCCCGGTGAACCGAGCACCGCGGCGAGCGAGGAGAACACGATGAACGCCGCCAAGTTGTGCTCTCGGGTGAGCTCGTCCAGATGCAGCGCGCCGTCGACCTTGGGCGTGAGCACCCGATCGAACTGTTGCGCGGTCAGCGTGGCGATCGTGGCGTCGTCGAGCACGCCGGCGGAGTGGATCACTGCGGTCAACGGGTGCTCGGTCCCGATCGAATCGAGCACCGCCGCCACACTCGCCCGATCACCGACATCGCAGGCGGCGACGCGCGCTCGGGCTCCTAGTCGTGCCAGCTCGGCAATCAGCTCCGCGACGCCGGCGGCTTGTTCGCCCCGGCGCGACACCAGCAGCAGGTGTTCGACGCCGTGCACGAGGGCAAGATGCCGAGCCGTCACCGCGCCGATACCACTGGTGCCGCCGGTGATCAGCACGGTGCCGGCACCGAAGGCGCCCTTGTCGAGCGAACCGGTGTTGTCGGCAACTGCGCCGCTCGCCAGCCTCGGCACGAACATCCGGGAGTCACGGACCGCCACCTGAGCCTGATCCGACTCGATCACGCCGCGCACCAGATCGGCGTGCAGGTCGCCGTCGTGGTCGAGCAGCACAATCCGGCCGGGATATTCGGATTGGGCGCTGCGGACCAGACCGATTACCGCGGCGGCCGCCAGATCCACCGGCTCACCCGGCAGACCCGCCGCACGATGGGTCGCCACCACGAGCCGGGTTTCGGTCAGTTGCTCGATCGACAGCCACGAACGCAATGCATCCCAGGCCGTGTGGACCGACTGCCGAATCGCCGCGGCGCGCTCAGCGGAGGTGGCTTCGACATCGGCGACCCTGGCGGAATCCCCGACGATAGACCACACGACAAAGTCCGGAAGCTCCTCGGCCGCAACCACTTCCGCGACATCGGTGTAGTGATGGTCGATGCCGGGAACGCGCATCGAACCCAAGGTGGCCGACAGCCCGGAAGACGACGCAGCAGCCAGCCTCGACTCGGTCCATCGCAGGTTCAGCGGCGACGCGCGGCGCGCCGTGCTCGCCGCGAGAACGTCCGCGTCGACGGGCCGCGCGGCGACCCCGGCGATGGTCAGCACGATCGAACCGTCATCGTCGACAGCATCGATCCGTACTTGCCCGCTGCCGTCGCGGACCACTCTGGCACGCACAGCGGCGACGCCGGAACGCCACAGTTGCACTCCGGTGAACGAGAAAGGCAGCGGTATCCGACCCGGCGGCAGCTCCTGGATAAGCTCGTCGATGGCCACATGCAGGCAGGCGTCCAGCAGCGCGGGATGAATGCCGAACGCGGCGGCCGAGTCGCTCACGGATTCGCTCAGGGAGGCTTCGGCGAAGGTCCGCTCGCCATCCGACCACATCGCGGTCACGCCCTGGAAGACCGGGCCGTAGTCGAAACCGCGCTGTGCCAGGCGGTCATAGAGCGACCCGTCGTCCGACGGCTCGGCGCCCGATGGCGGCCAGGTCCGCTCGTCCCACGTCGGGGCGACCTCGTCGGCGGCGGTCAGGACGCCGCGCGCGTGCAGCACCCACGGCGCCCCCTCGGCCGAGTCGGCTTCGGTGGCGTCGGTGGCTTCGGGACGGGAGTAGATCGCGAACGCGCGCCTGCTCTCGTCGTCGGGCGCATCGACACTCAGCTGCAGGTCGACCTCGGTGCCGCCGGCAAGCAGCAGCGGGGCCTCCAGCAGCAGTTCCTCGACGGCATCGACGTTCAGTCGCGCACCCGCGGCCAATGCCAATTCCACAAAGGCCGTCCCCGGCAGCAACGCCGAACCGAACACCGCGTGGTCGGCGATCCAGGGCTGCGTCCGCAAGGAGACTCGTCCGGAGAACAGCCACTCGTCCTTTCCTGCGAGCGGCACCGCATTCGTCAACAGCGGATGTCCGAACGAGCCTGCCGCGACGTCGTCGCTCGGCTGCAACCAGTACCGCTGGTGCTGGAACGCGTATGTCGGCAACACAATTCGGTCCGCAGCACGCCCGGCAAACAAGCGCCGCAGATCCGCAGGCATCCCCACCGCATGGGCATGCGCCAGGCACGTGACGAACCCGACCGTTTCGTCGACCTTCCGGCGGGACGACGCCAGTACTACCGACTTCGCCTCGACCTCAGGACGCTCCGCCAAACACTCACGAGCCATCGCGGTCAGCACCGCATCGGGGCCCACCTCGACGAACCTCCGCACACCGGACTCGACCAAATTGTCGACACCGGGAGCGAACCGCACACAACTGCGCACGTGCGTCACCCAGTACTCCGGATCCAGCACCTTGGCGCCTGCCCGCTCACCCGAGACGTTCGACACGATCGGCAACAGCGGCTCATGATACGTCAATCCAGCTGCCACAGAACGGAATTCGGCAAGTATCGGCTCCATCACCACCGAGTGGGACGCGTGCGAGATCCGCAGCCGCGAGTTCCTACGACCAGCGTCGGACAGCTGCCGCTGGATCTCGTCGACGGCATCCGCGAATCCCGAGAACACCACCGACTCCGGACCATTCACCGCCGCGAGCGACACCCGGTCCGCATATCCGGCCAACATCGCTTCGGCCTCGGCCTCCGAAATGGCCGCCGCATGCATCGCACCGCCGGACGGCGCCGCCCCCATCAACCGGCCACGCGCCGCGACCAACGCACACGCATCGGCAAGCGACCACACCCCCGCGACGTACGCCGCAACCAATTCACCCAGCGAATGACCCGCGACCACATCCGGTGTCACACCGAAGGATTCCAGCAAGCGGAACATCGCCACCTCGAAGGCGAACAGCGCGGGCTGCATCCACGCCATGCGATCGAGCACGCCGTCGGGATCGGTGAACATCACCTGACGCAATGAGCTCGTCGAAGGGTGACCGGATGACGCGTCGATCCCGCCCAGGTGCCGATCGAATTCGGCGCACACCTCGTCCAATGCCGCCGCGAACACCGGGAACGCCTCGTACAGCCCGGCGCCCATGCCGACCCGCTGCGCACCGCCGCCGGTGAACAGGAAAGCCGTCTCGCCCGAACCCGCAACGCCGTCGACCACACCCGGCCGCGTCGAACCCGATGCCAAAGCGGCCAGACCGGCCAACAGCTCCGCACGATCACGACCGACGACGACCCCGCGCCGATCCAGCAACGCGCGCGAGTCGAGCAACGACCGTGCCACCGCCCACTGATCCACCTCGGGACGATCGGTCAACCAGGTCAGCAACCGCTGCGCCTGACCCCGCAACCCCTCCTCCGACTTCGCCGACACCAGCAATGGCACCGCAGCGACGTCGAGGTCCGACCCGGCCGACGCATCGCCGCCGTCGGGCTCCGCCGCTGCTCGCGGCTGCTGATCGGACGGTTTCCTCGGCGCTTCCTCGAGAATCACGTGCGCGTTCGTGCCGCTGATCCCGAACGACGACACTCCCGCGCGCCGCACCCGATCGCCCGCCGGCCACTGCTGCGCGTCGGTCAGCACCTGCACCGCCCCCGCCGACCAATCCACATGCGGCGACAACTCGTCCACATGCAACGACCTCGGCAAGGTCTCGTGCCGCAAGGCCTGCACCATCTTGATCACGCCACCGACGCCCGAAGCCGCCTGTGTGTGACCGATATTGGATTTGAGCGAACCGATCCGCAGCGGCAGCTCCGGTCGATCCTGTCCATAGGCGGCGATCAACGCCTGCGCCTCGATGGGGTCGCCCAACGGCGTGCCTGTCCCATGTGTCTCCACCGCGTCCACATCCGCAGGGCGCAGGCCCGCGTTATCCAACGCCGCCGCGATCACCCGCTCCTGCGAGGGACCATTCGGCGCGGTCAAACCGTTGCTCGCCCCGTCCTGATTGATCGCGCTGCCACGCACCACCGCAAGCACGTTGTGGCCCAAACGCAGTGCATCCGACAACCGTTCCACCACCAGGACGGCCGCGCCCTCCGACCAGGCCACCCCGTCGGCCGCCGCCGAAAACGACTTGCATCGCCCGTCCGGCGCCAAACCACGCTGTCGGGAGAACTCCACGAACACCAGCGGCGTCGCCATGACCGTCGCACCGCCGACCAACGCCAGAGAGCTCTCCCCTTGGCGCAGCGACCGGCAAGCGACATGCAGCGCGACCAGCGACGATGAGCACGCCGTGTCCACTGTCATCGCAGGACCTTCCAAGCCGAGCGCATATGACACTCGTCCGGACACCACGCTGCCCGCCACGCCGGTCCCGACGTAGCCCTCGACCTCGGGCCCGGCCTTGCGCGACAAGGCCTCGTAGTCCTGGTACATCACGCCCGTGTAGACACCGGTGTCGCTGCCACGCAACGACGTCGGATCGATCCCGGCATGCTCCAACGCCTCCCACGACACCTCGAGCAGCAACCGCTGCTGCGGGTCCATCGCGATCGCCTCACGCGGGCCGATGCCGAAGAACCCCGCGTCGAAGTCGGCCACGTTCGTCAGGAACCCACCCTCCTTGGCGTAAGACGTGCCGGGGTGGTCGGGGTCGGGATGGATCAGGCGCTCGAGCGCCCAGCCGCGATCCGACGGAAACTCGCTGATGGCGTCTGTACCCGAGGACACCAGATCCCACAGCGCGTCCGGCGATTCGACACCGCCGGGATACCGGCAGGCCATGCCGACGATCGCGATCGGCTCGTCGGTCCGCGTCCGCTGCTGGGTGCGGCGCACGCTCGTTGCGGCGCCTTCGATCCGCGAGCGCACGTGCCTGGCGATCGCCGCCGACGTCGGGTAGTCGAAGGCGAGGGTCGACGGCAGCCGCAGACCCGTGGCCTTGGCGAGGCGGTTGCGGAACTCCACCACGCCGAGCGAATCGAAACCCAGTTCACTGAACGGCTTCTCGGCGTCGATCAGCTCGCCTGCGGCGTATCCGAGCACCTCGGCGACCTGATTGCGCACGAAGTCGAGCACGATCGCGTCGTGCTTGTCCGGCGACGCCGACGCCAAGCGCCCGGCCAGGTCCCCACCACCGTTGTCGGCGCGCCGCGGCGACGACACCAGCGACTGCAGCAGACCGGGCAGCAGGCCCGCGCGGGCCTGCACGGACAACGCGGCGACGTCGAAGTCGACTGCCGCGACGAACGGTGCGGCGCCACCGCAGGCCAGGTCGAACAGCGCCAGCCCGTCGGCTTGCGCCAACGGTCGAAAACCCATACGCGACAACCGGACCAGGGCAGCCGCGTCCAGTTCGGCCGTCATACCGCTGCTGGCGTTCCATGGACCCCACGCCACGGAAACGGCGGGCAGACCCGCGTTGACGCGCCGCAGCGCCAACGCGTCGAGAACGGAGTTCGCCGCAGCGTAGTTGCCCTGGCCCGCCGAACCGAGAACCGCCGCGATCGAGGAGAACACCACAAACGCCGCAAGGTCGCGGTCGAGGGTGAGCTCGTGGAGGTGCAGTGCTGCATCGACTTTCGGTGCGAGCACGCGGTCGATCTGCTCGGGCGTGAGCGTGTCGATGGTGCCGTCGTCGAGGACGCCCGCCGCGTGGATGACAGCGGTCAATGCGGGACCGTCGGAAATGCTGTCGAGCAGCGTCGCTACGGCGGCGCGGTCGCCGACGTCGCAGGCCAGCACCTTCGGTCGGGCTCCGAGCTCGGTCAGCTCGGCGACGAGTTCGGCGACGCCGTCGGCCGCTGGGCCGCGCCGCGAGACCAACACCAGGTCACGCACCCCGTGCGTCACGGCGACATGCCGGGCGACCGCAGCGCCCAAACCGCTGGTGCCGCCGGTGATCAACACCGCGCCGGAGCCGAGCGCCATGGTCGAGCCGGTGACACCGTCGCGACGGGTCAGCCGCGGCTCGAGCAGCGCACCCTCGCGCACCGCCAGCTGCGCCGCGTCGGCATCGAGGGCTGCCGCGATCAGCTCGGGTGTCACCTCGCCGTCGATAGCACTGTCCACCAGAATGATTCGACCGGGATGCTCCGATTGCGCGCTGCGCAGCAGGCCCCAGGTCGCCGCCGCCGTCAGGTCCGGATTCTCGCCGGGCAGACCGATGCCGTTGTGCGTCACGACGACAAGTCGGGACTCGGCCGCGGCGGGCAGACGCAACCACGATCGAATCATCGTCAACGCCGTATGCAGACGGCGGTGCACGGCCTCCGCCGACACCATGTCGGCCGCCACCGGCACTGCGCCGGCATCCGGAGCGACAGCACCAGCATCCGACGACGCAGCGGCGGCGTCCACGGATTCGGTGTCGGCGTCATCGACGAACCACACCACCGCGTCGATGGCCGGGTGCTGCCCCGCGTCCTCGGCATCCGGGCCGTACGCCCCGACCAGTGCCGCGACATCCGGGTAGTCCTCATCGAATCCGGATTCGGTCAGCGCACCGACCGCGACCATCCGCCGAGCCCCCGGGTCGGCCGTGACCGGCGATTCGACCGCGATCCACCGCACCTCGTAGAGCGCGTGGCGACCGACGGAAAGACCGGTGTTCACCACCTGGCTGTCGACCGGGCGCGTCTGCAGCGATTCGACCGTCGCCACGAGAATTCCCGCGTCATCGCAGAGTTCGAGCCGCACACTGTCGGCTCCGGTCCGCCGGATTCGCACCTGTACCGCCGTCGCGCCGCGACGATACAACCGCACACCGTGGAACGCGAACGGCAGCGGCGCCGTGCCGGGCCGCAGATCCGCGGACAGTTCGTCCACCGCGGCATGCAGCGCGGCGTCCAGCAGCGCCGGGTGCACGCCGAACCGCGCCGCGTCCGCACCGACCTCGGCGGGCAACTGCACATCGGCGAGCACGTCGCCGCCGTTGCGCCAGGTACGGCGCACGCCGTGGAACGCGGGTCCGTAATCGAGTCCGAGCGCGGCCAATTGGTCATACAGCGCGCCCGCAGGCGTCGCGTCCTCCGACGGCGGCTCGCGGTAGCTGCCGGACTCGGCGGCATCAATCGCACTGCCCGGCGCGAAAACGCCGTGCACGTGCGTGATTCCGCTCGCGCCCGCGGACTGTTCGTCGGCAGGCCGCGAAGCAATGACAAAACGTCGCTGCCCGTTGTCGTCGGGCGCATCGACACTGATCTGGATATCGATCTCGGTCCGGTCGTCCAAACGCAGCGGCGCCTCGAGAACCAGTTCGTCGATGATCTCGACACCCAACCGGGCACCGACCGCCAACGCCAACTCCACGAAACCGGTGCCGGGCAGCAGGACCGTGCCGAACACCGTGTGATCGGCGATCCACGTCTGTGCTGCCGTCGAAAGCCGACCGGTGAACAGCCACTCGTCAGTGCCCGCCATCGCGACCGCCGCACCGAGCATGGGGTGGTCGATGGCCATGAGACCGGCGCGACCGACGTCGCCGAGACCGTCGGTGGGCGCGAGCCAATACCGTTGACGTTGGAATGCGTAGGTCGGCAACGGAACTCGGCGCGTCGACCGGCCTGCGTACACCGAGCGCCAATCCACCTCCAGTCCGGCGGCGGTCGCGGCGGCCAGGAAGGTGGTGAACTGCGCGGCCTCGTCCGCACCGCGCCGACCGGCAGCGGTCACCACCGACCGCGCCTCGATATCGGGGTCTTCGGCAAGGCACTGGCGGGTCATCGCCGCCAGCACCGCATCAGGGCCGATCTCGAGGAACCGGCGGGCACCGGCCGCGACCAGTGCCTGGACACCCGGAGCGAAGCGGACAGCTCCCCGTACCTGACTTACCCAGTACGACGGATCGGTCAGCTCACTATCGACCACCGCGCCGGACACGTTCGACACAATCGGGACGGTGGGCATTCGGTAGGTCAAACTCTCGGCCACCGCACGGAATTCGGCCAGCATCGGTTCCATTCGTGCCGAATGGAAGGCGTGACTGACTCGCAACCTACTCGTCTTGCGACGGTGTTGAATTACGGCATTCGCTCGGCCCTGATGGTTACGCTCCGCTGCCGCCGCCGGCCTGACGCTCATACCGCTGGGGTCGCCGAGCAGTCGCTCGATCTCGTCGACGGCGTCGGCGTCGCCGGAAAGCACCACCGACGACGGACCGTTCACCGCGGCCACCGACAGTCGGTCGTGGTACTCGGCCACCAGCGCGGTCGCCTCGTCTTCGGAAACGGCGGCCGCGAGCATCGCCCCGCCCGGCGGCAACGCACCCATCAACCGTCCACGCGCAGCCACCAGCGCGCACGCGTCCGACAGCGACCAGACCCCCGCGACATACGCCGCGACGAGCTCACCGATGGAGTGCCCGAGCAGCACGTCCGGGGTCGGACCGAAAGACTCGACGAGCCGGTACAACGCCACCTCGAACGCGAACAACGCGGGCTGGGTGAACTCCGTCCGATCCAAGAGCTCCGCGCCGTCCTCGGCGAACATCACTTCCCGCAACGACAGCGCGGAGCTCATCGAGGTGTGGTGGTCGGGCGACGGGTGGGACTGCCGGAGCAGCGGATCGAATGCGGCGCACACCTCATCGAGCGCGGCCGCGAACACCGGAAACGCCGAGTACAGACCTTTGCCCATCCCGGGCTGCTGCGCGCCCTGACCGGTGAACAGAAACGCCGTCTGTCCCGAGCCGACAGACCCGCGCACCACATCGACACCCGGCGCGGCGCCGGCACCGCCGGCAAGCGCGGCCAAGCCCGCGAGCAGCTCAGTTCGGTCGCGCCCGACGACCGCACCGCGCACATCCAGATGCGCTCTGGAGGTCGCAAGGGAGAACGCGGTATCCCACACGTCGACATCGGACGCGCCGAGCATCCACTGCCGCAGCCGATCCGCCTGCGCCGCCAGCCCCGGTTCGGAACGCGCCGACACCAGCAGCGCGACAACATCCGACGCGTCGCGATGGGCAGTCGCCGTCACCGCGGCATCGCCTTGCTCCGCTGTCTCTCCGGATATCTCCTGCGCAGCGGCCGCCGGCGCCTCCTCGAGGATGAGGTGGGCGTTGGTGCCGCTGGCCCCGAAGGCCGACACGCCCGCCCGCCGGATTCGCTCGCCAGCGGGCCACGGCTGCTGCTCCTGAAGCAGTAGCACCGTGCCCGCCGACCAATCCACGTGCGGGGTCGGCTCATCCACATGCAATGTCTTCGGGAGCACACCGTGGCGCATGGCCTGGACCATCTTGATCACGCCGCCGACGCCCGCAGCGGCCGAGGTATGGCCGACATTGGACTTCAAGGACCCCAGGCGCAGCGGCTCGGCACTGCGCTGCGCACCGTAGACGCCGATCAGTGCGCTCGCCTCGATCGGGTCGCCGAGCATAGTGCCGGTGCCGTGGGCTTCCACCGCGTCGACATCGGCGGGGTCGAGACCGGCGTTGGCCAGCGCCTGCGTGATGACGCGTTCCTGGGACGGGCCGTTCGGCGCGGTCAAACCATTGCTCGCGCCATCCTGATTGACCGCGCTGCCACGCACCACCGCCAAGACGGTGTGCCCGAGACGCTGTGCGTCCGACAGCCGCTCCAGCACCAGCATCCCCAGACCTTCGGAGAAGCCGGTCCCATCGGCGGCCGCCGCGAACGCTTTGCAGCGGGCATCGGAGGACAGCGCGCGCTGCCGGGCGAACGCGATCAAGACGGACGGGTCCGACATCACCGTGACGCCGCCTGCCAGAGCGAGTGCGGCGTCACCCTGACGCAGCGCCTGGCACGCCAGGTGCAGGGCCACCAAGGACGACGAGCACGCGGTGTCGACCGAGATGGCCGGGCCCTTGAAGCCGAGGGTGTAGGCGATCCGGCCGGACAGCACGCTGTTCGAAACACCGAGGTAGACATGACCTTCCGTCTCGGCGGTGATCCCGGCCGAGCCGACGCGTGGACCATAGTTCTGATGAACGACCCCGGCGAACACCCCGGTGTCGCTGCCGCGCAACGACGCCGGGTCGATACCGGCGTCTTCCAACGCCTCCCAGGACGCCTCGAGCATCAGGCGTTGCTGTGGATCCATCGCCGCGGCCTCGCGTGGGCTGATCCCGAAGAAGGCGGGATCGAAGTCGGCCACCGAGTCGAGGAACCCGCCCTGCCGGGTGTAGATGGTGCCGGGTACATCCGGGTCCGGGTCGAACAGCCGCTCCAGGTCCCACCCCCGGTCCGACGGGTAGTCACCGACGGCGTCCACGCCGCCTTCGACAACGCGCCACAGATCCTCGGGTGACCGCACGCCACCCGGGTATCGGCAAGCCATTCCGACAATGGCGATGGGCTCACGCGACCGATCGGTGATGTCGCGCAGTTGTTGCTTGGTCTCGTACAGCTCTATCGCGGTCTTCTTGAGATACCGGCGAAGCTCGTCATTGTCGGCCATGGTGGGGCTCCTGGTCGTTTCAGTTCAGCTGAGGTTGTCGACGAATCAGCCGAGGTTGTCGATGAAGTCGAAGAGTTCGCGGTCGTCCGCGGCGTCGAGGACCTCGGCGGTGCCGCCCAGATCGGGCTCGCTCGCGTCCTTGCCTTGGAGCTCGCGCCACATCGCCTGCAACTTGAGTGCGATGTCGGAACGGTCCGCAGGCGACAGATCGGCCGCGGCGCAACTGCGCGCCAACGACTCGACCTCGGCCGCGATCCGATCGAAGGAATCGACGTCCGGAGCGATCTCTTGGCGGAGGAAACCGGCGAGCTCCGCAGGGGTCGGATAGTCGAACATCGCGGTTGCAGACAACTGCACGCCGACTGCCGATTTCAGCCTGTTGCGGAACTCCATGACACCGAGCGAGTCGAACCCGATATCGCTGAACGGCTTGTCCGGGGCGATCGAGTCCGCACCGTCGTGGCCGAGGATCGCCGCGGCCTGGGCGCGGATCACCTCGAGGACGATCCGATCCTGCTTGGCCGCCGAGTGGCCCGCCAGTTGTGCCGCCAGATCGGGCGACTCGCTCGGCGTATTACTGACCCGGCGCCGCGACGGCCGTGACAAACCTCGCATGACCGCGCGCAAGTCGTCGGTGCCGACCTCGGAGAGCGCGGACCGATCGACCCGGGCCGCAACGAACTCCGCCCGGCCGCCGGCAAGGGCCGCATCGAACAGCGCCATACCGTCCTCGTCGCCGAGCGGAATGAAACCCTCGCGGCGCAACCTGGCGATATCGGCCTCGCCGAGACCACCGGTCATGCCGGTGCTCGCCCGCCACGGTCCCCATGCCACCGATGTCGCCGGCAAACCGGCCACGTGCCGGTGTTGTGCCAACGCGTCCAGGAACACATTCGCCGCCGCGTAGTTCGCCTGGCCCGGATTGCCGATCACACCCGCGATCGAGGAATAGAGCACGAACGCCGACAGATCCAGATCCTTTGTCGCCTCGTGCAAATTCCACGCGGCATCCACTTTCGGCCGCAGTACCTCCGCGATCCGCTCCGGCGTCATGCCTGCCAGCAGACCGTCGGCCAGCACACCCGCGGTGTGGAATACGCCGGTCAACGGATGCTCCCGCGGGACCGCCGCCAACACTGCATCCAGCGCGGCCCGGTCGGCCGTATCGCAGGCCACCACGTCGACCTCCGCGCCGAGCGCGATGAGTTCGGCCTGGAGTTCGGCAGCGCCGGGCGCGTCCGGCCCACGCCTGCTCGCCAATACCACACTGCGCACGTCGTAAGCCGTGATCAGATGCCGCGCGAGGAGCGCACCCAGTCCACCGGTGCCGCCGGTGATCAGCACGGTGCCGTCGGGCCGCAACGGTGTCGGCACGGTGAGCACGTTCTTGCCGATGTGGCGAGCCTGACTGACATGACGGAACGCTTCCGGCGCCTGCCGCACATCCCACGCGGTCGTCGGCGAAGACGTCAACGTTCCGTCGTCGAAGAGGCCGACCAGAATCCGCATGATCTCCTGCAACCGATCCGGATCCGCTTCCAGCAGCATGAAGCTCCGGTAGCGCACCCCCGGATATTCGGCGGCCACTTCGGCCGGATCACGCCGGTCGATCATGCCCATTTCGACGAATCGGCCGCCGCGCGGCAGCAAGCGCAACGACGCGTCCACGAATTCGCCTGCCAGCGAATCCAGCACGATATCCACGCCGCGGCCCTCGGTCACGTCTCGGAACTTCTGCTCGAAGTCCAGGGTGCGCGAGTCACCGATCTGCGCGTCGTCGAACCCCATGCCGCGCAGCACATCCCACTTGGGCCGACTGGCGGTAGTGAGCAGACGCAACCCCAGGTGCCGCGCGACCTGCACCGCCGCCATGCCGACACCACCGGTCGCGGCGTGCAGTAGCAGGGTCTCGCCGGGTTGTGCGCCGGCCAGGTCGACGAGGCCGTAGTAGGCCGTCGCGTAGACCACCGGAACGGCGGCGGCCTGGGCGAACGACCAGCCATGTGGCATCGGCGCGAGCAGACGGCGATCGGTCACCGCGACCGATCCGACACCGGAGATGAACCCGAAAACCCGGTCGCCCGGAGCGAATTCGGTGACATCGGGCGCGACCTCGAGCACGACGCCCGCGCCTTCGCCGCCGATCCGGGCGTTCGGGTCGGGGTAGGTGCCGAGCGTGACCAGCACGTCACGGAAGTTGAGGCCGACCGCCCGCATGCTCACCCGGACCTGGCCCGGCTCCAGCGGCGCCGTCGCGGCGGGATGATCGCGCAGACCGAAGTTGTCTTCGGTCAATGTGCCCTTGTCGAGCGGCGTGAGGGCCCATTCCGAGGTGCCCCGCAACGCGGAGACCCCGTGCACATCCGAACCCGCGCGGTGCAACCGTGGCACGTGCGTGGTGCCTCGCCGTATCGCCAGCTGGGGTTCACCCTCTGTCGTCACAGCCAGCTCCACCCAGCGCCGATAGTCGACCGACACGTCGATGTCGACCACGAGAATCCGGTCTGGGTGCTCGCTTTGCGCTGTGCGCAGCAGACCCCATGCCGCCGCGGCGGTCAGATTTACGGCCTCGCCGGGATGCACTGCCACCGCCTGGCTGGTCACGACGACGATGGACTGGTCCTGCGTCAGCAACCGCTGCACGCGCGCGGTCAGCGCCGCGACCACATCCCGCGTCTGCACCGGGAGATAGCGTTCCACCGGCGCGGCGTCGAGCCGCAACACCGTCGCCGTCCGGCCCGCGATCGAGACGGTTTCACCGTCTTCGGCGGCACTCCATTCTCCTGTCTCGGTGAACTCGCCCGCTGGGAGCGCGACCCAGTCCACGCCATAGCCGACGCCGTCGGTCCTGCGGTGCGCCGAACCGAGCGAATCGGTCGAAATGGGCCGCAGCGTCAGCGCACCCACCTCGGCCACCACCATGCCCGACGTGTCGGCGAGCGTCACCGCGATCCGGTCGCCCGTCGCGGAACCGGTCGCGGTCGCCCGGACCCGAAGCGCGGTCGCCCCGGTGGCGTGCAGCGCGACGTTCTCCCACGAGAACGGGACGGCCACCGCACCGGCCTGCGGGGCGGGCAGCAGCCCGCCGAACAGGAGCACGTGCAAGGCGGCGTCCAGCAGCGCCGGATGCACACCGAATTCCCCGCCTGCCGATCGGACGGATTCCGGCAGTGCGACCTCCGCGAATACCTCATCGGCACGCCGCCAGAGCGCAGTCAGTCCCTGGAACGCCGGTCCGTACTCATAACCCAACTCCGCCAGATCTGCATAGACATGGTCGATGTCCATCGCAGACGCGCCCGCCGGCGGCCAGCTCGCCATACTCGTGTCGATCGACGGTGTGCCCGCTTGGGTAGCGACTGTCGCGACCACGTGCCGAACCCACTGTGGCGCCTGGTCATCGGGGCCGTCGGTGTGCTCGCTGCGACCGGCTGTGTCGATGCGCACACGCTGCGCTCCATTACCGGAGTCCGCACCACGCGAACGGGAGTACACCGACACCGTCCGCGCGCCCGTCTCGTCCGGCCCGGTCGCCACCACCCGCAGCTCGACGCCACCGGTGGACGGCACCGGCAGCGGCGCCTCGATCACCAGCTCGGCGAGTCGTGGGCACTGCACCATCGTTCCCACATGCAAGGCCAGCTCCACGAAGGCCGCACCGGGCAGCAAGGTCACTCCGGCGACCGTATGGTCGGCCAGCCACGGATGGGCTGCGTGCGAGAGCCTGCCCGTGAACACCACGTCATCGGAATCCGGCAGCCGCACCATCGCGCTCAACAGCGGATGTCCCGCTTCGTCCAGGCCCGATTGCCAGGTGTCCGGCGCGGCGACCGGCTGGAGCCAATACCGCCGGTGTCGGAACGCGTACGTGGGCAACGGCACTCGCGCCACGGAGTGGTCGGCGAACAACGATGTCCAGTCCATGCGGATCCCCGCGACGTCGGCAGCGGCCAGCGCGGAAACGAACTGGGTGGGCTCGTCGGTCGAGCGCCGGGCGGCAGCGAGCGCCGTCGACTTGGCCTCGACGCCGGGAGTCTCGGCAAGACACTGCCCAACCATCGCGGTCAGCACGGCATCCGGTCCGATCTCCAAGAAGCGCCGCACCCCGGTCTCGACCAAGGTGCCGATGCCCGGCGCGAACCGGACGCAACCGCGCACCTGCTCGACCCAGTACTCCGGATCGGTCACCTCGTCACCGAACAGGGCACCCGAGATGTTCGACACGATCGAGACGGTCGGCTGGTGGTAGGTCAACTCTTTTGCGATGCCACGGAACTCGTCGAGCATCGGCTCCATCAACGCCGAATGGAACGCGTGACTCACCCGGAGCCGGGAGATCTTGACTCCTTCCGCGACGAACGCGTCCGCAATCTCGTCGATCGCGGATACCTCCCCGGACAGGACCACCGACGACGGGCCGTTCACCGCGGCCATCGACACCCGGCCTGCGAACCCGGTGAGCACCGCGCTCGCTCGCGCCTCCGGCACCGCGACCGCCAGCATCGCCCCGCCCTCGGGCAGCGCCCCCATCAATCGCCCGCGGGCAACCACCAGGGCGCACGCGTCCGGCAACGACCACACACCCGCCACATAGGCGGCCGCGAGTTCCCCGATCGAGTGCCCGATCAGCACGTCCGGCACGACGCCGAACGATTCCAGCAGCCGGTACAGCGCCACCTCGAACACGAACAGGGCGGGCTGGGTGAACTCGGTCCGATCCAGCAGCGCCGCACCGTCCTTGTCGAACACCAGGTCCCGCAGCGACAGCCCGAGCAGCGGGTCGATCTGGGCGCACACCTCGTCGAACGCCGCAGCGAACACGTCGAAGGCCGCGTACAACCCCGCACCCATCCCAGCCCGTTGCGCACCCTGCCCGGTGAACAGGAACGCCGTCCGGCCCGACCCGACCGTCTCCTCGATCGTTCCCGGTGCACCTGCCGCCAGATCGGCCAGACCGGCCAGCAGCTCGTCGCGATTGCGACCGACGACGGCGCCACGCCGATCCAATCGCGCCCGGGACGTCATCAGCGAGTACGCGACATCCCACACATCCGCGTCGGCATTGCCGATCATCCACTGCCGCAGTCGATCTGCCTGCGCCCGCAGACCCGACTCGGAATCCGCCGACACCAACCACGGAACAACGGTGTCAGGGCGGGGCCGGTCGATGGGCGCAGGCAGCGATGTCTGCACCCGACGGGCCGGTGCTTCTTCCAGGATGGCGTGCACGTTGGTGCCGCTGACGCCGAAGGACGACACCCCCGCACGGCGGACACGCTCGCCGACCGGCCACGGCGCGGCCTCGGTCAGCAACGCGACGTTGCCCTCCGACCATTCCACGTGCGGGCTCGGCTCATCCACATGGAGCGTCTTCGGCAGAGTTTCGTGTCGGAGCGCCTGCACCATCTTGATCACGCCACCGACGCCTGCCGCGGCGATGGTGTGCCCGATATTCGACTTGATCGACCCGATCCGCAGCGGTTGTCCCGCGCGGTCGCGCCCATAGGCGTTGATCAGTGCCTGCGCCTCGATCGGATCACCCAAAGTCGTTGCGGTGCCGTGCGCCTCGACCGCGTCCACATCCGACGGCTCCAGCCCGGCATCGGCCAACGCCGCCGCGATCACCCGCTCCTGCGAGGGACCGTTCGGTGCGGTCAAACCGTTGCTCGCACCGTCTTGGTTCACCGCCGACCCGCGCACCAGGGCCAAGACGTTGTGGCCGAGCCGCTCGGCGTCGGAGAGCCGCTCGAGCACCAGAACACCGACGCCCTCGGAGAAGGCGACGCCGTCGGCCCCGGCGGCGAACGACTTGCAGCGACCCTCCGGAGACAGCCCGCGCTGCCGCGCGAAATCGATGTAGACGTAGGGCGCTGCCGCGACCGTCACGCCGCTCGCCAGCGCCAGCGAGGTCTCCCCCTGACGTAGCGCACGGCAGGCCTGGTGCAAAGCGACCAGGGACGACGAGCATGCGGTGTCCACGGTGACGGCGGGGCCTTCGAGGCCGAGGGTATAAGCCACCCGGCCGGAGATCACGCTATGTGTGGTGCCGGTGAGCCGAAAGCCCTCCAGATCGCCGGTCACCCGATCGTAGTAACCCGAGAAGCACGCTCCGGCGAAGACTCCGGTGTCGCTGCCGCGCAACGAGATCGGGTCGATGCCTGCCTCCTCCAGCGCCTCCCAGGACGCTTCCAGCAGCAGCCGTTGCTGCGGGTCCATCGCGGACGCCTCGCGGGGGCCGATGCCGAAGAAGCCGGCGTCGAAATCGCCTGCGGCGTCGAGGAATCCGCCGCGGCGGGTGTAGATGGTGCCGGGCTTGTCGGGGTCCGGATCGAACAGCCGCTCCAGATCCCAGCCGCGATCGGTCGGGAAAGCTCCGGTCGCGTCGGTTCCGGACGCGAGAAGCTCCCAGAGATCGTCCGGTGATGCGACACCTCCGGGGAACCGGCAGCTCATCCCGACGATGGCGATCGGTTCGTCCGCCCGAACCCGGCGCGGGGCCTGCCGAGCGGGTCCGTCCGCGGTCGTCGGCGCGACGCGGGATCGCACCAGCTTCGCCATCGCCTCCGCGGTCGGATAGTCGAATACCAGGGTCGAAGGCAACTGCATACCGGTGGCCTTGACCAGCCGGTTGCGGAATTCCATGACACCGAGCGAGTCGAACCCGATATCGCTGAACGGCTTGTCCGGGGCGATCGACTCGGCGTTGTCGTGACCTAGGACCGCTGCTGCCTGGGTGCGGATCACCTCGAGGATGATGCGTTCCTGCTCGGCCGCCGGGCGGCCCGCCACCTGCGTGGCCAGCACCGATGACTCGCTCGCGCCGATGCTGACGCGGCGGCGCGACGGCCGCGCCAAACCGCGCATGAGCGCGCGCGGACCGTCGGAACCTGCCTCGGCGAGTGCGGATCGATCGACCCGGACGGCCACGACTGCCGCCCGGCCGACGGCAAGGGCCGCATCGAACAGCGCCATACCGTCCTCGTCGCCGAGCGGAATGAAACCCTCGCGGCGCAACCTGGCGATATCGGCCTCGCCGAGACCACCGGTCATACCGGTGCTCTCCTTCCACAGCCCCCACGCCATCGACGTCGCCGGCAAACCGGCCACGTGCCGGTGTTGTGCCAACGCGTCCAGGAACACATTCGCGGCCGCGTAGTTCGCCTGGCCCGGATTGCCGATCACACCCGCGATCGAGGAATAGAGCACGAACGCCGACAGATCCAGATCCTTTGTCGCCTCGTGCAAATTCCACGCGGCATCCACTTTCGGCCGCAGTACCTCCGCGATCCGCTCCGGCGTCATGCCTGCCAGCAGACCGTCGGCCAGCACACCCGCGGTGTGGAATACGCCGGTCAACGGATGCTCCGACGGGATCGCCGTCAACACTGCATCCAGCGCGGCCCGATCAGCCGTATCGCAGGCCACCACGTCCACGTGCGCGCCGAGCGCGACCAGCTCGGCCTGGAGTTCGGCAGCGCCGGGCGCGTCCGGCCCACGCCTGCTTGCCAGCACCAGTCGCCGCACGCCGTAGTCGGTGATCAAGTGCCGGGACAGCAACGCGCCGAGTCGTCCGGTGCCGCCGGTGATCAGGACAGTGCCTTCCGACCGCAACGGTGTCGGCACGGTGAGCACGTTCTTGCCGATGTGGCGAGCCTGACTGACATGACGGAACGCTTCCGGCGCCTGCCGCACATCCCACGCGGTCGTCGGCGAAGACGTCAACACCCCGGCCTGGAAAAGCTCGACGACGGTCGCGAGAATCTCCCGCAACCGATCCGGATCCACCTCCAACAGCATGAAGGTGCGGTAATCCACGCCGGGATGCTCAGCGGCCACCTGGGCCGGATCGCGCTCGTCGAGATGGCCCATCTCGATGAACCGGCCGCCGCGCGGCAGCAAGCGCAACGACGCGTCCACGAATTCGCCTGCCAGCGAATCCAGCACGATGTCCACGCCGCGGCCCTCGGTCACGTCTCGGAACTTCTGCTCGAAGTCCAGGGTGCGCGAGTCACCGATCTGCGCGTCGTCGAACCCCATGCCGCGCAGCACATCCCACTTGGGCCGACTGGCCGTCACCAATAGACGCAACCCCAGATGCTGTGCCAACTGCACCGCCGCCATGCCGACACCACCGGTCGCCGCGTGCAGCAGCAGTGTCTCCCCGGGTTGTGCCCCGGCCAGGTCGACGAGGCCGTAGTAGGCCGTCGCGTACACCACCGGCACCGCGGCGGCCTGCGCGAACGACCAGCCATGTGGCATCGGCGCGAGCAGACGGCGATCGGTCACCGCGACCGATCCGACACCATCGATGAACCCGAAAACCCGGTCGCCCGGAGCGAATTCGGTGACATCGGGCGCGACCTCGAGCACCACACCCGCACCTTCGACACAGATCGCGTCATTGCCACCCGAATCCATCCCCAAAGCGAGCAGGACATCACGGAAATTCACGCCCGCCGCGCGCAGCGCCACCCGAACCTGGCCGGGCGCGAGCGCCCGCAACACGGCGGGTGTCTCGATCAGCGTGAGGTTGTCTCCGGTCAACGTGCCCTTGCCGAGGTGGGTCAACGCCCACGCCGGAGTCCGCACCAGATCACTCGCGCCCACGCCATCTGCGATGCCGCGGCTCAGCCGAGGTGCATGCGCAGTGCCGCGCCGAACCGCCAGTTGGGGTTCGCCATCCATCGTCACAGCCAGGACGACACCGTGCCGATAGTCGGCCGAGTCATCGATGTCGACCACGCGGATCCGGTCCGGGTGCTCACTCTGCGCCGTACGCAGCAGACCCCACGCCGCCGCACCGGACAGGTCGACCGGCTCCCCGGGATGCACCGCCACCGCCTGCCTGGTCACCACGACGACCTGCTCGTCCCGCGTCAGCAGCCGCTGCACTCGCACCATCAGCGCGGTCACCGCATCACGCACCGCCGCCGGGAGATCACGATCGCCTGCCGCCTCGTCGAGCCGCAGTACCGTCACTACTCGGCCACCGATAGTGGCGGTTTCGCCGTCATCGGCGGGACTCCAGGCTTCAGCTTCGGTGAGCTGCTCTGCATCGGAGCCCAGCGCGACCCAATCCACCTGGTAGCCGGCGCCCTCGCTGCGACGCCGAGACGCACCGAGTCCGTCGGTCGAGAGCGACCGCAGTGTCAGCGCGCCCACCTCGGCCACCGCCATACCTGCTCCGTCGGCGACCGTCACCGCGATCCGCTCGCTCCCGGCCCCCGAGCCGGATACCACCGCCCGGACCCGGAGCAAAGTCGCCCCCGTCGCGTACAGCGAAACGTTCTCCCACGAGAACGGGACAGCCAACTCACCGGCGCGCGGGGCCGGAATCAATCCGCCGAGCAGGATCGGGTGCAGCGCGGCATCCAGCAACGCCGGATGCACACCGAACTTCCCGGCCTCCGACCGCGCCTGCTCCGGCAGCGCCACCTCCGCGAACACTTCATCGTCACGGCGCCACAGCGCCGTCAGTCCGCGGAACACCGGCCCGTACCCGTAACCCTGCTCCGCCAAATCCGCATACGCGCCGTCGATCTCGATCGCAGCCGCGCCGGCCGGCGGCCAGCTCACCATGCTCTGGTCGGCCGACGGCACGTCCGTCTGAGCGGTGACCGACGCGAACGCGTGGCGCACCCACTCGTCCGATCCGGGGCCGTCGCTGAGCTCGACCCGATCGGATTCTTCGGCGCCGCGTGCGCGGGAGTACACCGACACTGTCCGCGCACCGGTCCCATCCGGTCCGCCCGCCACCACCCGCAGCTCGACGGCTCCGACAGGCGGCACCGGTAGCGGCGCCTCGATCACCAGCTCGTCGAGTCGCGGACAGTCCAGCATCGTTCCCACGTGCAGGGCCAGCTCCACGAGGGCGGCGCCGGGCAGCAAGGTCACCCCGGCGACCGTATGGTCGGCCAGCCACGGATGATCGGCTCGCGACAGCCGCCCCGTGAACACCACATCCTGCGAATCCGGCAGCCGCACCAGCGCGCCGAGCAGTGGATGCCCTGCTTCGTCGAGGCCCGCCTGCCATACATCCGGCGCGCCGCTCGGCTGCAACCAATACTGCTTGCGCTGGAACGCATACGTCGGCAGGTCCACCCGAGTGGCGTCCGGGGCCAATGCCTGCGCCGTCACCTCGATGCCGACGCAGTGGGCGTGCGCCAGCGCGGCGGCAACCTGCTCCGGCCCCCCTTGATTGCGCTTCAGTGTCCCGAGCACGGCCACCCGATCGGCCGAGCCGATCGCCCCCGCTGTCAGCTCGACGCCGATCGTCAGCACCGGATGCGGACTCACCTCGATGAAAGCGTTCACCCCCGCGCGCTGCAGCGCTTCGACCGACTCGGCGAAGCGCACCTGCTCACGCAGCCCGCGATACCAATACCCCGCATCCAGCGTCTCGGTATCGACATAGTCCGCGACCACGGTCGAAAAGAACGGCACCGAGCCCGATACCGGCGCCACCGCAGCCAGCTCCGCGAGCACCCGATCCCGGATCGACTCCACGGCCCTCGAGTGCGACGCATAGTCCACCGGAATCCGTTTCGCCCACACGCCGTCGGTCGCGCACGCCGCCAAGAACTCGTCCAGGGCCGACGATTCCCCCGACACCACCGTCTGGGCAGGGCCGTTCACCGCCGCCACGGAAAGCCGGTCCCCGAAACTCGTCAACCGCTGCGCGACTGCCTCGGCGGCCGAACCCACCGACACCATGCCACCGGCGCCCGCGAGCTCCTCGGCGACGACCAGGGAACGAAGGGCTACCACCCGCGCTCCATCCGACAGCGAAAGTCCGCCCGCAACAACGGCCGCCGCGATCTCACCCTGCGAGTGCCCCACGACCACCGCGGGTTCCACCCCGTTCGCGCGCCACACGCGCGCCAACGAGACCATCACCGCAAACAGCACGGGCTGAACCACATCCACCCGGTCCAGCAACGCCGCGTCCGCCTCGCCGCGAAGCACAGCGGTCAACGACCAATTCACGAACGGCGCCAACGCCGCCTCGCACTCCGCGATCGCGTCGGCGAACACCCCACCCGCGGCCAGCAGCTCGCCGGCCATCTCGGGCCACTGGCTACCCTGCCCCGGGAACACGAACGCCACCCGGCGCGCCGCGGCGCGGCCCGAGACCACGTTGTCTGTGCCCTTGGCGGGCCGTGACTCGGCCAAACTCGCCAGCCCGGCCGTCAAGTCGGTCAGCTCCCGCCCCACAACCGCGCTGCGCCACTCGAACTGCGAGCGGTGCCGCAGCAACGAGTGCGCCACGTCCGCGGCATTCACGTCTTCGTGCGACTGCAACCATTCCTCGAGCCGAACAGCCTGTTCCCGCAATGCCTCCGGACTTCCCGCCGACAATGTCCACGACAGGACGTCGGAACCACCGGCACCCGAATCTCGTTCGACTACAGCAGGTTCGGTCGGGTTCGAGGGCGGCGCCTCTTCCAAGATCAGGTGCGCATTGGTGCCGCTCATACCGAACGAAGAGACTCCAGCACGACGGACCCGGCCACGGGTGAGCCATGGCTCCGCCTCGGTCAACAGCCGCACCGACCCCACCGACCAGTCCACATGCGGCGTCGGCGCGTCGACATGCAAAGTCTTCGGCAGGGTCTGCTGCCGCAGTGCCTGCACCATCTTGATCACACCGCCGACGCCTGCCGCGGCGACCGCGTGGCCGATGTTCGACTTCAGCGATCCGATCCGCAGTGGCTCCGCGCGGTCCTGGCCGTAGGCGTTGATCAGTGCCTGCGCCTCGATCGGATCACCCAAAGTCGTTCCGGTGCCGTGCGCCTCGACCGCGTCCACATCCGACGGCTCCAGCCCGGCATCGGCCAACGCCGCCGCGATCACCCGCTCCTGCGAGGGACCGTTCGGTGCGGTCAAACCGTTGCTCGCACCGTCCTGATTGATCGCGCTGCCACGCACAACCGCCAACACATTGTGGCCGAGGCGCTGCGCGTCCGACAGCCGCTCGACCACCAGCACGCCGACCCCCTCGGACCAGGTCACGCCGTCGGCGGCAGCGGCGAACGCTTTGCTCCGTCCATCGGGCGCCAAGCCCCGTTGGCGCGCGAAGTCGATGTACAGCCGTGGGCTCGCGGAGATACTCACGCCGCCGGCAAGGACAAGGGAAGCCTCGCCCCGGCGCAGGGCCTGGCAGGCGAGGTGCAGTGCGACCAGCGACGACGAGCACGCGGTGTCGACAGTGACCGCGGGCCCCTCCAGCCCGAAAAGATAAGAGACGCGACCAGAGATCACGCTCGGCGAGGTCCCCGTCAACCGGAAGCCTTCGTGCTCACCGGTCACCGCGCGCGCGTAACCCGATGAGATCGCGCCGACGTAGACGCCGGTGTCGGTGCCGCGCAACGCGGCGGGATCGATCCCCGCGTCCTCCAGAGCTTCCCAGGAGACTTCCAACATCAGCCGCTGCTGTGGATCCATGGCCGCCGCCTCGCGCGGGCCGATACCGAAAAAGCCCGCGTCGAAAGCGCCGGGGTCGGTGAGGAATCCGCCTTCTCGGGTGTACACGGTGCCCGGCTTGCTCGGATCCGGATCGAACAGCCGCTCGAGATCCCAGCCGCGGTCCGTCGGGAACTCAGTGATCGCATCGCGGCCCTCGGCGAGCAGGTCCCACATCTGCTGGGCCGAGGCGACACCGCCGGGGAAGCGGCACCCGATTCCGACGATCGCGATCGGTTCGTCGGAGCGGGTGCGGCGGGCGGCGCGCCGCTTGCCGAGGTCGACACCTTCGAGCAAGGAACGCACCAGCCGGGTCACCGCCCGCGGCGTCGGGTGGTCGAATACCAGCGTCGTCGGCAACTCCGTGCCGGTGGCCTGCACCAGCCGATTGCGTAGTTGCTGACCGCTGAGCGAATCGAATCCGAAGTCGGTGAACGGCTGGTCGGGATCAATAGCCGCGGCGGAGTCGTGGCCGAGGACTGCCGCGGCCTGCTCGGCGACCACCGTGAGCACCAGGGCATCGCGTTCGGACTCGGAGGTGGCGAGCAAGCGGGGCGCGAGCGGACCCGTGACCACAGAATTCCGCCTACGCGCGGGAACCACGGCGGCGGGCGAATCCGGCGCCGACGTCGCGGCCATCTCGACCGGATGCAGCAGCAGCGACTTGATCGCGAGAATCGGTGCGCCGTCCTCGGCGAACGCCGTGACGCGAAGGGTGTTCGTATCCACCCGGTCGAGGCGAACCCGCGCCGCCTCCGATCCGGGGCGGTACAGCCGAATATCGGTGAGCGACAGCGGCATTGCAAACGTGTTGCTGTCCGCTTCCGATCCGTCGGCCAGTTCGTCGACGGCCGCATGCAGCATCGCGTCCAGCAGAGCTGGATGCACGCCGAATCGCCCGGCCTGATCACTCACCGTCGCGTCGAGCGACACTTCGGCGAAGACATCGTGACCCCGCCGCCAAGCCGCTGTGACTCCTTGGAATGCCACCCCGTAACCGAAACCGCGCGCACCGAGGCGGTCATACATTTCCGCGGCTGCCACCGGCTCGGCTGCGCCGGGCGGCCAGTCGCCGTCCACCGAGAGCGGTGCGTCACCGGTGTCGGGGGCGAGCACACCCGTCGCGTACCTGGCCCATTCCTGGGTCTCGACCTCACCATCGGACGCCCTCCCGTCACCCGATCCGTCGAGGAGCTCTGCGCTGCCGCTGTCGGGCCGGGCATGGATCGCGAACGTCCGTCGACCGAGGTCGTCCGGCGCTGCCACACTCACCTGGATGGTCAGCGCCTCGGCGATCGTCGGCAGTGGTGACTCGATCCGCAGTTCCGTCACCGAGCCTGCGGCCACTCGGGCGCCGACGCCCAACGCGGCTTCGATCAATACGGCCGCCGGCACGACGGGCGACCCGAGGATCACGTGGTCGCCGAGCCATGGATGGGCAGCGCGGGTGAGGCGGCCGGTGAACAGCCATTCGTCCCGGCCCGCGACCGGCACCGCAGCGCCGAGCATCGGATGATCCGGATGGATCAACCCGGCGCTGCTCACATCGCCCGCGCCCGGGCCGACCGAGTCACCAGGTGTCCACCAGCGCAGCCGCTGGAACGCATAGGTGGGCAGGTCGATTCGCGTCGCCGCCCTGGCGAGCGCCGCAGGCGGTACATCGATACCGACGCTATGGGCGCGTGCGAGTGCCGCCGCGAAATGTTCCTGGCCCCCGTGACCGCGTTTCAGGGTGCCGACAACGGCCACGCGGTCGGCAAGACCGATCGAGTCGGCAGTCAGCTCGACGGCCATGGAAACCACCGGGTGCGGACTCGTCTCGACGAATCCGTTCACCCCGGAACGCATCAGGGCCTCGATCGATTCGGCGAAGCGCACCGGCTCCCGCAGCGACCGATACCAGTACTCGGCATCCAGCGTCGATGTATCGACGTAGTCGGCGTACACCGTGGAGAAGAAGGGGATAGAACTCGCCCTCGGTCGAACCGGCGCCAGTTCCGTCAAAATCCGATCCCGGATCTCCTCGGCCATTTTCGAGTGTCCGGGCCAGGTCGCCGGGACACGCTTCGCCCAGACTCCGTCGGCCGCGCATTGCGCAACGAACTCGTCCAACGCCGCCGACCCGCCCGACACCACCGTCTGTGCGGGCCCATTGATCGCCGCCAATGACAACTCGTCCCCGAACGGCGCCAACCGCTCGAGGACCGCCGCGGTGGACAGACCGACCGCGGCCATCGCACCCTTGTGGATGAGCACCTCGGCCCCAGCTCGGGAGCGCAACGCGATCACGCGCGCCCCGTCCGACAAAGACAACGCGCCGATGACGACGGCCGCCGCGACCTCGCCCTGCGAATGCCCGATGACCACACTCGGTTCGACGCCGCCGGCGCGCCAGAGCCGTGCCAGCGAGACCATGACGGCGAACAGCACCGGCTGGACGACGTCCACCCGGTCCAGCGACGCAGCTCCTGGTTCCCCCCGCACGACATCGGTCAACGACCACTCGATGAACGGCGACAACGCCGTCTCGCACTCGGCGATCGACTCCGCGAAAACGCCGCCCGCAGCAAACAAACCCGCAGCCATCCCCGGCCACTGGCTGCCCTGACCCGGAAACACCATCGCCACTTGCCGCGACGCCGCGCGACCTGACACCACCGCGGACTCCGCGAGCTCAGCTGAGTCGGCTCCTGGCTCGGCCAACGCCGCAAGCCCGGCCTTCATGGCGACGAGATCACGACCGACTACCGCACTGCGCCACTCCAGCTGCGTGCGCGATCGCAACAACGAGTGCGCCACGTCGGCGCCATCCGCCTCCGGGTGCTCGTCCAACCAGTCCCGCAGCCGAGCGGCCTGTCCCCGCAATGCCTCCCGGCTCCTGGCGGACAGTACCCATGACAGAACCTCCGAGCCGCGAACAGGCGCGGCATCGACCGTCGGAACCGCGGGCGCTTCCTCCAACACCACATGCGCATTGGTGCCGCCCATGCCGAACGCCGACACCGCCGCCCTGCGGACTTCCGCCGAGGGCCAATCCTGCACACCGGTCACAACCCGCAACCTCGACGCGTCGAGCGAAATCCTGGGGTTCGGAGCGCGGAAGTTCAAACTCGGCACGAGTTCTCGATGCCGCAGGCACAGCACGGTCTTGATCAGACCCGCGATCCCCGCGGCGGCCTCGAGATGCCCGATGTTCGTCTTGACCGATCCCACGGCAAGAGGTCCGTCCTCGGGCCGCGCCGCACCGTAGGTGTCGCCGAGCGCTGCCGCCTCCACCGGATCGCCTGCCGGGGTGCCGGTGCCGTGCAATTCGACATAGTGCACCGACGAGCCTTCTACGCCGGCCGCGGCGAGGGCCGCCCGGATGACCGACGCCTGCGACGCCGCGCTCGGCGCGCTCAAGACCTGGCGCTCATTGCCGTTGTTGACCGAACTGCCGCGGATCACGGCATGGATCCGATCGCCGTCGGCGACGGCTCGCCACAGCGGCTTGAGCACGATGATGCCGCCGCCTTCACCTCGCACGATTCCGTCGGCGCTCTCATCGAAGGTGCGGCACTTACCCGACGCCGAGCGCGCACCGAATTGTGCGATGCGTTCACCGCTCAACGGCGAGAGGATGAGGTTCAGCCCGCCGGCCAGTGCCACATCGCATTCGCCGTTGCGCACCGATTCACAGGCCAGGTGCACCGCCACCAGCGACGACGACTGCCCGCTGTCGACGACGAGGCTCGGGCCGGTGAACCCGTACTGATTGGAGATGCGGTTGGCGACGACACCACGGCCGACGGCCCACAGCGAATGCCTGCCGACACCGGGCTTGCCCTGCGCGGCCGCTACTTCGGCGAAATCGGTTCCGGTGGAGCCGAGGAACACCCCGGCCCGCGCGCCGGCCAGGTCGCGGTAGCCGGCGTCCTCCAGCGCCTCCCAGCTCAGCTCGAGACCGAGCAGCTGCTGTGGATCGATCGACCGTGCTTCGTTCGGTGGCACGCCGAAGAAGTCGGCGTCGTACTCCGACGCCGAGTCGAGGAATCCGGCTGTCTCGTCGATTCCGGGGCGGTCGGCGGGAGCGGATCCGATGGCATCGCGGCCCTCGCGCAGCAATCGCCAGAACTTCTCGAGGTCGGCAGCGCCCGGCAGCCGGCACGACATTCCGACGATAGCGATGTCATTCGCTCGTTCGACCATTGGGAATTCCTCATCTTCACGCTTGGTACTTCAAAACCAGCCACGTCAGTGGTTATTGCGAATCGCTATTGCCCGTCGGCTCGGGTCGGATTCGCCTCGGCTATGCCTCGCCCAGCTCCTCCAGCCAGCGCCGTATCTCCTCCGCGGCGGCAGCGGACTCCGTGCCGATGATCGAGAAGTGGTCTGCGTCGATTTCGGCCCTCTTGCCGGTGTGCATCCACGCGGGCACCGGCTCGGCGAGATCGAGGCCGGGCAGCTGCGTCGCGGCCCGCAGGTCGAACGTCGGCGCCGCGATCGACACGGGGTGCCGTTTGTCGAATAGCTGCGCGTACTTCGCCATGGCGATGAGGCCGTGATCGCCGATCTCGGTGACCTCGTCGCCGAGATCGAGCACAGAGCCGATCGCGGTCACCAGAACCCGACGATTCTGCTCAGGGTCGTCAGGTGAATAGGTGTCGAGCAGGATCACCGCTGCAGGCCCACGCCCGGTCTGCTCGAGCCGATGCGCCAGCGCATGTGCGATCGCGCCGCCGGCCGAATAGCCGACGAGAACGATCGGGCGCAGGCTGTCGGCGCCCGCAACAGCCGCCGCCAGGTAATCCAGCAGCACCTCCCATGATTCGGGCAGCGGTTCGCCCGGTTGAGTTCCCGGCAGGCGCAGCGCGGCGATCGTGCGGTCCGCGCCCAGCTCGCGCGCCAGACCGCCGAACTGGTGCGGTCCGGTGCCGACCACGAACGAAGGAACGCAGATGAGCGAGAGCCGGGAGGTGCCCCTGCTCAGTGGGATCGGAGCAGGCTGGACCAGCAGCTCGGTGCCGCTGGGGAAGGTGTCGACGAGCTTGGCGCTCTCCAACAGCATCGGTATCGCGGTCTCGACGCTCCCGCGCCGGTGTGCGGCAAGAACCAGCTCGGTGAGCCCGCCTCGGTTCCGTGGCGCAGTCCCGGCTTTCACGCGCGCCACCGTGGGTGCGACCACGGCGTCCACCGTGGTCGGCAAGATCTCGGGGATCCGCGAGCACAGATAGTCGGCCAGTCCCGCAGCGGTGGGATGGTCGAAGATGAGGGTGGAAGGCAAGGCCAAGCCGGTCGCCTTGGCGAGCCGATTGCGGAAATCGACGCCCGCGAGCGAGTCGAAACCCAGCTCCGTGAACGGAGCCGCCGGATCGATCACGTCCCCGGATTTATGTCCGAGACTCGCGGCGACATGTTCGCGAACCGTCGCGAGCACAACGCCCGCTCGGTCGGCTTCGGGTGCGCCGGCCAGCTGCTGCGCCAACGACCGCACACTGGTTGCGCGGCGCGGCGCCGCGGTGACCAGGGTGCTGAGCATCCTCGGCAGTGCACCCGCGGCGGCCTGCGCGGTGAGTGCCGCCATATCGAGACGCACACCGATGCTCGTCGGTAGACCGGCGGCCAGCGCGGCGTCGAGCAGCGACATCCCGTACTCGTCGTCGAGGGGGATCGCCCCTTCTCGACGCAGTCGCGCGATATCGGCCTCGGTGAGGGTGCTGGTCATACCACTGGTCGCGCGCCACGGACCCCACGCGATGGATGTCGCGGGGAGACCGTGGTGGTGCCGGTGTTCGGCGACCGCGTCCAGGAACGCGTTCGCCGCCGCGTAGTTGGCCTGGCCCGGGCTGCCGATCGTCCCCGCGAACGAGGAGTAGAGCACGAACATCGACAGGTCGAGGTCCTTGGTGGCCTCGTGCAGATGCCACGCCGCGTCAGCCTTGGGCCGCAGGACCGCGGCAAGCCGCTGCGCGGTCATATCGGCAAGCAGACCGTCGGCCAGCACGCCTGCGGTATGCACGACACCCATCAGCGGATGGTCCTGCGGGATGGCCGACAGCAGCTCGTCGAGTGCCGCGCGTTCGGTCACATCGCACGCGACCACCTCGACATGCGCGCCGAGCGCAGCCAATTCCGCCGCGAGCTCCGGGGCGCCCGGCGCGGCCATACCCCGCCGACTGGCCAGCAGCAGCCGCCGCACCCCATGCTCGACGACGAGATGCCTGGCCGTGAGCGCGCCCAACCCGCCGGTTCCTCCGGTGATCAACACGGTGCCGTCCGGTCGTGACGCAACGTCCTTGCCTGCGTCTATGCCACCGCGACTCAACCGAGGCGCGTACGCGACACCCTCGCGCAGCACCAGCTGAGGTTCGTCCGCGACAGCTACAGCCGCCGCGACGCCATCGTGGTAGTCGTCCCAACTGTCCACATCGACGATCGCGATCCGGCCGGGGTTCTCGTGCTGACCACTGCGCAGCAGACCCCACACCGCAGCTCCGACGAGATCCACCGGCGCACCGGCTTCCAGAGCAACCGCGTTCCTGGTGACGACGGCGATCCGCTCCTGATGGGTCAGGAGTGCGGTCACCTGCGCTGCCACGTCGACGAGCCGAGCGTGTACCGCACCCGGCACGTCCGCATCGATCGGCGTGTCGTCGAGTCGGATCACGGCCATCGGCCTGCCGTCGATCGTCACCGTCTCGCCCCCGTCGGTGCTCGCCCAGCGCACGCCGGCAACGAGGTCGCTCGGCTTCGGTGTCGGCACCGGGACCCAGCGGAGCTGGTAGGCGGCGCGGCTCAGCTCGGAAGCACCGGCGGCGCGCAGGGTCTCGATCGGGATCGGACGCATGGTCAGCGCCGCGACCTCGAAGACCGGCTCCCCGTGTGAGTCGGCGAGTGTCACCGTGATCCGATGGTTGTCCGGTCCCGCCGGACCCGACTCGGCCGCAGCCAATCTGACCCGCGCCGCCGTGGCTCCGACGGCGTGCATGTCCACGTTCTCCCACGAATAGGGCACGAAGATCTCGCCGTCGGCCGGCGCTCCGGTCAACCCGGTGAAGCGAATCGCGTGTAGTGCCGCATCCAACAGCGCGGGATGCACCCCGAACCGATCGGCCGACGAATGGTCCTGCTCCGGGAGATTCACCTCCGCGAAGACCTCACCATCGCGCCGCCACAGCGCGGTCAACCCTTGGAACAGTGGCCCATGCCCGTATCCGCGCTCGGCCAGCTCCGCATACATGCCGCCGATATCCACCCCGACCGCGCCCGCGGGCGGCCAGCTCGCGGCCATCGCCGTCGCGTCGCTCCGGGCCGGCGACGCCGGTGCGACAAGGGTTCCCGTCGCATGGCGAGCCCACTGCGCCCGCTCCGACGCAACCTCGCGCTGCGGACGCGAATACACCGAAACAAGGCGGGCGCCGGTGTCATCGGGTCCGTCCGCAACCACCCGCAGCTCGACGGCGCCCTCGGAGGGCACCGCAAGCGGCGCGGTCACGACCAGTTCGGCAAGTCGCCTGCTGCCGGTCATCGCCCCGATATGCAAGGCCAGCTCCGCGAACGCCGTGCCGGGCAGCAGCACCGTCCCGCCGATCATGTGATCGGCCAACCACGGGTGACTCGACAACGACAACCGACCCGTCAGCACCACACCATCGGTGTCGGGCAGCCAGACCGCCGCGCTCAACAGCGGATGCTCGACGTCGTCCAGACCCGAGGTCCGGACATCGCCCGTATCGGCTGCGGCCGCCAGCCAGTACCGCTGGTGCTGGAATGCGTACGTCGGCAACGAAACTCGATTCACCGAGGGCCCAGCGAACAACGACTGCCAGTCCACACCGATGCCGGCGATGTGCGCCTGCGCAAGGAATGTCACGAACCGACTCGCCTCATCGCCCACGCGACGACTCGCAGCGGCCACCAGCCATCCGGCTGGGACATCGCCGTCCTGGCTCACGTATCGGCGGGTCATGGCCGTGAGTACCGCGTCGGGTCCGATTTCGAGGAATCGGTGCACGCCGGTGTCGGCGAGCGACCCGATCCCCGGCGCGAACCGGACCGCGGCACGCACCTGCCCGACCCAATACTCGGGATCGGTGAATGCCTCGCCCACCGCACCGGTTACGTTCGACACGATCGGCAGCAGCGGATCCCGGTAGGTCACCTCCTGTGCGACAGCACGGAATTGCGCGAGCATGGGTTCCATCCGCGCGGAATGGAACGCGTGGCTGACCCGCAATCGCGTCGTCTTGCTGCCCTGCCCCGACAACGTCCGCTCCACCTCGTCGATGGCGTCCGCGTCACCGGAGATCACCACGGCGTCCGGACCGTTCACGGCAGCGATCGATGCCCGGTCTCCGAAGCCGGTGAGCAGCTGTGCCGCCTCGGTTTCCGGCAGCGCTATCGCGAGCATCGCGCCGCCCTCCGGCAGCGCACCCATCAAACGACCACGCGCCGCCACCAGGGCACACGCATCCGACAGCGACCACACCCCTGCCACGTACGCGGCAACCAACTCGCCGATCGAATGCCCGATCAGCACATCCGGGATGACGCCGAACGACTCCACCAGCCGGAACAACGCCACTTCGAACGCGAACAGTGCGGGCTGGGTGAACTCCGTCCGATCCAATACACCCTCGGGATCGGCGAACATCACCTCCCGCAATGACAGCGCGGAGCTCGTCGAGGGGTGGTCGGATGACCGGCCGGCCTGGCCGAGGTGGCGATCGAACTCGGCACACACCTCGTCCAAGGCGGCCGCGAAGACGGGGAACGCCGCAGACAGCTCCGCCCCCATGCCCACCCGCTGCGCACCCTGGCCGGTGAACACGAACGCCGTCTTCCCGGACCCAACCGTTCCTTCGACCACGCCGGAGGACGACGAACCCGTCGCCAACTCCGCCAGTTCGGCAAGCAGCTGTTCCCGGTCCCGGCCGACAACCGCGCCGCGCCATTCCAGCTGTGCACGTGTTTCGATCAACGACCGCGCGACGCTCGGCGCATCGACTTCCGGATGGTCGACCAACCACGCCCGCAATCGGTCCGCCTGAGCCCGCAGACTTGCCTCGGATTTCGCCGACACCAGCCACGCGACCACACCCTCATGCGAGGACGTCGGGACCGCCGTCGAGGACCGCGCGTCGCGCATGGGCGCAGGTGCTTCCTCCACGATCACATGCGCGTTCGTGCCACTGATACCGAACGAGGACACACCCGCCCGACGCACCCGCTCCCCCGCGGGCCACGGCTCCGACTCCGTCAGCAAACGCACCGAACCCGCCGACCAATCCACATGCGGCGACGGCGCATCCACATGCAACGTCTTCGGCAACACCTCGTTCCGCAGCGCCTGCACCATCTTGATAACGCCACCCACGCCGGAAGCCGCGACCGAGTGCCCGATATTCGACTTCAACGATCCGATCCGGACCGGTTCCGTGCGCCCTTGCCCGTAGGTGGCGATCAAGGCCTGCGCCTCGATCGGATCACCCAACGGTGTGCCCGTCCCGTGCGCCTCGACCACATCGATATCGGCGGGATCCAGCCCGGCGACCGCCAATGCCGCCTCGATTACCCGCTCCTGCGACGGACCGTTCGGCGCGGTCAGACCATTGGACGCGCCGTCCTGATTCACCGCCGAACCACGGATCACGGCGAGCACGTTGTGACCGAGCCGCTGCGCATCCGACAACCGCTCGATGGCAAGCACGCCGACGCCCTCCGACCAGCCGACACCGTCGGCGCCGTCGGAGAAGGACTTGCAGCGGCCATCGGGCGCCAGACCACGCTGACGTGCGAAGTCCACGTACAGCTCTGGGCTCCCCGAGATCGTGACACCGCCCGCGAGCACCAGCGTGGTCTCCCCATTGCGCAGTGCCTGGCACGCCAGGTGCAGCGCAACCAGCGACGACGAGCACGCCGTGTCCACCGTGATGGCAGGTCCCTGCAAACCGAACACGTAAGCGACCCGGCCCGAGGTGACGCTGTCCGAGTTCCCGGTCATCCGGAAACCTTCGTGTTCGCCGGTCACCCGCTCGGCATACCCGGACGGGGTGGCGCCGACGAACACCCCGGTATCGCTGCCACGCAGCGACGTCGGATCGATGCCCGCGTCTTCCAATGCCTCCCAGGCGGCCTCGAGCATCAGCCGCTGCTGCGGATCCATTGCCGTCGCTTCGCGCGGACTGATACCGAAGAAACCGGCGTCGAAAGCACCCGCCGCGGTGAGGAATCCGCCTTCCCGGACATAGGTGGTGCCTGGTTCGTCCGGGTCCGGGTTGATCAGCCGCTCGAGATCCCAGCCCCGGTCCGAGGGGAAGGGCGTGATCGCGTCCCTACCGGCCGCCACCAGATCCCAGAGCTGTTCAGGGGATCCGACGCCGCCGGGATAACGACAGCTCATTCCGACGATGGCGATCGGTTCGTCCGTCCGCGTCCGGCGCACGGTTCTCGTCGGCCGTCGTTGCGCGGCGGGGGTATCCCCGATCCGGGACACCAGGAACGCCGCCACCGCCCGAGCGGTGGGGTGGTCGAAGACGAGGGTCGATGGCAGCGACAATCCGGTGGCCTTGGCGAGCCGATTCCGGAATTCCACACCGGCCAACGAGTCGAAGCCCAACTCGGTGAAGGCGGCCTCCGACTCGATCGCCTCGGCGGAGGCATGCCCGAGCACCGCCGCCGCCTGCTCCCGCACCACTTCGAGCGCCACCTCGTCGCGCTCGGCGACCGACGCCGACGCCAGCCGCCCCACCACCGATCCGATGTTCCCGCGCGACCGGGTTTGCGCCGAAACCAGCGGACTCAGCACCTTCGGCAGTGATCCCGCTGCGGCCTGTTCCGCAAGTCCTGTCGCATCGAATTCCGCACCGACCACCAGCGCCGCATCGGCGGTGACCGCCGCGTCGAACAAGGCCAGCCCGGTCGTGTCGCCGAGCGCACGGAAACCCAACCGCCGCAACCGCTCCAAACCGGCCGCACCCAGCTCACCTGTCATACCGGTGTTTGCGTTCCACGGACCCCATGCCACCGAGACACCGGACAGACCTGCCGCCCGCCGCAGCCCGACGACCGCATCGGCGAATGCGTTCGCCGCCGCGTAGTTGCCCTGGCCCGGCGCACCGGCTAGCCCCGCGACCGACGAAAACACCACGAACGCCGAAAGATTCGACTCCCGCGTCGATTCGTGCAACAACCACGCCCCGTCCACCTTCGGACGCAACACCCGATCCAACTGCTCGGCAGTCAAGGTCTCGACGGTGCCGTCATCCACCACACCCGCGGCATGGACGACACCGGTCAACGGGAACTGCGCCGGAATTTCCGCGAGCACCGCCGCGACGGCGCTGCGATCCGCGACATCGCAGGCGGCGACGTCCACTTCGGCGCCGAGCGCCGCCAGTTCCGCGACCAGTTCGGGCACGCCGTCGGCGTCGCGACCACGTCGCGATACCAACAGCAGCCTGCGCACCCCGTGCTCGGCGGCCAGATGCCGCGCGACGAGCGCACCGAGCCCGCTGGTCCCTCCGGTCACCAGCACCGTCCCGGCCCCGAACGACACCGGGCCTGCACTCGGCGACACCGATTCCCTGCGCAACCGCGGTGCCGACAACCGGCTGCCGCGCACCGCAACCTGCGGCTCATCCGCGGCCAGCACCGCTGACACCGTGCCTGCGTCGATCTCGTCGTCGCGGTCGAGTAGCACGATCCGACCCGGATGCTCGGCCTGCACGCTGCGCACCAGCCCCGCGACAGCCGCGGACACCGGATCGGGCGACTCGCCCGGCAGCCCGAGCGCGTTATGGGTGACCACGACCAGCCGCGACCGGGCAACCCCCGAGTCCGCCAGCCACGACCGCAACAGGCCGAGCGCTTCCGCGACGGTTCTGCGGCCCGCCTCAGCCACATTCACGACGTCGGATTCGTCGTCACCGACCACCCAGACGATTGTTTCCGCGACCGCATCGGTATCGGCCGGGTCGTGCACCTGAGCGGATCGACGATCAATCCCTGCCACATTCCCGCCGCCGAGAATGGCCATCGTCCCCGCAGGCTCGGTAGACCCCGCCGCGACCGGCACCCACTCCACGCCGTACAGCGGCACCAACGCCGAGCTCGACCGAACCCGTTCCACCGTGCGCCGCTCCACCGGATGCATCACCACGGAGTCCGCGCTCAGCACCGGCTCGCCTGCCTCGTCCACCGCATCCATCCGCATGCGGTTGCCGCCGAGCATCACCGCACGGAGCCGGACCGGCCCCGACCCGGTCCGCGCCAGGCGCAGGCCGCCGATCGAGACCGGCAGCGGAATCCGCCCCTCGGGGATGTCGTCCATGACGAAGTCGAGAGCGGGGTGCAGGCAAGCATCGAACAACGCGGGATGAATCCCGTATCCCGATGCCTGACCGGCCGTTGTCGCGTCCAACGAGACCTCGGCGAACATCTCGTCGCCGCGCCGCCACATCGTGCGCACCCCACGGAACACCGGACCGTATTCCATGCCGAGATCCGCGACCCGCCGATACAGAACCTGCTCGTCGAGTTGCACCGCACCCAAGGGCGGCCATATCTGGTCCCATCCGGTTTCGGCGTCCGCCGTAGTGTCGGCGGCGGCCAGCACCCCGCTGGCGTGTGGCACCCACGCATCGGCATCGTCGAGGTGCTCGGCCCGGGAGTAGATGGTGAAGCGGCGTCGCCCATCCGGTTCGCTCTCGCCGACAGCGACCTGCAGATCGACGGCGTGCTCTCCGAGCGCCAGTGGAATGTCCAGCAGCATCTCTTCGACGGTCCGCAGCTCGAGCCGCTCACCGATCGCTGACGCCAGCTCCAGGTAGGTGGTCGCCGGCACCACCGCGGTACCGAACACCACATGCTCGGCGATCCACGGATGACGGGCGTCGGAAAGCTGCCCGGTGAACAACCACTCGTCCTTGCCTGCCACCGGCACCGCATCCAGCAGGATCGGATGCTCGATGTTGCCCGCGGCTACCGGGCGCACCAGGTCCAGCCAGTACCGCCGACGCTGGAAGGCGTACGTCGGCAACGGAACCCGCACTGCTTCCCGGCCGGCGAGCAACGGTTCCCAGTCCACCTCGATGCCGGCGTTGTGGGCGTCGGCGAGGAACGTGAGGAACTGTGTCACCTCGTCGAAGCCGCGCCGTCCCGCGGCCGCGACCAGCGACCTCGAATCGATATCCTCGGGCAGGCACTGCCTGGTCATCGCCGTCAGTACGGCGTCGGGTCCCAATTCCAAAAACCGCCGGACACCCATGTCCACCAGGGCCTCGACGCCGTGGGCGTAGCGGACGGTGTCACGCACGTGACCGACCCAGTACCCGGGATCGGCGAAAGCCTCGCCGCCTACCACGCCGAACACGTTCGATATCACCGGCAGCAGCGACCGACCGTAAGTCACTCCTGCGGCGGCGGCCTCGAACTCCGGCAGCATCGGTTCCATCAATGCCGAATGGAAAGCGTGGCTGACCCGCAACCGCGTTGTCTTGATCCCGTCCGCGGCCAGCTGCGGTTCCAGTTCCTCGATGGCATCCTCGGCGCCGGAGATCACGATCGAGGACGGCCCGTTCACCGCCGCGATCGATAGCCGGCCACGGAACCCGGCGATGGCTCCGAGCGCCCGCGCTTCCGGGATCGCGGCGGCCAGCATCGCACCGCCGTCGGGCAGTGCGCCCATCAACCGTCCCCGCGCCACGACAAGCGCGCAGGCGTCGGCCGCAGACCACATCCCGGCCGCGTACGCGGCGACCAGCTCGCCGATCGAATGCCCGATGAGCACGTCGGGGGTGATCCCGAACGACTCCACGAGCCGTAGCAGCGCTGCCTCATAGGCGAACAGCGCAGGCTGGGTGTACTCCGTCCGATGCAGCAGATCTTCGCCCGCGGTGCCGAAGACGATGTCTTTGAGCGAAACGCCGGGCAACGAGGGCTCCAGCAACCTGTCGAACTCGGCGCACAGCTCGTCGAACGCCGACGCGAAGACCGGGAACGCCGCAGCCAGCCCGGCGCCCATACCGACACGCTGCGCGCCCTGTCCGGTGAACAGGAACGCGATCTTGCCGCCGACGGGCGTGCCCTCGGTTACGCCCGGCGCCGCCGCGCCTGCGGCCAGCTCGGCGAGGCCCGCCAGCATGGCATCCCGATCGCCCGCGACGACGGCCCCGCGCCGATCGAATCGGGCCCGGGTCGTCAGCAGCGAACGTGCCACGTCGACCAAGTCCGCTTCCGGGTGCACCGACAGCCACGCACGCAGTCGAGCGGCCTGTCCCCGCAGTCCCGCCTCGGATTTCGCCGACACCAGCAACGGCATCATGCCCGAAGCCACGGGCGGCGTGACCGGCTCCGTCGCACGCTCCTGGCCTGCTTCCTCGAGAATGATGTGGGCGTTGGTCCCGCTGATACCGAACGAGGACACCCCGGCCCGACGCACCCGCTCCACCGACGCAGGCCACGCTCGTTGCTCGGTCAGTAATCGCACCGACCCCGCCGACCAATCCACATGCGGCGACAACGCATCCACATGCAGTGTCTTCGGCAACATCTGGTGCCGCAATGCCTGCACGATCTTGATGACCCCACCGGCACCCGCAGCCGCCTGCGAATGCCCGATATTCGACTTCAACGATCCGACCCACAATGGCTCCGCACGGCCCTGCCCGTACGCGGAGATCAGGGCCTGCGCCTCGATCGGATCACCCAATGGTGTCCCGGTCCCGTGCGCCTCCACCACATCCACATCGGTGGGATCGAGCCCGGCCGACGCCAAGGCCGCTGCAATCACCCGCTCCTGCGACGGACCATTCGGCGCCGTCAAACCATTCGAGGCGCCATCCTGATTCACCGCCGAACCCCGAACCACAGCAAGCACGTTGTGACCGAGCCGCCGCGCATCCGACAACCGCTCCAACACCAACACACCGACACCCTCGGACCACCCGACACCGTCCGCCGCCGCCGAGAACGCCTTGCACCGACCGTCACCCGACAAACCACGCTGCCGCGAGAACTCGATGAACATGAACGGCGTCGACATCACCTGAGCACCACTTGCCAAGACCAGAGAGGTCTCCCCTTGACGCAGTGCCTGGCAGGCAAGATGGATGGCCACCAGCGACGACGAACACGCCGTGTCCACGGTCACCGCAGGGCCTTCCAACCCCAACGTGTAGGCCACTCGCCCCGAGAGCACACTGCTCGTCGAACCGGTGCCGACATACCCCTCGGCGACCGAACCGGCCGCCTTGGCGATCTCCTCGTAGTCCTGATACGAGACGCCGGTGACTACGCCGGTGTCGCTGCCCCGCAACGACAACGGATCAATACCGGCGTCTTCCAAAGCCTCCCATGACGCCTCCAGCAACAACCGCTGCTGCGGATCCATCGCCGCTGCCTCGCGCGGACCGATACCGAAGAACCCCGCGTCGAAATCCGCCATACCGGAAAGGAATCCGCCGCGTCGCGCGTAGGAGGTGCCGGAGTGATCGGGATCGGGATCGAACAGCCGATCCAGATCCCAGCCGCGATCGGTCGGGAACTCGCCGATCGCGTCCGTTCCGGACGCCACCAGCTCCCACAAATCCTCCGGCGAGCTGATCCCGCCGGGATACCGGCAGCTCATCCCCACGATCGCGATCGGTTCATCGGTACGGACCCGACGCGGCACGCGGGTGACGGCACGGCCGGTGTCCGCTTCTTCCAGATCACCGACATGAGACCGCACGAACGCCGCCACCGCGGTCGCGGTGGGGTAGTCGAACACCAGCGTCGACGGCAGCTGCACTCCGGTGGCTTTGGCAAGCCGATTGCGAAACTCCACTCCGGCAAGGGAATCGAAGCCGAGCTCGGCGAACGGCGCGGTGGGATCGATGGCGTCGCCGGAAATGTGACCGAGCGCGCCTGCGACCTGCTCACGAACGACGTCGAGCACGATCGCCGCACGCTCCTCGGCCGGCGCGGCGGCCAGCCGCCGCGCCAATGTGCCGCCCGTGTCCGCGGCCCGCCGCACCGGCACCGTGACGATCGAATGCAACATCCGGGGCAGGGCCCCCTCGCGTGCCTGCATCGTCAGCGCCTCGGTGTCGAACTCCGTCGCGACCACCACCGGTGCTGCCGCGACGACCGCACGATCGAACAACGCCAAGCCATCCGCCGTCTCCAACGGACGCACGCCGAGGCGGCTCATCCGCGCCATTGCCGCAGTTCCCAGACCGCTGGTCATACCGATGTTCTGGTTCCACGATCCCCACGCGATCGACACCGCGGGCAAGCCCGCCGCCCTGCGCCGCAACGCCAGCGCGTCGAGGAACGCATTCGCCGCGGCATAGTTGCCCTGTCCCGGGTTGCCCACCACTCCCGCGACCGACGAGAACAGTACGAACGCCGAAAGATCACGGTCGCTGGTCAATTCGTGCAGATGCCACGCGGCGTCCGCCTTCGACGCCAGCACCCGGTCCAGCTGCTCGGTGGTCAAGGTCTCGATGGTGCCGTCGTCGAGCACGCCCGCCGAATGGATCACCGCGCTCGGAGCGAACTCGTCGGGCAGTTCGGCGAGCAGCGCCGCCACCGCCGCACGATCGCCCACATCGCAGGCCACGACCCGCACCTGCGCGCCCGCTGCCGTCAGCTCGCTCACCAGCTCGGCAACACCGTCGGCACGCTCACCTCGCCGCGACGCCAATACCAGTCGTCGCGCACCGTGCGCATCGACGAGGTGGCGTGCCAGCTCGGCGCCGAGACCGCTGGTGCCACCGGTGATCAACACCGCGCCCGCGCCGAAGGACGACGCGTCCGCCACGGCAGAGCCCGCCTGCCGCCGCAGTCGCGGCACCCGCAGCCCACCGCTGCGCACGGCCAGCTGCGGTTCGTCCGAACCCACTGCCGCGGCGATCACATCGACTGTCGGGTTCTCCTCGACTCCCACGTCGACGAGCACGAACCGGCCCGGATGCTCGACCTGCGCACTGCGCACCAAGCCCCACACCGCCGCGCCCGCCGCATCCGGCGACTCGCCCGACACGCCCATGGCTCCACGGGTCAGCACCACCAGTCGCGAATCGCTCAACCGCTGCTCGGCCTGCCACCTCTGCAACAGCTCCAGCGCCGACCGCACCCACCTGTGGGTCCGCGCCGTCACGTCGCCGCCGGCGACAGTTTGTGGGTCGCTCGAAACAACACCGTCGGTCGAGTTGTCGCCGACAGGCGACCAGACGACGATCTCCGGAGTAGCCGCATCGTCGAGCAGCTCGATGAGCTCCGCACCCCGACGCTCGACGCCCGCGACAGTCGCACCGCCGAGTAGCGCGACCGACGCAACCGCCCCGGTCGACCCGGACGACACCGGCACCCATTCGACATCCGACAGCGACGGTCGACGACCGGCCCCGCTGTTCAGCACTTTGGCGTCCACGGGGCGGGCAACGAGCGAATCGAGACTCAACACCAGGGCCCCGGTGTCGTCGACAGCGAGGACCCGTATCCGCCCGGCTCCCCACCGCACAAGTCGAACCCGGACGGCCGTCACCCCGGTGCGGTACACCCGCGTCCCGGCGAAGGAGAACGGCAACGGCAGCCGACCCGAGGACATGTCCTGCGCCAGCCCCCCGATCGCCGCGTGGAATGCGGCGTCGAACAACGCGGGATGAATCCCGAACCCCGATGCCTGATCAGCGGTTTCGGCCGCAAGGGACACCTCGGCGAGCAGATCGTCGCCGTCGCGCCAGACCGACGTGACCCCTTGGAACGCGGGGCCGTAGCCGAGCCCCAAGTCCGCCAACTGGTCGTAGAGCCCATCGTTCGGCACCGCCTCGGCACCGGCGGGCGGCCATTCTGCGGTCGCAGCCGATCCATACCAGCCCGACTCGACCCACGTGGGAACGCTCTGTGCAACCGGAGCCAGCACGCCGTTGGCATGCGACACCCATTCGCCCGCATCGGGATTCCCGTCGGCAACGGCACGCGAGTGGATCACGAACCGGCGGCGGCCCGCGCCGTCGGTGGGTTCGACACCGAGCTGGATGTCGACCGCAGTGCCTGCCTCGAATAGCAGCGGCGCTTCCAGCAGCAGTTCCTCGACAAAGTCGACCCCGAGCCGCATGCCCGCGGTCGACGCAAGTTCCACAAAGCCGGTCCCGGGCAGCAACACCGAGCCGAACACCGCGTGATCGGCCAACCACGGGTGGGTCAGCAACGACACCCGTCCGGTGAACAGCCATTCGTCCTTGCCCGCCAACGACACCATGCCGGTCAAGATCGGATGATCCGATGACCCGACCGATGCGTTAGCAACGAGTGGCTCCAACCAGTACCGCTGACGCTGAAACGCGTACGTGGGCAATGACACCCGGTGCAGAGACCGCCCCGCGAACATCGGTCGCCAATCCACGCCGACACCGGTGGTGTGCGCTTGCCCCAGCAGCGTCACACACTGCGTCACCTCGTCGACCGAGCGTCGAGAGGCGGCGACCACCACCGAGTCCGCCTCGACCTCCGGGTGTTCGGCCAGACACTGGCGAGTCATCGAGGTCAGCACCGCATCCGGGCCCACCTCGACAAACCGCCGCACCCCTGCCGCGACGAGAGCGTCCACGCCGGGCGCGAATCGCACACACCCGCGCACCTGCTCGACCCAGTACTCCGGATCGGTCACCTCGACTCCGACCACAGCACCGGAAACATTCGACATCATCGGAACAATCGGCGTTCGATACGTCAGACCCGAAGCAACGAAGCGGAATTCGGCCAGCATGGGTTCCATCCGCGCGGAATGGAACGCGTGGCTGACCCGCAATCGCGATGTCTTGACACCCGCGCCGGCCAGCCCGCGCTCCGCCGCTTCGACAACGTCCACGTCACCGGACAGCACCACCGACGCGGGACCGTTCACGGCCGCGACCGACAACCGATTCCCGTACTCCGCCACGATGTCGACCGCACGCTGCTCGGTCACCGCCGCCGCGAGCATCGCGCCGCCCGCAGGCAGCGCACCCATCAAACGACCGCGCGCCGCCACCAACGCACACGCGTCCGCAAGCGACCACACCCCTGCCACGTAGGCGGCCGCCAACTCGCCGATCGAATGCCCGATCAACACATCCGGTGTGATGCCGAAGGACTCGACGAGCCGGAACATCGCCACCTCGAAGGCGAACAACGCAGGCTGCGTCCACTCCGTCCGATCCAGCACACCTTCGGGATCGGTGAACATCACCTGCCGCAATGACACCGCGGAGCTCGTCGAGGAGCGGTGGTCGGATGCCGGATCGGCCCCGCCGAGGTGCCGATCGAACTCGGCACACACCTCGTCCAGCGCCGCCGCGAACACCGGGAACGCCACATACAGCTCCGCCCCCATCCCGACACGCTGGGCACCCTGACCCGTGAACGCGAATGCCGTCCGACCCCCGACAGTCAGACCGGACGACACGGCACCCGACGCCAGCTCGGCCAACCCCGCAACCAGTTGCTCCCGATCGCGACCGACCACCGCGCCCCGCAAGTCCCACTGGGCCCTGGAATCGATCAGCGACGAGGCCACACTCCACAAGTCCGCATCCGGGTGGTCGAGCAGCCACTGCCGCAACCGATTCGCCTGGCCGCGCAGCGCTTCGCCGGACTTGGCCGACACCAGCAACGGCACCACATCCGCGGCGACGGTTTCGGATTCGGCAGGCGATGTCGACGAAACCGGGTCGCCCGCGGCGGTCCCTTCGGCTGACCCGCCGACGGGCGCAGGTGCTTCCTCCACGATCACATGCGCGTTCGTGCCACTGATACCGAACGAGGACACACCCGCCCGACGCACCCGCTCCCCCGCGGGCCACGGCTCCGACTCCGTCAGCAAACGCACCGAACCCGCCGACCAATCCACATGCGGCGACGGCGCATCCACATGCAACGTCTTCGGCAACACCTCGTTCCGCAGCGCCTGCACGATCTTGATGACCCCGGCTGCACCCGCAGCCGCCTGCGAATGCCCGATATTCGACTTCAACGATCCGATCCGGATCGGTTCCGCACGATCCTGTCCATATGCCGCGATCAGCGCCTGCGCCTCGATCGGATCACCCAACGAAGTGCCCGTCCCGTGCGCCTCCACCACATCCACATCGACAGGAGCCAATCCGGCAGCAGCCAGCGCCGCAGCGATCACCCGCTCCTGCGACGGACCATTCGGCGCCGTCAAACCATTCGACGCACCATCCTGATTCACCGCCGAACCCCGAACCACAGCAAGCACGTTGTGACCGAGCCGCCGCGCATCCGACAACCGCTCCAACACCAACACACCGACACCCTCGGACCACCCGACACCGTCCGCCGCCGCCGAGAAGGACTTGCATCGACCGTCAGGCGACAGACCACGCTGCCGGGAGAACTCGATGAACAAATACGGTGTCGACATCACGGTCACACCGCCGGCCAACACGAGCGAAGTCTCTCCACGCCGCAGTGCCTGGCAAGCCAGATGGATCGCGACCAGCGACGACGAACACGCCGTATCCACCGTCACCGCAGGGCCTTCCAGCCCCAACGTATACGCCACTCGACCCGACACCACGCTGCCCGCCGAGCCGACGCCCGCGTACCCCTCGTAGGCCGGACCCGCAGCCCTTGTCTTGTGCTCGTAGTCCTCGTACATCACCCCCGCGATGACGCCGGTGTCGCTGCCCCGCAACGACAACGGATCGATACCCGCGTCCTCCAGCGCTTCCCACGACGCCTCCAGCAACAACCGCTGCTGCGGATCCATCGCCGCTGCCTCGCGCGGACCGATCCCGAAGAACCCCGCGTCGAAATCGCCGACATCGCGCAAGAAGGCGCCCTCCCGCGTGTACACCTTCCCGAACCGGTCGGGATCGGGATCGAACAACCCCGCGACATCCCAACCCCGATCCACCGGAAACTCGCCGACGGCGTCCGAACCGGACGCGACCAGATCCCACAGCTGTCCCGGCGATTCGATGCCACCCGGGTAGCGGCAGCTCATACCGACGATCGCAATCGGCTCGTCGATGCGTTCCCGCAGCTGGGTCAGATCGTCGCGAGTCGTGAGGAGCTCGACGGTGACCTTCTTCAGATACTCCAACATGCGGTCGGACGAATCGCCGGTGCCTGTGTCCACGTTTCACATCCAGGGGTATTTCGGGGTTGACAAAGAAGCCCGGCGGCAGGAGCGACGCGGGCTAGCGGGTTACCGAAGATCGTTCGGTCAGGTGTCGGTGATGAGGCGGCGACTCGATGAGGTGGCGGGCGCGCGGTGAATCGGCAGACTCGCGGCCATGGAGGGCGAAGGATCGGTGCGCAGACCTCGACGTACGGCCGCGGTTCCGCGGTTCCGTCGGTGAACGTTGTCGCTGGTTATCGAGACGTAGTCCATGGGAACGTTCCCTTTCACCACACTGAAAGGCGGGCTGGCAACGTCATGGAAATTGCCCGGCTCGATACCCGCAGCCGGTACTTCGCCTGCACAGAAGACGAAATCAGTGCTCATCAAAATCTCTCTCCGCCAAGCAAACCCCAGGATATGCGTCCAGTTGCCTGCTGAGAGTTAGCCTGCCAGCCGAATCGGTTCCTCGCAACCGATGTACCGCCCTTTGATGTGCCACCCTTCGGCGGCTCGTCGATCCTGTGTCGAACCGGCCACCGCCGCATGAACGATCGGTAACAAAGGCGGCCGGTGCACCACGGGCCGAAGAAGCGTCGTCGTGCAGCGGCATCCGGTTCTGCGTGATCACGGCGATACTAGTCATGTCAACAATCATCGATCCGCCGATTATGTTGCGCACCAACGTTTCTCATTGGTCGGTCGCGTACGGACCGCCGAGTCACACGCTCGCCGAGGGACCACACCGGAGGCGTGGCAGGCATTCGCCAGATGTTCGCGATCGGGAGGTATCGACGTTCCACTGCGAGGATCCGGCGGCCGACCAGCCCGACCAAGATCGAATCAGCAACCCTTCGTCCACACGGTGGGCGTGCGGCGCGTCGTGCGGTCCGGACTCCCCAGTGACGGGGAGCTCGTCCACATCCCGGAACAACGAAAAAAGCCGTAGTCCCGAGATACTCTCCGGACTACGGCTTTCACATACTAAAACTGTGGGCGAAGGGGGACTTGAACCCCCACGTCCCGAAGGACACTGGCACCTGAAGCCAGCGCGTCTGCCATTCCGCCACTCGCCCGAGCGACTGGGAGACAGTATCACGCAGATATGCGGGACACGAAATCGGCGCCCGGCGGCCCTTGTGCGCAGGCCGGGCAACCACGGGGAACCCGCCGGGGGTTTCCAAGAGTTACAGGTGTGGAGGATCGTGGATATCATGCAATGAACGTGGTCGACACACGACACGCCATGCCTGCGTGTCGTTGTTATCAATCAGAACAGGACGCTCAACCGAAGGGAGGCCGAGATGGGCATCGTTTCACGGTTCGAGCGTCGTCTGCAGGGCGCCGTCGATGATGCGTTCGCCAGGGCTTTCGGCGGCAGTGTCGTGCCGCAGGAAGTGGAGGCTGCGCTGCAACGCGAAGCCACCGATCACGTCCAGGATCTGGGCGGCGGCCACCAGTTGGCGGCCAACAATTATGTGATCACGATCAACCCGTCCGATTACGAGCAACTCGTCGCGGATCATGAGCTCACGACCCGCGCGTTCGCCAAACACCTGCAGGACTACATCCGCGAGCAAGGCTGGCAGACCTACGGCGAAGTACACGTGGCGTTCGAGGCATCACCTACGCTGCACACCGGACAGTTCAGGGCGAGCGGCCGGGTCGATCCCGACGTCGGTCGTCGAGCCACACCAGCTCACAGCCCCGAGCTCACGCCACAACGACCTGCAAACCCGCAACCAGGAGCTGGCCCCATGACGCAGAACTCAGGCTACGACCCCAGCCGTGAGCCCGCGGAGTCCGATCCACGCAACCGCGGGTACGCACCACCACCCGCCGGGCGGGGCGGTCCGCAAAACGGTGCGTACCGCGAGGAGTACGGCCGTGGTGGCGCGCCGTATCCGGGCGGCTCCGACTACCAGGCGCCGGACTCCCAGCAGGGGTACAGCGACTACCAGAACGGCTACGACTACCAGGGCGGCCAGGCCGGCTACGGCCAGCAGAGCCAGCCCGGTTACCAGGAGCCGGGCTACGGGCAGCAGGGCTACGCCGACCGCGGCGGCTACGGCCAGCAAGGCGGTGGCTACGCCGAACCCGACTACGGCCAGCAGGGCTACCAGGAGCCAGGTTACGGTCAGCCCGGCTACGGCCAGCAAAGCTACGGCGAGCCCGGTTACGGGCAGCAGGGCTACGGTCAGCCCGGCTACGGTGAACAGGGTTACGCCGAGCCGGGTTATGGGCAGCCGCAGGGTTATGGCCAGCAGCCGGCCTACGGTGAACAGGGTTACGCCGAACCCGGCTACGCCGAGCCGGGCTACGCCGCGCCCGACGAGCAGGGCGGCTACGGCCAGGCTTACTCGCAACAGCCCGGCTACGCCGCGCAACCCGGCTACGCCGCACCCGCCTACAGCGGGGGCGCTCCAGCCGGTTCGGGCTACTCGGCAACTCTTCAGCTCGATGACGGCAGCGGACGCACCTACCAGCTCCGTGAGGGCAGCAACATCATCGGCCGCGGCCAGGACGCCCACTTCCGCCTGCCCGACACCGGTGTATCGCGCAGGCACATCGAGGTCCGCTGGGACGGCGCGACCGCGATGCTTTCGGATCTGGGATCCACCAACGGCACCCTCGTCAATGGTTCCCCGGTGCAGGATTGGCAGCTCGCCGACGGAGATGTCATCCGTGCCGGGCATTCCGAGATCCTGATCCGTATCGTCTGATCCTGTAAGTTCGCGATGCGGGTCACGACATGGCCATCAGGGATTCTGCGGTCGTATCGTGATCGAAATCGGCTGACGGCCCTATGATGCTGCGAACACACGCGCGGCACCAGAACCGGGGCCGGCAAGACCAGCAAGCCGGCGGGGGCGCTCCAGCACCTACGGCACCGACGTACACGGTCGAACAGGAGGTGGAACGCCGTGCAGGGATTGATCTTGCAATTGACCCGTGCGGGGTTCCTACTGCTGCTATGGCTGTTCGTGTGGGCGGTACTGCGGACCTTGCGCAGCGACATCTACGCGGCATCCGGCATACGGATCCAGCCCAGGGCCGCACGCGGTTCCGCGGTGCTGCCTTCCTTCAGCCGAGGCCAGAAGGGCGCCAAATATCTTGTGGTGACTCAAGGTTCACTCGCCGGCACCCGCATCTCGCTCAGCACCCAACCGGTGCTGATCGGGCGGGCGGACGATTCCACGCTGGTACTCACAGATGATTACGCCTCCACCAGACACGCGCGGTTGTCTCCACGCGGTGACGACTGGTACGTCGAAGATCTCGGCTCGACGAACGGCACCTACCTCGACCGCGCGAAAGTCACTACCGCAGTCCGAGTTCCACTGGGAACTCCCGTCCGTGTCGGCAAAACAGTGATCGAGCTGCGATCGTGACACTTGTTCTCCGCTACGCAGCACGTAGCGACCGCGGTCTTGTCCGAGGCAACAACGAGGACTCCGTCTACGCGGGCGCACGCCTGCTCGCACTGGCCGACGGCATGGGTGGCCATGCCGCGGGCGAGGTGGCCTCCCAGTTGATGATCGCCGCACTGGCGCATCTCGACGACGACGAGCCCGGCGACGACCTCCTCGGCAAGCTCGACGCAGCCACCCACGAGGGCAATGCCGCGATCGCCGACCACGTCGAGGAAGAGCCCGAACTCGATGGCATGGGCACCACGCTCACCGCAATCCTGTTCGCGGGCAAGAAACTCGGCCTCGTCCACATCGGCGACTCCCGCGCGTACCTATTGCGCGGCGGCGAGCTGACCCAGATCACCAGAGACGACACGTTCGTCCAGTCACTGGTCGACGAGGGCCGGATCACCGCCGAGCAGGCGCACACCCATCCGCAACGCTCACTGATCATGCGTGCCCTCACCGGCAACGAGATCGAGCCGACGCTGATCATGCGCGAGGCTCGCGCCGGTGATCGCTACCTGCTGTGCTCCGACGGCCTGTCCGACGTGGTCAGCGACGAGACGATCGCCAACACCATGCGCGAGGGCAGCCAGGACGAATGTGCCGACCGGCTCATCGAGCTGGCCTTGCGCAGCGGCGGGCCGGACAACGTGACCGTCGTCGTCGCCGATGTCATCGATCTCGACTACGGGCAGAGCCATCCCATCGTCGCGGGCGCCGCCTCCGGTCAGGACGAGGACACCCCGCCGCCGAACACCGCGGCAGGTCGGGCGGCCGCCATGCGTCCGCCGCGCGCGACGCCACGGCGTGCCGCGGCAGCGCCGGAGCCGCCCGCGAAGGGCAAGTCGCACAGGCTGCGCTGGATTGTGCTCGCGATCGCCCTGGTGGTGGCCGTATTCGTCGGTCTGCTGGTCGGCTACAAGATGATTCGCAGCAACTATTACGTTGCCGCGGACAACGGCCAAGTGGTGATCCTGCGCGGGCTGCCCGGTTCGGTGCTCGGCTATTCGATCCACGAGGTCGATCTGGTCGGCTGCGTCAAATCCTCCGGTGAACTCACCCTGGAGCAGCCCGGCCAAGATCTGCCCCCTGGCTGCCGGGTGCTGAAGGCCGCCGATCTCAAGTCCACCGGGCGCACCCAAGTGGACCGTGGCCTGCCGCCGACCTCACTGGACAAGGCCAAGGACCAGATGAAGGTCCTCGCGCAGGACGAGCTGCTGCCGCCGTGCCCGGTCCGTGAGCAGGTCCCGCAGCCAGGAGTTGTGCCGCCCGTGGCGCCGCCGCCGTCCTCGACCGGCAGCCCGGCGCCCGCCCCGAGCGAGATCCCGCCGCCGCCCGCGGGGACCGAACCGAGTCCGGGTGAAACCAGGGGTACCGACGTCAAGACGCCGACCAAGTCGGAGCCGACGGCGCCGACGTCGACCGCGGCGGCGAACCCCCAGATCGCGGGGGAGACCTGCCGGGTGACGGACTGATGTCCGCACCGGCACCGCCGACCGCTGGGGCTTTTCCCAGTCCCCCCGGCGGCTTCGCACCCGCGCCGCCGCCATCCACCCGACGCAACGTCGAATTGCTCTTACTGGCCGTGGCGGGGGTCATCACGACCGCAGCCCTGTTTCTGGTCGAAGCCAGTCAGGAGCAGTCGGTCACCTGGGATATCGCCAAATACGGGCTGGCGTTCTTCGCGCTGTTCGCGGTCGCGCATCTTGCGGTGCGCCGCTTCGCGCCGTTCGCCGACCCACTGCTACTGCCGATCGTCGCCCTGCTCAACGGCCTCGGATTGGTGTTGATCCATCGCCTCGATCTCGCCGATGCACAGACCGCCGAATACAACTCCTCGGCGATCCCCTCCCCCGACGCCAACCAGCAGATCATGTGGACCGGCCTCGGAATGGTGGTGTTCATCGCGCTGTTGATCGTGCTGCGCGACTACCGCACGCTGGCCCGCTACAGCTACACCCTAGGTCTGTTGGGCCTTGTCGCGCTGGCGATTCCGGCACTGCTGCCAGGAGCGTATTCGGAGACCAACGGCGCCAAGATCTGGATCAGATTGCCGGGATTCAGTGTGCAGCCGGGTGAATTCGCGAAGATCCTGCTCATCATCTTCTTCGCCTCGGTACTGGTGGCCAAGCGCGATCTGTTCACCGCGGCCGGGCGGCATTTCCTCGGCATGGAGTTCCCGCGCGGGCGCGACCTCGGTCCGATCCTGGTGGTCTGGATCGTTTGCATCTGCGTGCTGGTCTTCGAAAAGGACCTCGGCACTTCGTTGTTGATCTTCAGCACCGTGCTGGTGATGCTCTACATCGCCACCGAACGCGTCGGCTGGCTCGTCATCGGCGGCGGCCTGCTCGCGGTGGGATTCTTCTTCGCCTACCAGGCCTTCGGCCATGTGCGAGTGCGTACGCATACCTGGCTGGATCCGTTCGCGGATTACAGCAACACCGGCTACCAGATCTCGCAGTCGCTGTTCGGGCTCGCGACCGGTGGGCTCGCGGGCACCGGCCTCGGCAGCGGCCGGCCCTCGCAGGTGCCCTTCGCCAAGACCGACTTCATCATCACCACCATCGGTGAGGAGCTCGGTCTGATCGGGCTCGCCGCGGTGCTGCTGCTGTTTCTGGTATTCATCGTGCGCGGCCTGCGCACCGCACTCGCCGTGCGCGACAGCTTCGGCAAGCTGCTGGCCGCCGGTCTGTCGTTCACCATCGCGATCCAGGTGTTCGTCGTGGTCGGCGGCGTCACCAAGCTCATTCCACTGACCGGCCTCACCACCCCGTTCATGTCCTACGGCGGTTCGTCGCTGCTGGCCAACTACGCGCTGCTCGCGTTGCTGATCAAGGTTTCCGACGCCGCACGCGCCCCCGCACCGGCCCGCAAGAAAGAGCCTGCACCGATCGCGGACGCGCCGACGGAGCTGCTGCGCAAGTCCGCCGAAGCGGGCCGATCGGAAGCGAGGCCCCAGGAATGAACACGCCCCTACGGCGGGTCGCGATGGCGGTGATGTTGATGATCGTCGCGCTGCTGATCAATGCCACCTACGTGCAGGTCATCAAGGCCGACGACTACCGAAGCGACCCACGCAACTCCCGGGTGCTGTTGGACGAGTACGCCCGCCAGCGCGGACAGATCTCGGCGCGTGGCACGGTGCTCGCCAACTCGGTCGCCACCGAGGACCGCTACAAGTACCTGCGCACCTACCCCGAAGACCCGCAGGCGTACGCGCCGGTCACCGGCTTCTACTCGATGCAGTACGGCAGCACCGGCCTGGAACGCGCCGAGGACTCGGTGCTCAACGGCTCCGACAGCCAACTGTTCGGGCGCCGCCTGATCGACATGATCTCCGGTCGCGATCCGCGCGGCGGCAACGTGCTCACCACATTGAATCCGGCGATGCAGAAGGTCGCCTACGACCAGCTGACCAGCAAGGGCTACACCGGTTCGGTAGTGGCAATCGAGCCGAGCACCGGCAAAGTTCTCACGATGGTCTCCACACCCAGCTACGATCCCAACCTGCTGTCCGGGCACGACGGTGCCAGTGGCACCAAGGAATGGGAGATGCTGAGCACCGACCCACGTCAGCCGATGCTCAATCGCGCTGTCTCGCAGACCTATCCGCCTGGATCCACCTTCAAGGTGGTCGTCACCGCGGCCGCACTGGCCAATAGAACGGCGACCCCGGAGGATCAATTCACCGCGGCGCCCAACATCACCCTGCCGGGCACCACCACCACGCTGGAGAACTACAACGGCTCCACCTGTGGCGGCGGCCCGACCGCGTCGCTGTACGACGCATTCCGGTTGTCCTGCAACACCGCGTTCGTCGAACTCGGACTCAAGGTCGGGGCCGCGAACCTCAAGGACGAGGCGGCCGCCTTCGGTATCGGCGCGCACCGCGGCATCCCGATCCCGGTCGCCGAGAGCACCGTCGGGACGATCTCGGACAACGCGGCACTCGGCCAGAGCAGTATCGGACAACGCGACGTCGCGCTCACGCCGTTGGACAACGCGGTCATCGCAGCAACCATCGCCAACGGCGGCGTCCGGATGGAGCCGCAGCTGATCGAACAACTACAAGGCCCGGACCTGAGCGAGCTGTCCAAGCCCAAGCCCGTCTCGGTGGGCCAAGCCGTCAGCGCCCAGGTAGCGTCGACGCTGACCAACCTGATGGTGGCCTCGGAGCAGAACACCGCCGGCGGCGGCCAGTCCCGGTACCAGATCGCTTCCAAGACCGGCACGGCCGAGCACGGTAGCAATCCGCGCAGCACCCCACCGCACGCCTGGTACATCGCGTTCGCCCCCGCGCAGAACCCGAAAATCGCCATCGCGGTCATCGTGGAGAACGGCGGAGACCGGGCGCTGGCCGCCACCGGTGGCTCGGTAGCCGCGCCCGTCGCGCGTGCAGTGCTGGATGCCGGACTGCGAGGCAGCTGAAGGATATGAACGTGCGAGTGAATGTACGGGGGCCCCGATGCTGAACAACGGCGCGATGATCGCCGACCGGTACCGGCTGCAACGCCTGATTGCCACGGGCGGAATGGGTCAGGTCTGGGAGGCGCTCGACACGCGCTTGGATCGCCGGGTGGCCGTCAAGGTGCTCAAGTCGGAGTTCTCCGCCGACCCCACCTTTCGGCACCGGTTCCGCACCGAGGCGAAGACCACCGCCCAGCTGAATCATCCTGGTATCGCCGGAATCTACGACTACGGCGAGACCTTGGACCCCAGTGGCGGCGAGACCGCCTACCTGGTGATGGAACTGGTCCAGGGCGAACCGCTCAACACGGTGCTGAACCGGCTCGGCAGGCTCTCGGTCGTCCAGGGTCTGGACATGCTGGAGCAGACCGGCCGCGCACTGGAGGTCGCGCACCAGGCCGGCGTCGTGCACCGCGATGTGAAGCCGGGCAACATCCTGGTGACGCCGACCGGTCAGGTGAAGATCACCGACTTCGGCATCGCCAAGGCGGTCGATGCCTCCCCCGTGACCAAGACCGGCATGGTGATGGGCACGGCGCAGTACATCGCACCGGAGCAGGCGGTCGGCGAGGACGCGACCTCCGCGAGCGACGTGTATTCCCTCGGTGTTGTCGGCTACGAGGCGCTGGCCGGCCAGCGGCCCTTCACCGGCGATGGCGCGATCACCGTCGCGATGAAGCATGTGCGCGATACCCCGCCGCCGATGCCCGCGGATCTGCCCGCCAACGTGCGTGAACTCATCGAGATCACGATGGCCAAGGAGCCGGGACGCCGGTACGCGCGCGGCGGCGAGTTCGCCGACGCTGTCGCCGCCGTCCGCGCCGGACGCCGGCCACCATCGCCGAGCGGCGCCGCATCGGGTGCGGGAGCGCTCACCACGGGCGCGACCAGGGTGCTGCCGCCCGGCCCGACGGTGATGCTGCCGTCCGGGCAGCACAGCTACGACAACGGCGCGACCGTTCGCTATTCGACCCCGGGTCAGCCCGTGGGCGCGGCACACGCGGCAGCACCGGCGACCGTGCTGAGTTCTACGGCGGCGGGTCCCGCGACACCACCGGGCAACGGCCAGCGGTTCACCTCGACGCAGAAGTGGCTCGGCGGGCTCGGTATCGGTGCGCTGATCCTCGGCGGCGTCGTCACCTACCTGCTGTTCGGCGGCGACACCAATCCGAACACGGTGAAGCCCGTGACCACGACGGTGGTGCCGACTACGGTGCCGCTGCCACCACCACCACCGGTCACTACGACACCGAAGCCGGTGGAGCCGCCCCCGACGCAACCGCCGACAACGGTGCCGCCGACGACAACGGAACCGCCGACCACCACCACAGAACCGCCGACCACGACGCCTGCACCGAGCACCACGGCGCCGAGCACGACGAAACCACCGAAGACAACGGCGCCAACCACCACCACCAGGTCGCGCTTCCCCACGCTCGACCTACCATTTCCGGATAGTCCCGGTGCCCGAGGACCCTCGGGCACCCTCGGCGCAGCCCCTCCTCCGCAAGGACAGCCATGACGACCCCGAAGAACCTCTCCTCGCGCTACGAGCTTGGCGAGATCATCGGGTTCGGCGGCATGTCCGAGGTGCACAAGGCCCGCGATCTGCGGCTGAGCCGCGACGTGGCGATCAAGGTGCTGCGCGCGGACCTCGCCCGTGACCCCACCTTCTATCTGCGCTTCAAGCGGGAGGCGCAGAACGCGGCCGCGTTGAACCATCCGGCGATCGTCGCGGTGTACGACACCGGCGAGGCCGAGGTCGACGGTGGGCCGCTGCCGTACATCGTGATGGAGTACGTCGACGGCGACACGCTGCGCGATATCGTGCGCGGCAAGGGCCCGATGCCACCGCGCCGGGCCATGGAGGTCGTCGCCGACGTCTGTGCCGCACTGGATTTCAGCCACAAGGCCGGGATCGTGCACCGGGACATGAAGCCGGCCAACATCATGATCAACCGCGCAGGCGCGGTGAAGGTGATGGACTTCGGCATCGCCCGCGCGATCGCCGATGCCGCCAACCCGATGACCCAGACCGCGGCGGTCATCGGCACCGCGCAATATCTTTCACCCGAGCAGGCGCGCGGCGAGACCGTCGACGCCCGCTCCGACGTGTATTCCGTCGGCTGTGTGCTGTTCGAGATCCTCACCGGCGAACCGCCTTTCACGGGTGACTCGCCGGTGGCGGTGGCCTACCAGCACGTGCGCGAGGATCCGCGGCTGCCCTCGCACGTGCACTCCGGGGTGCCCCGTGAGCTGGACTCCGTTGTGCTCAAGGCGATGAGCAAAAATCCGGCCAACCGGTACCAGACCGCCGCCGAGATGCGTGGCGACCTGATCCGGGTGCTCGGTGGGCAGAAGCCGAGCGCGCCGATGGTGATGACCGACGAGGACCGCACCACGATCCTCGGCGCCAACGAACCGCCGCCGCGCACCTTCCGCACCGTCGAGCGCAACGACGACACCGCAGAACAGGAACCGGCGGAGCCATCGGACCCGCGTCGCAACATCTACATAGCGGTCGGCGCCGCCGCCGCTGTCGCGGTGGCCTTCGCCCTGTTCTGGGTGCTGATCGGGCCGGGAAGCAAGCCGGATCAGATTGCGGTGCCCGATCTTTCGAGCAAGTCGCAACAGCAAGCCCAGGAGACGCTGCAGAAGCTCGGCTTCACCGTGGCCATCCAGCAGAAGCCGGACAGCAAGGTCGCCACCGGCAATGTCATCTCGACCCAGCCGCTCGGCGGTTCCCGGGTGGCCGAGGGCAGCACCATCACCGTCCAGGTCTCCACCGGGCCGGCCCAGGTGCAGGTGCCGAGGCTGACGGGACTCAATCAGCAGCAGGCCGAGCAGAAGCTCAATTCCATCGGATTGCAGCTCAGTCCCGACGTCCAACGCAAGGCCTCGAGTAGTACCGAGAAGGACACGGTCATCGATCAGAACACGTCGCCGGGTTCCAAGGTCGACGTGGGTTCGCCCGTCATCATCACCATCGGCACGGGTCCAGAAGCGGTACGGGTACCCAACGTCATCGGCCAATCGATCGACATCGCGCAGCCGAACATCGAGGGCAATGGCTTCAAGGTAGTCGTGCAAGAGGTCCAGTCATCGAAGCCCAAGGGCGAGGTGATCGGGACATTCCCGGCAGGTGGCACCACCGCGGACAAGGGCTCCGCGGTAACCGTGCAGATCTCCACCGGTGACCAGATCACCATGCCGACGCTGATCGGTCTGACTCCCGCCGCGGCGCTGGATAAATTACGTCAAGCCGGTTGGACCGGAACCGCGGGCCAGATCAATCAGTCCGCCCAGGGCACTTTCGACACCAGCAGTGTGGGCCGCATCCTCGGCCAGCAGCCCGCGGCCGGTTCCTCGATCGCGAAGAACGGCACGGTCGCGATCAGCACCGGAGTCCTCGGACCGCCCTGATAACGAGCTCGCCCGGATAACCCGAAAACACAAACCGGTCGGTGTTGTCCGGGCGAGAATGAGGCTGCTTCATCCCATCAGCTGCTCCATCCAAGGACGCTGCATACGAGGAGGTAGCCCAATGACCACTGCCAGGGACATCATGAAGCCCGGGGCCCAGTGGATCTCCAAGGACGACACCGTCGGCAAGGCCGCCCGGATCATGGCCGAACTCGGGGTCGGGTCTCTGGTGATCGCAGGTGAGAACGAGCGGATGTGCGGGATCATCACCGACCGCGACATCGTCGTGAAATGCATCGCTCAGGGCAGGCCGCCTGCCACCACCCGAGCCGAAGAGCTGTGCGAAGCGACGCCGCGCTGGATCGACGCCGACGCCGATATCGATGAGGTGCTCGACGAAATGGAGAGCCACCGAATCAAGCGGATGCCGGTGATCGAGCGCAAGCGTCTCGTCGGCATGATCAGCGAAGCCGACCTGGCCAGGCACCTCGACGACAACCAGCTCGGCGAGTTCGTGACAGCCGTCTACGGCAGGCCCTGACCCGCTAGCGCAAATCCAGGTGCCGATTCATCGACATGGCCGCCTCGGCCAGGTCGGGCAGCTCGAGCACCTCGACGCCGTGCTGCCTTAATTTCTCCACACCGACACAGTTGGTGACGAAGGTCGTCGGTTCCCGCCAGGCGATGACAACGCGGGGCACCCGGGCCGCCAGGATTCTGTCGGTGCACGGCAGCCGTGTCGGGGTGGCGCGCTGGGAACAGGGTTCCAGCGTGCTGTAGATCGTCGCCGTGGCCAGCCGAGGATCATCCGCATCGAGCTTGTCGAACGCGGACTCCTCGGCGTGGACCTTGGCATCGGTCTCCCTGGAGTACCCGGTAGCGATCTCCGCGCCGTCGACCACAATGACCGCGCCGACCGAGAAAGCGGTATCGCTCGGTGGGCACATTCGCGCCAGTTCGATTGCCCGGTGCATGAACTGGCGGTCCTGTTCGTGCGCGCGGGGAGCTTTCGTCATCACCGGTCCTGCGTGATGTCGGTGGTCGCCTTGGGCAGATAGATGAGCAGGGCGATGTCGCCGATCCTGGCGATATCGGCCAGCTGCATCCGCCGGCGTGGAGCGCCCGGATATGCGGCGGGGTTGAGGAAGCGGGGCGCGGCCTGGTCGCCGACGAGAATCGGCGCGATGGCCATGTGCAACTCGTCCGCGAGGTCGGCCGCGAGGAATGCGGTGTGGATTCGAGTGCCGCCCTCCACCATGAGGCGGGCGATACCGCGGCGACCGAGATCATCGAGCAGCGCGCCGAGATCAATATCGGCGCCGAGGATGGCCACCTCGGCGAGACCGCGCAACCTGTCACCGAGCCGCGCCGCGCCGGCCTCGGTGGTGTAGACGAGTTTGTCCCCGCCGTGGTGCCAGAAGTTCAGCTCGGGGTCCAGATCGCCGCTCGCCGTGACGGTGATTTTGAGTGGATACTCGGGCTTGCCCGCGGCGGCGATCCGTTCGGCCCGCCGGTCCGGGTCGTTGACGAGCAGGCGTGGATTGTCGCGGCGCAGCGTTTCGGCGCCGATCAGGATGGCGTCGGATTCCGCGCGCACCTGATCGACCCGATCGAAGTCGGCTTCGTCCGAGAGTCGCAATCGCTCGGGGCCGGCGTCATCGATGTAGCCGTCGATGCTGACCGCGACCGAAAGCAGGACATATGGACGCGTCACTGGGACACCAAGGACGCGACCTCCGCCTCGAGGATCTCCACCAGGCCCTCGGGAGGACGTTGGCCACAGACCTCGAGCCAGTTCGCCAGCATCCGATGCCCACCCTGGGTCAGCACCGATTCGGGATGGAACTGCACGCCGTGGATCGGCAGCGTGCGGTGCCGCATGGCCATCACTATCCCGCTCTCGGTGCGACCGATCACCTCGATGTCGTCGGGGATCGTCGCTTCGAGGACGGTGAGCGAGTGATACCTGGTCGCGGTGAACGGGTCGGGCAGGCCCGCGAGCACCCCGACGCCGAGGTGGAATACCGAACTGGTCTTTCCGTGCAGCAGCTCCGGCGCGCGGGTGACGGTGGCGCCGAACGCTTCCCCGATCGCCTGATGGCCGAGGCACACTCCGAGCAGTGGGGTGAGCTGGCGCGCACAGGCGTGTACCAGGTCGATGCTCGCGCCCGCGCGGTCCGGCGAGCCGGGGCCGGGGCTGATCAGAATGCCGTCGTATTCGGCCGCGACGGCGTCCACATCGGCCAATTGCGGGTCGTCGTTGCGCCAGACGACGGCCTCGACGCCAAGCTGGCCGAGGTACTGCACCAGGTTGAATACGAAGCTGTCGTAATTGTCGACGACCAATACACGCATGAGATCGAGATTACGTGGCCGTATGGCACAGCGTCGCATCCATTACCAGTTGGGATAGCCTAGAGGCACACCGGAGGGGACTTCAGCCTCGCCCGGACCGGTCCCGGCTGACCCCGGATCGGACGTCGCGGCGGGTGGTGTTCGACCCAACTCCACTGTCGCTGTCCTGCCGGTACCGACCTGCACGCCGAACACGAGGACGTCATGCCCAAGTCGAAGGTCCGTAAGAAGACCGACTATACGATCAACCCTGCCAGCCGGACGCCGGTGAAGGTGAAGGCCGGACCTTCCCCGGTCTGGTACGTCGCCATCATGCTCGGCTTCATGCTCGCCGGGCTGGTGTGGCTGCTCGTCTACTACCTGGCAAACGACAAGATCGGCTGGATGGCCGATCTCGGCGCCTGGAACTTCCTGATCGGCTTCGGCCTCATGGTCGTCGGTCTGATCATGACCATGCGGTGGCGCTGAGGTTTCGCGCGCCCGAACCCCGGATTACAGACGTGTCATTCATTCACACCTGTGGATGACCCTGTGGACAACTCGAGGAACGATTGGGGAAAGCGGCTCATGCATCCCGAAAGTCCACAGTCCAGGACACCTGACCCACGCATCGCCTGGACCACTCCCACCCCTGCCCTGATCGCGGTCACGGTGGGCGGCGTGGTCTTGGCGGCCGCCGCGGTCCTGGCCGATGAGGCCGCGAGCAGGCTGCTCATCGGGCTGGCCGCGGTGGGACTGCTCGTGCTTGCCGGGCTCGGCTTCCGCCAGCGACCACGGCTCTCGGTGACCCCGGGTCCGCAGCCACGCCTTGTGGTGCGCAGCCTGGTCGGCCCAACCGAATACACCCGCGGTCAGATCGTGCGTGCCCGCGTGGTCAGCTATCGCCGCCTCGGCCGCAAAACGCCCATGCTGGAGATCGACGTGCAGCACGACGGTGCCGAGCGGCTGCTGATCTTCGGCCGTTGGGATCTCGGCGCGAGCCCCGTGGACGTCTTCGACACGCTGGTCGAACACGGGCTTGCGCAGCCGACCGCTTACTAGCAGCGCCGGCGGTAGCAGCACCGTTTCACGTGAAGCCGGACAGTGCGGGCCCGTCAGGCGGCGAGCGATGCCGCTACAACACCGGTCACCGAGAGCGCGACGACTGCGAGCGCGGCGATCGCCAGCCAGCCGATGAGGCCCGCGGTCTCCTGTGATTTCGCGCGCAGCCAGGCCGGGAGGAACAGGATGCCGAGTGTCGCAAGGGTGCCCGCGCTCAGACCGCCGAGGTGGCCCCACATGGAGATGCCGGGCAGCGAGAAGCTGATGAAGATGTTGATGCCGATGAGGATCAACATCTGATTGGGGTTCTGCCGCAATCGGATCAGGATCACCGTGATCGCACCGAACAGGCCGTACACCGCACCAGACGCACCGGCTGTCGCACTGTTCTGCGCGAGAACCATCACGGCCGCTGACCCACCGAGCAGCGAGACCAGATAGACCGCGAGATAGCGCAGCCGTCCGAGCACCAGCTCGGCATCCCGGCCGACCACATACAGCGCGAACATGTTGAGCATCAGGTGGATCGGGCCGTAATGCAGGAACCCCGATCCGATCACGCGCACCCAGTCACCGTCGGCGACGAGGTGCGGAACCAGTACCCAGCGCCGGAACAGCTGAGACCCGTTGTAGTTGTCCACCAGGCTGCGCGACTGGGCCGCGGTCACCGCGAACACCAGCACGTTCACCGCGATCAGCGCATAGGTGACGTAAGGGATCGGTTTCTGTGCGGCGGGCGCACCCGCGGCTGTCCGCACCTGGCGCACATCGCGCTGCTCCTGGCGCAGGCAGTCGACGCAGTGCTGGCCGACGGCGGCGGGTCGCAGACATTCGGGGCAAGCGGGCCGCCCACAGCGCGTGCAAGCCAGGCCCGTCGGGCGATCGGGGTGGCGGACACAGGTCGGTGCGGGCGGCTGAGCGTTCATCGGTCTATTCGATCGTGATCTTCGAGATTTCGACAGGTTCCTTCGGACGGTCGTTGCGATCGGTCGGCGTGGTGGCGATGGCATCGACAACCTTGCGCGAATCCGGATCGACGACCTCGCCGAAGATCGTGTGCTTGCGGTTCAGATGCGGCTGCGGACCTACGGTGATGAAGAACTGCGACCCGTTGGTCGCCGGTCCCGCGTTGGCCATCGCCAACAGGTAGCCGCGGTCGAAGCGCAGTTCCGGGTGGAATTCGTCACCGAATTCGTAGCCGGGTCCACCGCGACCGGTGCCGGTCGGGTCGCCGCCCTGGATCATGAAGCCGTCCATCACCCGGTGGAAGACCGCGCCGTCGTAGAACGGTCCAGAGGTTCCACCGCTCGCGTTCTTTGTTGTGTACTCGGCAGTGCCGTCGGCGAGGCCGACGAAGTTCCGCACCGTCTTCGGAGCATGGTTGCCGAAGAGCGAGATCTTGATGTCACCGTGGTTGGTGTGCACCGTCGCAACAGCGGTCTGATTCGGTGAGGTCACGCCGCCCATCGTGCCACGCTCAGGCGACTGCGCAGGGAACCGGGCTCCGCGTCTTTTTGCGATCTGCAAGCGCGCCGAACGTTCCGCGGCGTCCGGCGGTTGAACGCGGGGCAGATCTCTGGGCGTACCTGGTGAATTACGCGGGTACCACCGAGACAAGTCGTCATCGTTGCAATTCTGCGCGAATCGCGGGGTTGTGCCAGAGTGGTCGAATGAGCTTGGGGCGCCTTCACGTATCTGCACGTACTCGTAACCGGCTATTGGTCGCGACCCTTGTCGCACTGGCGGGTGGCGTGGCCTGGCTGGTGCGCAGCAAACGACCGCAGGCCCAGGAGCCGGCCCCGGCACCGCCGCGGATCGGATACTCCCGCAATGGCTCCGCGCCGACTCCCTTGGCGGAAGCCGGCGCGGAAAACGGTCGCTGATCTCGGCTTTCGGTCAGCGGCTCACGGTCCGCTGGTACTGACGCAGAGCCAGCGGGATGAACACGAGCAGGATGATCACCACCCAGGCCAGCGTCGTCACCACCGGATGCTGCATCGACCAGGCGTCCGATTGCGGCGCCATCGGGCTGGTGTTGCCGAACAGTTCGCGAGTGGCCTGGGTGACCGCGGACACCGGATTCCATTCGGCGAATACCCGCAGCACCGTCGGCAGGTTCTCCAGCGGCACAAATGTGTTGGCGAGGAATGTCAGCGGGAAAATCACCATGAAGCTGGCGTTGTTGAACACCTCCGGCGCCCGGACCAGCAGTCCGACGACAGCCATGATCCACGACACCGCATAGGCGAACAGCAGTAACAGCACGTACGCCAGCACCGCGTCGAGGAACGAACCGCGGATCCGCCAGCCGACGACAAGACCGGTCAGCGACATCACCACGAGGCTGACCACGTTGATCACCACATCGCTGAGCGTCCGGCCGACCAGCACCGCCGACGGCGCCATCGGCAGCGACCGGAATCGGTCGATGATGCCCTTCTGCATATCCTCGGCAAGACCGGCTCCGGTGAAGGTCGCGCCGAACACCACGCTCTGCGCGAAGATGCCCGCGATCAAGAACTCCCGATATCCGCCCGACATGCCGGGCACCTCGATGGCCGACCCGAAAATGTAGGCGAACAGCAACACGAACATGATCGGCGATAGCGTCGAGAAGATCAGCACATCGGGCACACGCTTGATCTTGATGACATTGCGTTTGGCGATGGTCACGCTGTCGGTGAACACGATCGATAGTCGTTCACCGACGGGCATCGAGATGCTGGGTTCGGGCGCCGTTGTCGCCGCGGTCATCGGATCTTTCCTTCCGTCGCTTCGAGCCGGTCCCCGCGCTTACCTGATGCGACGGGACCGTCGCCGTTGGTCAACTCCTCGGCCTCGTGCCCGGTGAGGGTCAGGAAGACGTCGTCGAGCGAGGGACGCCGCAGACCGACATCGTGGATCTGCACGTTGTGCTGGGTCAGCAAGCCGATGGCGTCGACGAGCGCCTGCGAGCCGTCGCTGACCGGAACGGTGATCCGGCGCAAGCCGGGCTCGAGATGGATCTCGCCGTCGGCGAGACCCTGCAGCGCCTGCTGCGCGGTAGCGAGGTTGTCGGCATGATCGACGGTGAGCTCGATGCGGTCGCCGCCGACCAGGGTCTTCAGCTCGTCCGCGGTGCCGCGAGCGATGACCTTGCCATGGTCGATCACCGCGATGGCGTCGGCCAGCCGGTCGGCCTCCTCCATGTACTGCGTGGTGAGCAGCAACGTGGTTCCGCCTGCGACCAATTCCTCGATGACATCCCAGAGGTCGAGACGCGCCCGGGGATCCAGGCCGGTGGTGGGCTCGTCGAGGAACAACATCGGCGGATTCGCTACCAGCGCGCCTGCCAGGTCGAGCCTGCGCCGCATACCGCCCGAGTAACCCTTGACGGGCCGATCTGCCGCGTCGGTGAGCCGGAATCGATCGAGCAGTTCACGAGCCCGCTCCTTACTGCGCTGCACGCCCATGTGATAGAGACGTCCCACCATTTCCAGATTCTCGAAGCCGGTGAGATATTCGTCGACGGCCGCATACTGACCCGACGTTCCGATTCGCGACCGCAACGCTTGCGGATTGCGCAGTACGTCTATGCCTGCGACGGTCGCGTGGCCCGCATCCGGTATCAGCAGCGTGGTGAGCACTCGGACCGTGGTGGTCTTACCTGCACCATTGGGTCCGAGCAGTGCGGTCACGGTGCCCTCCGGCACCGATAGGTCGAGGCCATCGAGGGCGACCAGCCGGCCGTAGCGTTTGACCAGACCCTCGGCGACTATTGCGTCGGGCATGATTCTCCTGACGTTCGTGAGTTGTCGATGTCGGAGTTCTGATGACGCCGGCCTGCGGTGCCGAGTCGAATTCGCTGAACCGGTAACCGACCGATACTCGAGTCAGTATTGCCGTGGGCACCGACAATTTCATCCGATTTGCCGACAGCTCGGTCGAACCGAGTCGGGCCGGAGAAAAAAGAAGAGGCCGCATCCCGGCCAAGGCGGTGCTCGGGGGTGCCGGATCGGGATGCGACCGGTTCGATCATCCCGCCCGTCTCGTTGCTCGATCGCGCGTAGCCCACTACCCGATTCGGCCGTGCACAGTACTCGTCTCGGTACGGATTCGCCGGCGTGGAAGGTAGGAACCAGGCCGGTCGGTCACCGTGTTCGGCTGTTTTCCCACCACTACGGCAGGCTGCGATTCGCACGAACACATGTTCGCATCGGGGTACGACATACTCTGTCGCCGCGCGTGCTGGGCCGCCCCGTTTTCCCGCTGCCGCGACACGCGGCACATCCGCCGCGACACCGCCTCGGAACGTCCCGGGCGCGCGATCCATGACACACGGAGACCGGTCGGAATGTTTTCTGAAGGCGCACCGAAATGGCGGGGCAGCGCCAGCAGCAGCAACGTAACTTCCTGTACAACAACAGTTTTGGCAAACAGTAAGCCATCGCCTACCCGGGGCCGATCGACACCCTCCGGTCGGGCGCTCGGCCCGCATTCCGCAGCCCAATAAGCCAACCCCAAAAATCTTGGAAAGTGGCGATCCCCACGCACCCAGAATCGCGGATCATCGCGTAGGATCGTTCTCGTCGGCCCCTCCCCCCCGGGCCGACCTTACGCGGGCCTCGGCTAACTCCCCCCCTTCGCCGAGGCCCGCTCCCCATTTCTAGGCCAGGTCAGCTCGCTGAGCTGCGGTGTTCCGCCTCGGCAGCCAGCGAACGCCAGGCAGCCGTCAACCGTTGCGCCCGTACCCTTCCGGCCGTCGCAAGCAGCGGGCGATCGCGCTCCCAGCGCGCCATGACGACTGGGGCCGCGCTCTCCCACAGCGGTTCCAGTTCCGCCAACAGCCGGTCGAGAAGTTCGAACGCGCCGCCGAGTGCGACGTGGACGCCAGGCGAACTGGGCCGGTCGATATCGAGACCGCGCACGGCCGCTACCGCGGCAAGCAGCCGCTGCACCACCGGTTGCGGCCACCCGGACTCGCGGGCGACCCGGATCAGCCAGCCGAGCGCCGCGGCAAGCACATGAATGTCCTCGATGGTCCGGAAGGGTTTGAGGTAGTCCAGGTAGCCGTCCCCTGGCAGCATCCGCGCCGCGGCGTCGGTGAATGTCACTGTGGCGTGCGGTATCTCGGGGGCGAACGGGACGGCGGGCAGGTTCGTCACCCGCACACCCGGCTCGTCCGCATCCACCAGCACCGCGTGCAGGCGGTTGCGGCCGTCCGGCGATTCACCCGAACTGCCGATCACCACCAGCCGCTGCGCCATGATGCCGAGCGTCGTGAACGACTTGGTGCCATGCACCGACCAGCGGCCGTCGGTCTCCACGAGCGCCGTACGGATCGCCGATGGATGCGCGCCACCCGACTCGGTCGCCGATACCGCGACCAGTTCGTCGGCGGGCAGGTCGGCGATCAGTGTCCGCAACGCCTCCTGATAACCGGACAGGAACGCGAAACCAAGACGGTCGGCGCCGAACCCGCCCGCGATCGCCACATCCACCGGCGTGGCGAACCGAGGTACGACCGCTCGATGCCTGGACCACGCGTCCGCGATGGTGTCGATGGGCGCCGGATCGACAGCTTCGGTCAGCAGGTAGTCGAGCACTGAATCCACGCCTGCACGGTACCCCCGGGTCGAATGCTCTCGGCAGGGCCGCATCTCAGCAAATCACGCGGCGGTGCACCGGGCTATTCACAGGATCAGCAGGTATCACTGAGTGGCCCGACCGCTTCGAAAGGAGCTCGACCTGTGCCCGAACTGGACGAAGACCGTAGAAGAGCGCTATACGATGCCAAAGCCAGACTGTCGTGGGTGCTCGCCGGGCTGGCCGGACTGATCGGCGCGGCGGCATTCATGCACACCGCCGGCTACTTCGTCACCTTCATGACAGGCAACACCGAGCGCGCGGTTCTCGGTTACTTCCACCACGAGCCCGACATGGCGGTCGCGGCGACCCTGCTACTGGTGTCGTTCCTGTCCGGCGTGGTGGTCGCCTCCTGGTGCCGCAGGCGCTATTGGTCCGGTCATCCGCACGGCCCGACCCTGCTCACCACCGCGAGCCTCGCCATGGCCTCGATCGCCGACATCGGGATCTACCAGGCGCTGGACACCGACAAGATCGACCTCGTCCCGATCCTGTTCGTCGCCTTCGGTGTCGGCGCGCTCAACACCTCGTTCGTCAAGAACGACGAAGTATCGATTCCGCTGAGCTATGTCACCGGCACGCTCGTCAAAATGGCGCAGGGCTTCGAACGCCACCTCAGCGGCGGCACCTACGCCGACTGGCTCGGCTACTTCCTGCTCTACCTGGCATTCGCACTCGGCGCACTGCTCGGCGGTCTGTTCAGCCTCGTTGTCGCAGGCTGGGCGATGCTGATCACCGCCACCTTTGTCTGCCTCATCGTCACCTGCTACACCTACCTGCACCTGGACCGCCACGGACCGCCGAAGGAAACGTGACGGCCCGAAACGAAGGCAGCGCCCAGCGCACACAACACCGCACAAACAACTGGTCACCACATGCGGGAAAGAAAGCGGCACAAATGGATTCGGCCATCTACTAAATGGCGGCGATATAAGTCTCCACTGGATAGGTCAGGCGAGGTCCCACAGAGCAACGATGCATGCTCCCGGCAACGGCACGATGAGTGACACCGACAACGGCGCGATGAGAAGCGTCGACAACGACACGCCAAAGAAAAGGCGAACGCTCTGCTGGAGCGCTCGCCTCTGGTTGTCGAGTCTGGTGTCCGAACCCTGACTCCGGCCGCTTTGCCGATCGAGCTGAGGGCCCGGTGATCGGTAACCCGCGATCAGCGGGTGGTCACCTCGTGCCACAGGTCTGCATCGTCGCGCTTCCGCAGTTTGGTGATTCCGATGAGAACCGCGACCACAACACCGACCGTCAGAAGAAGTTTCATGGCTTCCAGCGTACTGCGGTGTTCAGGGTGAGCCCAGGAGACGTTGCGCCGGGGACGGCCGGACCGGCGTGGCCGCGACTGGTCAGCTGGTACGAATGGCCGAACCAGGGTGATCCTCGGCAATGCCCCGCAAAGACAACGCGTTCCCATCATGTGACGGTGCGAATCTCCCAGCACCGTTTATGGTTTCGCGCTCGGCGGCGACCACGCCGATGAGCGACCACGCCGGTGGCCCGGTCGATACCCCGACGAAGGTGCCTACGACCTCGCCCGCGTGATACCCGAGCAACGAGGGCGACTCACGAAAGGCATCGCTGGTTGATTACCCGAACTCGGATACCGACGACCGGGCGCGGCGCCGCAACCCTCGAAGCACGCGCCGGCGGCCGAATCGCCGACCACACCAAGCCACCCAAATCCTCTCCTGACCTGTACATATGCGCGATATGTCAGCTATATCACTCGATAAACCCGCCGCCCGGCAGCAGGCTGTTTTGACGCTGCGAACAGTTGGCAGGTAACGTTCCGAGGGCGCATTCATAGATTGCGTGCCGCGATGAGCGGTGAAGGGGCCTTAGCTCAATTGGCAGAGCACTGCCTTTGCAAGGCAGGGGTTAGGGGTTCGATTCCCCTAGGCTCCACAATAAAGATGCAGGTCAGAGGAAAGACTCATAATCTTGCCCCACCTGTGTCCGCAATCCGGTCGTGCCGCCGTCGCGGCCGGATGGTCACTGCCCTGGGTGGCGGCACCATGCGGCCACGACGATGGCACAGAATCAGCTATCGGGAAGCCGCTGCGGCTTTCTCCGCCGACAGCGCGATCGCTTGCGGGTCCTCGTCGGGCCGGCCGGTCCCGGTGGCAATCAAATGACGCAGGCTCGTGTCGACATAGAAACTCCAGCCTTTGCGGCAGGCGTTGAAGCACTCGAACTGCGGCACCAGGCCGACGTGGGTGAAACGCAGCTCGGTCGTGGCGCCGGACTCGGTGATCTCGAACTGTACCTGCGTGCCGTTCCATTCGGTCGGATCCTCGACACCATCCATCCACGCATCCAGCACCCGCCAGACAACCCGTTCGTCGGGTACCACCTCAGCCACCTCCATAGTGCTGCGGTGCACGCCCGGAACTTCGTATGTGAACACGTCACCAGGGTTTTCGGTGCTCCCGACTAGCGCTTTCGACCACCAGCCGCGCACGTCGAGCACAGCGTCGAAAGCCACCTTCGCAGCTCGATCCACAGAGATCATCGTCGTGAAACTCTGTTCAGTCATGGGTTTCTCCATCGGAGTAGGGGGAATCGGCAATATTCAACCGATAGGTTGAATGTATCTCGCATGTGAGTAATATTCAACCTTGTGGTTGGGAATCCTGGAGATCAGCTCGACATCGTGTTTCACGCGCTAGCGGACTCCACACGCCGTTCGATGCTGCACAGCCTTGCCCGACGCCAGCACAGTGTCGGCGAACTGGCAGCACCGTTCGATATCTCGCTCGCCGCTGCGTCGAAGCACATCAAGGTGCTCGAACGCGCTGGTCTCGTGCGTCGTACAGTGCAGGGGCGCACGCACATGTGCCGGCTCGACGCACGCCCGCTCGAGCTAGGCGCCGAGTGGATGCGCTTCTACGAACGGTTCTGGAACGACAGCCTCGATGCACTGGAAACCGCGCTGCGACAGGAGGAACACGATGAGTGATTACGGCGAGGTCGTCGACACAACCACGATTCGCGTCGAACGGCTGCTACCCGGACCGATCGAACGGGTCTGGATCTACCTGACAGACGTCGACAAGCGCGCAACTTGGCTGGCCGGCGGCCTGCTGGAACCACACACCGGCGGCCGCATCGAACACGTCTTCCGCATCCACGACCTCACCGGCGAAGGTAAAGCGACCGATATCGCCGACCGCAGACACGGCGAGGTACTCGAATGGGATCCGCCGCACCGGCTGCGCCACACCTGGAGCACCAGCGGCGATCTCGCAGATTCCGAAGTTACGTTCACACTCGAGCAGGCCGGCGAGAAAGTCCGGCTCACCGTCACCCACACCAAGCTCCCTACCCGCCGGGAAATGATCAACATCGCCTCCGGCTGGCACACACACCTCGACATCCTGCAAGCCCGCCTCGAACAACGTGCGCCCGACAAATTCTGGCCAAAAATCGCCGCACTCCAGAGCCGATACGACGCCACACTCCCCTAGCCTGCAACGTAACGGTGCCGAACGACCTGGTCATGGCCTCAGCTCAACCGCTCGAGCACAGCCATTCCGACAGAGATACAGGGTTCGGATTCCCCTAGGCTCCACAACCGCCTCAGAGCTTGCCGAGGCACTTGCATGGCGGCGTGTCACGCCACAGCCGAGCTACGCGGACTCGGGCACGCCGCCATCACCCACCTGTCGCACGCGAATCAGTCTGCTCGGGTAGCCGTTCAGCGAATGAACCGCAGCAATGGGCATATTCGCGACGAGGAACGGCGCTCGGCGGCTACAGGGACGGGTGGCACTTGCCGCGAACGTCGTCCTGGACGCCAGTGAGACGGCCGGAAAACCGGCAGCCATTCGGTCGACGCCAACTTCGAATCCAGGTGCCGCACTTGATCTCGAGCACCGGCACATCTCGACGACGACCAACTCGGCAATCAGATCTGTTGCGGGAGAAGGCAGATGAGATTTCGGGCCCAAGGGTCGCGACACTCTGAAACCAGACTGACCACACGAAATTGAATCCAGCAAGACTGGAGGAGAGTGAATGTATTGTGAGTGGGCCTAGGAGGACTTGAACCTCCGACCTCTTCGTTATCAGCGAAGCGCTCTAACCGCCTGAGCTATAGGCCCTCAACCTGTCCGGATTCCCCGCCGAAGCTGTTAACCGAACCGAGGCACGAGATTACCCTACCGGCCTGCCGAAGACCAAAACGGCCGGTAGCGGCCCTGTGCAGGGTCGCTACCGGCCGGCTGGAAATCGTCCCTAGTCGGGGTCGGCCAGGGTTATCTGGATGCCGCCGACGAGGTCGCAGCACTGGTTGTAGATGAAGGTGCCGACGGTCGCGAGCGCGGTGAAAAGCACCACGTTGATCAGACCGATGACACCGGCGTAGCCGAAGACCGTGCCCGCGTCGATCATCCCCACCGAACCGCTGTCCTGCGACACCATGTCGGTGAAGGTGTTGTTGAGCCGCTCCCACACACCCATGCCCTCGAGCACGATGTAGAGCAGACCGACCGCGAGCATCCACACGAAGAACATCGCCACGCTGATCACCAGCGAAATCTTCAAGGTGGACCATGGATCGATCCTGCGGATCTGCACAGTGGCGCGCAGCGGCTCACCGGAGACGACAGCCGCGGCCACCGCGACAGGCACTGCGGGCGAGATGGGCGGCTGCGGACCCGTCGACTCCATCATCGGGGGCAGTGGATGGCGGATCTCGGAGAGGTCCGGCATGTCCTTGATCAGCTCCGGCCGCGCGATGCTGCGCGTCGGTCCGTCGATGCCGACCGACTTCACCATTGCCGCTTCCTTGCGGGCCGCCTTGGCCGCGAGGTCAGCGGTGGTGCGGGCGTTGCTCGTGCTGCCACCGAGTCCGCCACCGCCGCCGAGACCACCCGACCCGGTGCCCGGACGACCGGTCACCGGCGCCTGACCGGGGCGGTACAGGTTGGACTGCGGCTCACGCTGCGGCAACTGCGCCCAGCCGTCCTGCTGGTAGGGCGACGGGCCCCCACCGTTGCCGGGTGCTTTATCGCTGCCGCTGGACGGCTTGGACTCTGGGGAGTTGTTCATCCGCGCCGTCTGCTGGTCGAACGATTCGGGCCGCTCGGCGCCGGAGTTCTGCTCCGGCGCCGACTGCTGCGGCGAACCCTGCTGCGCGGCCGCTTGCTGCGGACCACCCTGCTGGGAGGCGAAATCGCCCTGCTGGTTGGACATTTCATGCGGCTGGGCACCACCCTGCGGGCCACCCTGCTGCCCGTTCTCGGCCGAAGCGACCGGCCGAGGGATCGGCCGAGGCGGAATCGGTGACGGTGCGATCCGTTCGGTCACGCCGTTCGTCTGGTGCCGCTCGTCATTCGGCTGATTCGGAGTGGTCAATGGGAATCCTTAGATCCGTTCGTTGCCGCCGCTGGGGGTTACTGCTGGGGAGAACCGGTGGTGTCGTCGTCGCCGTCGACCAATTCGGGCTCGTCGGCATTGCGCGCGATAGCAAGCAACGTATCGCCATCGGCGAGGTTCATCAATCGCACGCCCTTGGTCTGCCGTCCAGCCTTACGAACCTGCTTCGCCGCCGTCCGGATAACTCCTCCTCCGGACGTGATCGCATACAACTCATCCTCGTCGTCGACGATGAGCGCACCGACCAGGGTGCCACGCTTGATGTCGTACTGGATAGTCAATACGCCTTTACCACCGCGGCCCTGGGCCGTGTACTCCTCGATGGCGGTGCGCTTGGCGTAGCCACCCGAGGTGGCGACCAGCAGATAGGTTCCCTCGCGAACCACGTTGAGCGACAACAACTCATCGTCGGCATTGAACCGCATGCCCTGTACACCCGAGGTGGCGCGGCCCATCGGACGCAGCGCCTCGTCGGTGGCGGAGAACCGGATCGACTGGCCCTGCGCCGAAACCAACAGCAGGTCGTCCTCGGCCGAACACAGCACGGCGCCGACCAGTTCGTCCTCGTCGCGCAGGTTCACCGCAACGATGCCGCCGCTGCGGTTGGAGTCGAAGTCCGAAAGCTTGGACTTCTTCACCAGGCCGTTCCTGGTGGCCAGCACCAGGTAAGGAGCGTCCTCATAGCCCTTGATCTGGATGATCTGGGCGATCTTCTCGTCCGGCTGGAACGCCAGCAGGTTGGCAACGTGCTGACCGCGCGCGGTCCGGCTCGCCTCGGGCAGCTCGTAGGCCTTGGCACGGTAGACCCGGCCCTTGTTCGTGAAGAACAGCAGCCAATCGTGCGTCGAGCTGATGAAGAAGTGCTTGACGATGTCATCCTGCTTGAGGCCCGCGCCCTGTACGCCCTTGCCGCCGCGCTTCTGGCTGCGGTACAGGTCGGTCTTGGTGCGCTTGGCGTAGCCGGTCTCGGTGACAGTGACGACCACGTCCTCGCGAGCGATCAGGTCCTCGTCGGCCATGTCGCCGTCGTTGGCCACGATCTTGGTGCGCCGCTCGTCGCCGTACTTCTCGACGATCTCGACCAGCTCGTCGCGCACGATCGCACGCTGCCGCTCCGGCTTTTCGAGAATGTCCTTGAGGTCGGCGATTTCGGCCTCGATCTTGGCCAATTCGTCGACGATCTTCTGCCGTTCCAGGGCAGACAGCCTGCGCAGCTGCATGTCGAGGATGGCGGTGGCCTGGATCTCGTCGATATCGAGCAACTGCATCAGGCCGGTGCGCGCGGTGTCGGTGTTGGCCGAGCGTCGGATCAGCGCGATGACCTCGTCGAGCGCGTCGAGCGCCTTGACCAGACCGCGCAGGATGTGGGCCCGTTCTTCGGCCTTGCGCAGCAGGTAGCGGGTGCGCCGGACGATGACTTCCAACTGGTGCTCGACGTAGAGCCGGATCATCTGATCCAGGCGCAACGTGCGCGGCACGCCGTCGACGATCGAGAGCATGTTGGCGCCGAAGCTGGTCTGCAGCTGGGTGTGCTTGTAGAGGTTGTTCAGCACCACCTTGGCCACGGCATCGCGCTTGATGGTGACCACGATCCGCATACCGGCACGGTCGGAGGACTCGTCGTGGATATCGGAGATGCCGGCGATCTTGCCGTCCTTCACCTGCTCCGCGATGGAGTTGATGAAGTTGTCGGTGTTGACCTGGTACGGCAGCTCGGTGATGACAATCGTGGTGCGCCCGCGGTTGTCCTCTTCGATCTCGACGACACCACGCATCCGGATCGAACCGCGACCGGTGGTATAGGCGTCGTGAATGCCCTGACCACCGACGATGAGGCCGTAGGTCGGGAAGTCCGGGCCCTTGACCCGCTCCATACAAGCCGCGAGGGTCGACTCCTCGTCGGCCTCGTAGTTCTCCAGCGCCCAGTAGATCGCCTCGGCCAACTCGTTGAGGTTGTGCGGCGGGATATTGGTCGCCATACCGACCGCGATGCCGTTGCTGCCGTTCATCAGCAGGGCGGGCACCCGAGCGGGCAGCACGGTCGGCTCCTGCGAGCGACCGTCGTAGTTCGGGACGAAATCGACCGTCTCGTGGTCGATTTCCCGCAGCATCTCCATTGCGAGCGGGGTCAGCCGGCATTCGGTGTACCGCATGGCAGCCGCGCCGTCGTTGCCTCGGGAACCGAAGTTGCCCTGGCCGTCGACCATCGGGTAGCGCAGCGACCACGGCTGGGCCATCCGGACCAGGGTGTCGTAGATCGAGGCGTCGCCGTGCGGGTGGTAGTTACCCATGGTCTCGGCGACCGGGCGGGCGGACTTCACATACCCGCGGTCGGGCCGATAGCCGTTGTCGTACATCGCATACAGCACGCGCCGGTGCACCGGCTTCAGGCCGTCACGCACGTCGGGCAGCGCGCGGCCGACGATCACGCTCATCGCGTAATCGATGTAGCTGTTCTGCATTTCGTTCTGGATATCGACCGGCTCGATCCGGTCGCCCGCTCCGCCGTTCGGTGGCAGCGTGGTTTCAGTCATCTGTAGGTCTCCTTAGGAACCGGACGTGGAATTCGCGTTGACGCAGCGCAATTCACGTCGGCTACACGTCGAGGAAGCGAACGTCCTTGGCATTGCGGGTGATGAAGCTGCGACGCGCCTCGACGTCCTCACCCATCAGGATGGAGAACAGCTCGTCGGCCGCGGCAGCATCGTCCAGGGTGACCTGACGCAGCACTCGCACCGCGGGATCCATGGTGGTCTCCCACAACTCCTTGGCGTTCATCTCGCCGAGACCCTTGTAGCGCTGGACACCGTCGTCTTTGTTGATCTTCTTGCCCGCGGCGAGACCCGCCTCGAGCAGCCCGTCGCGCTCCCGGTCGGAGTAGGCGAATTCCGGATCCGACCGCTGCCACTTCAGCTTGTACAGCGGCGGCTGCGCGAGATACACGTGCCCGTGCTCGACCAGGGGACGCATGAAGCGGAACAGCAGCGTCAGCAGCAGTGTCGAGATGTGCTGGCCGTCGACGTCGGCGTCGGCCATCAGCACGATCTTGTGGTAGCGCAGCTTGCCGATGTCGAACTCGTCGTGGATGCCGGTGCCGAAGGCGGTGATGATCGACTGGACTTCGTTGTTCTTGAGTACCCGGTCGATACGGGCCTTCTCGACGTTGATGATCTTGCCGCGCAACGGCAGGATCGCCTGGTACATCGAGTCGCGGCCGGACTTGGCCGAGCCACCGGCGGAGTCACCCTCCACGATGTAGATCTCGGACTTGCTCGGGTCCTTGGACCGGCAGTCGGCCAGCTTGCCGGGCAGTCCACCCAGGTCGGTCGCGCTCTTGCGACGCACCAACTCGCGCGCCTTGCGCGCGGCGACGCGCGCCTGTGCCGAGGAGACCGCCTTGTTCACGATGGTCTTCGCGTCGGCCGGGTTGGCCTCGAACCAGTGCGCGAGGTGCTCGTTGCAGGTGCGCTGCACGAACGACTTGACCTCGGTGTTGCCGAGCTTGGTCTTGGTCTGGCCCTCGAACTGCGGCTCGCTGACCTTCACGCTGACAATCGCGGCGAGACCCTCACGGATGTCGTCACCGGTGAGGCTGCCGTCCTTCTCCTTGATCAGCTTCTTGTCTTTGGCGTACTTGTTGACCACCGTGGTGAGCGCTGCGCGGAAGCCCTCTTCGTGGGTACCGCCCTCGTGGGTATTGATGGTGTTGGCGAAGGTGTGCACCGACTCCGAGTAACCGGAGTTCCACTGCATGGCCACCTCGAGCTCGTGCCCGGTGCCCTTGCCGGTGAACCCGACGACAGAGTTGTGGATGGCCTGCTTGGTCCTGTTGATGTGCCGAACGAAGTCCTCGAGACCACCCGGGTAGTGGTAGGTCCGCGTCTTCACCTTGTGCTCGACCGGCGCGGCAGGCGCGTTCGGGTCGGCGTGCTTGGGCGCCTCGGCGGTCTCGCTCACCACCTCATCGATGACGTCGGCGTCGGTGACGCGCTCATCGGTGAGGATGATGGTGAGGCCCTTGTTCAGGAACGCCATCTCCTGCAGGCGGCGCGCGACCGTCTCGAAGTTGTAGGTGGTGGTCTCGAAGATCTCGGAATCGGCCCAGAAGCGGATCGTGGTTCCGGTCTTCTTGGAAGGTTCGCCCTGGACCAGCTTGCCCGGCTCTGAGGCCTTGTAGCTCTGGGTCCAGTGGTAGCCGTCACGGTCGATCTCGGCTTCCAACCGGGACGACAGCGCGTTCACCACGGAGATACCGACACCGTGCAGACCGCCGGACACCGCGTAGGAATCGGAGTCGAACTTGCCGCCCGCGTGCAGCTGGGTCATGACGACCTCGATGGTCGGCACGCCCTGTGCGTGCATGGCCACCGGAATACCGCGGCCGTCGTCGACGACCTCGACGCCGCCGTCGGCGAGCAGCGTGACCTGGACCTTGCTCGCGTATCCGGCCATCGCCTCATCGACGGAGTTGTCGACGACTTCCCAGATCAGGTGGTGCAGGCCGCGCTCGCCGGTGGAGCCGATGTACATGCCCGGCCGTTTGCGGACCGCCTCGAGTCCCTCGAGGACCGTAATGGAGGAGGCACCGTAATCCTGCTTGCCCGATGTCGCGTTGGTCGAGCCCGATTCATTGGAGTCGTTGGCAGCCACTGGTCGGTAGCTCTCCTTACTTGCTGATCCTCGGCACAGCGGTCGGATAGCACACGTGGGGCCTGGTCTTTTTCTGCTCGAGATTCAGGGGTCCACGCGCGGGCTGTGCCGAACGCGCCGAAGGTATCGCCGCTAGTTACGTCACCATCCTACTGGTAGACCCAAGCCACAATGCACCTACGACACCCCTGGCGGCTCCGTGGATGCGAGAAATCGAGCGACAACGGGTCCGTTCCGCCTTCCGAGGGTTTCGATCCATCTCGGCTGCCCTGAGAGTTGTCGCCCGCGCCCCGGCTTCGCCGTCGTTTGCCAGGCTTCGTTCGGGACGAGATTTCGGTTGCCGCGCGAGGGCTGGGAGCGGGAGAGTCGAGGCAGGTGACGAGCCCTCCAAGGCATCGTATGCCCAGTGCCGAGCCGGGGCGTCGGGTATCGCCGAGGTTGGGAACCGGCGGTCGGGCGCGTGACCCGACTACCCTGCCGTCGCGTCCCGGCCCAGCCGGCCGCCGAGTCCGTCGCGCTGTCCGGAGCATGAAATCGGTTGCCGCGTCGATAATCCCGATGAACGGTTTCACGTGGAACGCCCGCGGCCGACCGGTGACTATCCGTACGTATCCCGGGGTCCGCGCCCCTTGATATGCCGTTCGCCTTTGCGCCAGCTCGGCGCCGCCGGGCCGGAGATTCGCAATGAGGTGACCACGCCCTGGCCGACCGCGGCATTGATCTTCGCCAAGATCTGTCCCTGCAGCATGCGCAGTTGCGTGGCCCATGCGGTGGATTCGGCGGCGATGCTGAGGACGCCGTCCTTCAGTGTCACCGGTGTGGCGTGCGAGGCGATATCGTCACCGACCACGCCGGACCAACGGCCGAGAACCATGCCCTCTGCGACCTTCGTCGACCAGCCACGGTTCTTCGCGATCGACCCGGTCAGTCTGCCCAGCAGCTGTGGATCACGCTCGTCCGGCCGCGCGCCCGACCATCCGGTTCGCCGCCTGGCGCCGGTCCGCAGATTCCGGCGCGGTGACGCACGTCCCTGCCCCACCGACTTGCCGCTGGCCTTGGCGGCCGCCCGGGCTTCCTCGAGGGCCCGCCGTGCCAGATCGATCCCACGCAGCTCCGGCTCCACACCGGGCTGTGGTGCGGAGGCGCCCTGTTCAGGCTGATCGTTCATCGACCTGCTCCGTTCGCACGCACTTGATTTGTCCCCAGCTTTGTTCACTTTGTCCCCAGCCCCCGGCTTGCCGGTGCACGGCGAGGGGTTCCGCGACCGAACGGCCGGCCAAGGGTGTCGGCCATCACATTCCACGCCCATTTCGGCGTTTTCTTGTTGCCGGGTATCGGTCGATGCCACACCGAGTCGGGATCCACCGGTCCGAGAAGCGGCTGACCGGGCCGAATTTATCCACAAGTGTTGGTAGTCCGGCCGACGTGTCCGCGCCGGTGGCAGCACCGCCGACGCATGGGTCACTGTACGGGAGCACACCGACAGGGTGTCCGAACCCGTTAGTTGGTCGCGGACGCGCTATCCGGGCTGTTCTCGATGTCGTCGCCGACGCCTGCGCCCTCGGCCGGAGGCGAGCCGAGCGCCTCGGCTACCGGCTCCACGATCCGGGAGATCCGGCCGTCCGACCCACCACTCGTTTCCACGCGCAGCGGAACCGCCGCCAGTTCCGCAGGCACGTCTTCGGGGACGGCGGCGGTGATCAATACCTGCTCCGCACCCGCGGCCACCGCCGCAAGTGCGGTGCGCCTGCGGCGGTCGAGTTCGGCGAAAACATCGTCCAGCAGCAATACCGGCTCCGCCGCGGTGGCACGTAGCAGTTCGAAGGCGCCGAGGCGAAGGGCGAGGGCGAAGGACCATGATTCGCCGTGACTGGCGAACCCCTTGGCCGGCGCGGTGCCGAGCATGAGGTCGAGGTCGTCGCGGTGCGGGCCGACCAGGCAGACGCCGCGCTCCAATTCCTTCGGTCGCGCCGCCGTCAGCTCCTGCAGCATGATCGCCTCCAATGCCTCGATGTCCCCCGGCAGCGGTGCCCGGGCGGGATCCAGGAATTCCGGAGGCAGCGTGGCACTGCGGTAACCGATTGCGGCGGGCCGCGATTCGGGCGCGATCGACGCATAGGACTGTGCGAGATAGGGATACAGCTCGTGCACAAGCCGCAAGCGTTCGGCGAGCAGCACCGAGGCATGCGACGCAAGGTGTCCGTCCCAGACGTCGAGGGTGGTCAGTTCGGCGGCGCCGGATCCCCTCGATCGCCCTTGTCGCCCTGCGGTTTTCAGCAACGCCGAACGCTGCCGCAGCACGCGGTCGTAGTCGGCGCGGTCCGCGGCGAGCCGAGGCAATCTGGCTGTGCACAACTCGTCCATGAACCGTCTGCGCTCGCCGGGATCACCGCGCACAAGCGCAAGATCCTCGGGCGCGAAGAGCACCGTCTGGAGAATGCCGAGAATCTCGCGCGGCCGGCGGACCGGAGAGCGGTTGATCTGGGCGCGATTGGCGGCGCCCTGATTCAGTTCCAGATCGATGCGGAGCTCCCGGCCCGCGTTCACGACGGTGGCGCCGATTCTGGCGCGTTCGGTCCCGAGCCGGATCAGCGGCGCGTCCGCGGCGACCCGGTGCGAGCCGAGTGTGGCCAGATAGCCGATCGCCTCGAGCAGGTTGGTCTTGCCGTTGCCGTTGGATCCGAGGAAAACCGTTCGGCCTGGGGATAATTCGAGTTCCGCGTGCTCCCAGGACCGAAAATCACGCAGCGACAGCGCCCTGATGAACATCCGCCTACCTCGACCCGATTGTCATCGCCGCTGGTAGAGGCCACGAAATCACGTGTGGTCGCGCGAACACCGAAGGAATTGCGGCCCGATCACCTGCTGTGGAAGAACTGTGGATGGATCGCGTCCATGTTGATGGTGTGGACAACGAATACCGCTGCGTCCCTAAGAGGTTCGAACCGCCGTGCGGCGCTGTTGCTTGCGCCGGAGCGCGCAGCACCCGATCATGCACAGACGCTCAGCCCGGCAGCCGAACCGGCATCAGCAGGTAGATGTACACACTCTCCAGCGCGGCGAACGCGCCGGATTCGAGCACCTTCGGCTCCTCGTCGCTGGCGGGCAACAGCACCGCAGGACGGCTCGGAGTGGTGAATCCGAAGGTGACCCGGTCGGCATGCAGCGCGGACAGTCCGTCGATGAGATAGCCGGGGTTGAAGGCGATGGTGAGTGATTCGCCACGGAAATCGGCCTCGAGCCACTCCTCCGCGCGCCCGGCGTCGTCGCCGCCCGCGGACAGCAGCAGGCCCTCGCTGGAGAACTCCAGACGCACCTGAGCACCACGCTCGGCGACAAGGGCGACGCGCTTGATGGCATCGGTCAGCGTGGCCACCTGGAGGGTGGCAATCGAGGTGTGTTCCTTCGGCAGCAGCTGACGGAACTTGGGGAACTCGGCATCGAGCAGTCGAGTTGTGGTCCTGCGGCCCGCGTTCACGATGCCGAGCAGACCGTCCGAGCCCGATCCGGAACCCGTGCCGAGCGACAGCTGAACCGGGGCATCCGAGGGGCCGAGTGTCTTCGCGGCTTCCGAGAGCGTCCGTGCCGGGATGAGCACCGAGGTCTCGATATCGGTTCGGGCGGGCTGCCATTCGATGTGCCGGACCGCGAGCCGGAACCGGTCGGTGGCCGCGAGCACGACCTTGGGTCCCTCGATCTCCACCCGGATGCCGGTGAGCATCGGCAGGGTGTCGTCGCGGCCTGCGGCGACAGCGACCTGGCCGACCGCCTCGGCGAAGACCTCGACACTCAGTTCGCCGGTCTGCTGGGGCACCTCGGGAAGCTGGGGGTAATCCTCGACCGGCATGGTCGGCAGCGAGAACTTCGCGCTGCCGCACGCAATGAGCACCCGAGTGCCGTCGAGCGAGACGTCGACCGGCTTGTTGGACAGTGCCTTGGTGATGTCCGCGAGCAACCGGCCGGAGACGAGCACCTGGCCGGGACCCGCGACCTCGGCCGCGACCCGCATCTGCGCGGAGACCTCGTAGTCGAAGCCAGAGACGGTGAGCCCGCCTTCATCGGCGACCAGCAGGACACCGCCGAGCACCGGGACAGGAGGCCGGGACGGGAGGCTACGAGCAACCCACGCAACGGATTCGGCGAAGTCTTCTCGTGCGACCCGAAACTTCATGCCTGCAAGCTCCATCGCCCGATCTGTCCTCTCCCGGTTCCGTGATCTATCTCGGCTCGTCAGTTCTTGAACGGGTGCTGAATCGGCCGCCTTGAAAGTGTGGCACAGGCGACCGACACCAAACCGTACTCGCGTGCGGCACCTGAACCTAGTCCGACCCTCCGAGCCGATCAACCGAGTGCTCGGCTTTCTCGACGCGCGACTGCGCGGAACTCATCGGTTGTCCGATGCCGGTCGGTCCTGTCTGTCGATAGGTCTCCGGTTTCGTCCTTGCCCGCTTTTCGGCGAGTGGCACGGAGGCGACACCCACCAACGGACTTTCCACACACTCTGTTTTGAAGAGAGTTCTCTAAGAAGAAGAACTGAAGTAGTAGTAGGCACTGTGGAATCTGTGGACTGGGGCGGTCTTCGCAGGTCCGGGGGTGTGGTGCCGTGGGGATGGCCATCGGGTGACTCGAGGATGAACGGGAGGGGTCTGTGGAGGCTCCGAAGTTGTTCAACATCCATCCTCGAGTGCTCCTCGAGTTGTTCCACCAGATTCACCCTGTTGTTCACACGTGTGCACCGATTCGTGGACAACTCGAGGAATCCTCGAGGACTCCACAAGGAATCCTCGAGGATTCCACAAGGCGTTGACCGAGTGGTGCGCTGGTCAGGATGCCTGGGGAGCAACCGCTGTGGAGACTGTTGAATCCACCCCTGTTAATCCCGGCGCCGGATCTGCTCCCCCGGCCTGTGCACGAACCGGTGCACAACTGGGAGATTCCTCGAGGACTCCACAGGGATTCCTCGAGGAATCCACAAGCCAAAAAAATGCACCGCCCCAGTTCAGGGACGGTGCAGTGGGTGTTAGTGGCGATCAGCGCGAACGCTGTTTAATCCGGGCTGTTAGTTCTTGCACCTGGTCATAGACCCGGCGGCGCTCGGTCATCTCCTTGCGCACTTTTTTGTCGGCGTACATGACCGTGGTGTGGTCGCGCCCGAAGGCCTGACCGATCTTCGGCAGTGAAAGATCGGTGAGCTCACGGCACAGATACATCGCGATCTGCCTGGCCTGTGCCAGCGGCCGCGCCTTGCCCGGCCCGGTCAGCTCCTCGAGCGTGGTGTTGAAGTACTCGGCGGTGACGGCCATGATCGTCGCGGCATTGATCTCCAAGGCGGCCGTATCGGGCATCAGATCACGCAGCACCACCTCGGCCAGCGGAAGATTCAGCGGCTGACCGTTCAGCGACGCGAAGGCGGTCACCCGAATCAGCGCGCCTTCCAGCTCACGGATATTGCGCTCGACGCGGCCGGCGATGAGCTCCAGCACATCGTGCGGCACATCCAGCCGGTCCATCCGTGCCTTCTTGCGCAGGATCGCGATGCGCGTCTCCAGCTCCGGCGGCTGCACGTCGGTGATGAGGCCCCACTCGAACCGCGTCCGCAGCCGCTCCTCCAGGGTGGCCAGCTGCTTGGGCGGCCGGTCCGAGGAGACGACGATCTGCTTGTTGGCGTTGTGCAGGGTGTTGAAGGTATGGAAAAACTCCTCCTGGATGCCTTCTTTGCCCTCGATGAACTGGATGTCGTCGACAAGCAGGATGTCGGTCTCGCGGTAGCGGCGTTTGAAGGCGACCTTGCGATCGTCGCGCAGGCTGTTGATGAAGTCGTTGGTGAACTCTTCGGTCGAGACGTACTTCACCCGCATCCCAGGAAACAGCCGCTGGGCGTAGTGGCCGGCCGCGTGCAGCAGATGCGTCTTGCCCAAACCTGAAGCGCCCCACACGAACAGTGGGTTGTAAGCCCTGGCAGGGGCCTCGGCGATAGCCACAGCGGCGGCGTGCGCGAAACGGTTGGATGCGCCGATCACGAACGTCTCGAAGGTGTACTTCGCATTGAGACTGGCCGAGGAGTTCGACTGCGCCGGGGCTTCCTGGGTCTTGGTGAAGTAGGTGGGCCAAGAGTTGCGCACGTTGACGACGGGCTCGTCGTCGTGGTCGCGCGGATTCTCGGACATCTGTTCGCGGGACATCGGCTCACGGACCGATTCGTGTGCTGCGGCGATCGCGGGATCCTCGCTCGGGCGGCCGTCCTCACGCATCGGCGCCCTGGCCGGACCACGCATCGGCGGTGGCTCCGGGGTGAACAGTGACTCCTGCCCTGGCGGAATGGAGTCGCGGCGCGGTGGCATCCCGGAGTCGCGGCGCGGCGCGGGCATTACCTCTGGCGTCGGTCCGCCGGGGCCTTCCCTGCGAGTGCCCTGGCTCGGGTAATCGCCGCGGGTCGGGTACTCGTCGATGTGGTAGTCGCCGTTGGGTGTGTACTCCGTGGCAGGCACGTACTCCTGGGACGGCACGTACTCCGGTTCGTAGCCGGCACCCGGATAGTCCGATGTCGGCGCATAGTCATTGGACGCAGGGACGTAGTCATTGGACGCGGGCGCATAGTCGTTCGACTGCGGTGCGTAGTCATTGGACGCGGCCGGGAAGTCGCTCTGGGCGGCGTAGCGCGGTGCTTGATAGTCACTGCGGCCGGGATAGTCGGCCGACGGATACCCGGCGGGCCCGCGACCGGTGTCCCGGCTCCGCTCCGGCCTGCTTGTCATCCTGGCGTGGCGCGCCGAATTGCCCGGCCGCTCCGAAGGCTGGTTGGTCGGTGCCGCGATCCGCACGCCGAGTCCTTCCACCTGGGGGCCGAGGCGCCGGGCCAGCGAGCGCAGGATGGGTTCGCGCAGATCGCGTTCGATGGCCTCCTGGGCCAGCGACGAGGGCACCGAGAGCAAGGCGAAACCCTGGGCCACCGTCAGCGGCTTGACCAGTTTCAGCCACGCTTGCTGCGCCCTGGTCACCGGTGGGATGGCACCATCGGGTGAGCCGGTGGTGAGCTCGGCAACCACCTCTGGCCACACTGTGGCCAACACGTTCTGCTCGTCGTCCATGCAGGTTCCTCCCCGGAAGTAGGCGATAGGAGCAGACGGCCGGGGTACGCGGGCAGCTACCGGGCAAGGTAGATTTTGATGATCCTGCGTACGTCCGTTAGGTTCGGACGCTGCCCGGATTCCCCCATCCCGGGCGGCGACGTGGCACCGTCGGCCCTACGAATATGCCACTCCAGGGGTCTTTCCACACAATTATCCACAGATGTGGAGAACTCTGGGGAGATGTGAAACGTGCTCACATTCGTCCGTGACAACGCCCGGACCTGCGATTCTTCAGCAATCCTTTGGCTACACACACCGCTCGCCGAAGTAGCCGGAGGCTAGGGGTGTGGACGAACTCACGCCAGACCGCACGAATGCGTAACTCCCGCAGCGGTGGGCCGAGTTTGACCCGCTCCTGGCCGATCAGTACCCTCGTACAGTCACCCCTTGGTGCGGTGGCGGTCCTGTGCTGACCGCGGTTGGTCAAACCAGACCTGTGCGCCAGGACCGACGCGCGCCGATGATGACCAGACTGCGATTCATCGCGAAATACGTAATACCCATACTTCGGGTGCCGACTGGCGCCCACCTACTCGAGGAGTGTTGACCGTGGCCAAGGGCAAGCGGACGTTCCAGCCGAACAACCGTCGTCGGGCGCGTGTTCACGGCTTCCGTCTCCGGATGCGGACCCGTGCGGGTCGCGCCATCGTTTCCGCGCGTCGCGGCAAGGGCCGCAAAACCCTCACTGCCTGATCTTCGCTTTCGGACGCTCGGGTGCTGCCTGAGCCGTATCGGTTGCATCATCGTGCCGACTTCTCCCGGACGGTGCGCCGCGGCCAGCGAATCGGGAGGCGAGATCTGGTCGTACACGCGCTTGTGCACGGGTATGACGGAGTTGTGGGCGCGAATGGACGACAGGACGATCCGGCAACAGCCGGATCGTTGGTTCGCATTGGCGGGCCACGGTTCGGATTGATTGTCAGCAAGGCGGTGGGCTCCGCGGTGGTTCGACACCGGGTGGCCCGCCGCCTGCGTCATATGTGCGCCAAGGTGACCGCCGATCTGCCCGCCGAGACCGACATCGTGATCCGCGCGCTACCCGGCGCGGCAACGGCCGACTCGGACGAACTGCTTCGCCAGTTACGCGGCGCACTACGCAAGCTGGGCATCACAATAGAGCCACATGGCGCGGCCGCCGGTGATCGGTCGTGAAGACGACCCTTGTTCGACTGCCTGCCAATGCCCTGATCTTTGTGATCGAGCTGTACCGCACCTACGTCTCCCCCACTCGCATGCCGGTGTGCCGTTTCACCCCGACCTGTAGCGAGTACGCCGTCACCGCACTTCGCACGCGCGGACTGTTCGTCGGCCTCTTATTGACGGTCGTGCGATTGGCCAAATGTGCGCCCTGGCACCCTGGTGGGTGGGACCCCGTTCCGGAGCGCAGAAAACGCGCAGGGAACGAGTCGGACGCCGACCCTGCGACGCCGGCGCCAGATGCTTGTAAAGGATCACCGCGCGCGGTGATCGGCGACACGAACGACGGGAGTGCATAGAGCCGTGCTCGACTTCATTTATTACCCGGTGTCCTGGATCCTCTGGTTCTGGCATCGGGTCTTCGGGTTCGCGTTCGGCGCGGACAACGGACTCACCTGGGCCCTTGCCGTGGTGTTCCTGGTGTTCACGCTGCGAGTGCTGCTCTATAAGCCATTCGTCAAGCAGGTCCGCACGACCAAGCAGATGCAGGAGCTCCAGCCGCAGATCAAGGAGCTGCAGAAGAAGTACAAAAACGACCGCCAGAAGATGGCGGTGGAGATGCAGAAGCTCCAGAAGGACCACGGCTTCAACCCGGTGATGGGCTGCCTGCCGATCCTGGCGCAGGTGCCGGTGTTCCTCGGCCTGTTCCATGTGTTGCGCTCCTTCAACCGCACTGGTACCGGCATCGGACAGCTCGGAATGTCGGCCTACGACAACGCGCATACGCCGAACTATGTCTTCAGCGCCACCGACGTCCAGTCGTTCCTGGCGGCGCGTATCTTCGGTGCCCCCATCTCGGCCTACATCACCAGCCCGATTAGTCAGCTCGAGGCATTCGCCGACTACGGCGGCGTGCCATCGAAGCTGAGCATCGCGCTCGTCTCGATTCCGTTGATGGTCATCGCCGGTCTGGCAACCCACTTCAACGCGCGGGCCTCTGTACAGCGCCAGACTCCCGAGGCGGCCGCCAACCCGCAGGCCGCGATGATGAACAAACTTGCGCTGTGGGTGTTCCCGCTCGGCGTGCTCGTCGGTGGTCCGTTCCTGCCGATCGCCATCCTGCTCTACTGGGTGTCCAACAACATCTGGACCTACGGGCAGCAGCACCTCGTCTTCGGCCGGATGGCCAAGGAAGAAGAAGAGAAGAAGCAGGCGAAGCTGGAGCTGCGTGCGCAGAACGCGCCGAAGCCTGGTGCCAAGCCGGTCAGTACCAAGAAGAAGCAGACCGCGGTCGACGCCGCAGAATCGACTGACGACGAGTCGGCCGACGCTCCCCCGTCGACGAACGGCACCGCGAAGCCTGCGACAGGCAAGGCATCCGGACAACGCCGGCCCGGTGGCCAGCGGCGGCCGGGAACCCGAGGCCGTGCGAACCAGAAGCGCCGGCGCTGAACGCATTGAGCAACCCCTGATCGCGTTTCCGGCCGGCGCCCGGCGCCAGGTCCGCGCGATAAGCAGATGAAGGAAATCAAATGACTGTTGAGACCGACGGAGGGGACGCCACTGTGGCGACGACGACGATGGTGGACACCACGACGGGTCGTGAATCAGAGACCGGGGCGGAGCCCGGTGATGTCGCGAGCGACGCCGAGGAAGCTCTGATCGAAGAGGGCGAGATCGCCGGCGACTACCTCGAGCAGTTGCTCGACGTGCTCGACTTCGATGGTGATATCGACCTCGACGTCGAGGGTGACCGCGCGATCGTCAGCATCGATGGTGGCCGCGATCTGTCGAAGCTCGTCGGCCGCAACGGCGAGGTGCTGGACGCGCTTCAGGAGCTGACTCGGCTGGCCGTGCAGCAGACGACCGGTGTGCGCAGCAGGCTGATGCTCGATGTAGCCGGGTGGCGAGCCAAGCGTCGCGCCGAGTTGAGCGCGCTGGGGACCGCCGCCGCGCAACGCGTGCTCGAGTCGGGTGAGCCGGAGCCATTGGCTCCGATGACCCCGTTCGAGAGGAAGATCGTGCACGACGCGGTGGCTGCGGTCGATGGCGTCAGCAGCGAGAGCGAAGGCGTCGAGCCGAATCGGCACGTGGTCGTCGTACCCTCCTGAACCACCTTCCTGGACGCCATTTTCGGCGGCCGGATGAGCAATGGTTGGATAGGGCCTCTGGTCTTCGGACCAGGGGCCCTTAATCATGTGTTCATGTCACATGTCATGTCTGTCGCCTGATTCAACGCCGGCGGCCGATTGTGCGAGCAGTCGACTGATCACCCGCCTGCTGCCTGATCGACTGGAGCTCGGAAGGATGTTTCACGTGGAACGAGATCTCGGTGGAGCCACTGCACTGCCGGCTGAGCTGGAAGCGCCCGCGATTGCCGCGACGGTGTTCGGTGACCGTCTCGATCTCGCGCGTCGCTACTGTGCGGCGCTGGCCACTGCCGGAGTGGAGCGTGGCTTGATCGGTCCTCGAGAGGTACCGCGGCTCTGGGATCGGCACATCCTGAACTGTGCGGTGCTCGGCGAGTTGATCGCCGAGGGCGCGACGGTGGTCGACATCGGCAGCGGTGCGGGCCTGCCGGGAATCCCGTTGGCCATCGCGCGACCGGACCTCCGGATCACCTTGGTGGAGCCGCTGCTGCGCCGGACCATCTTCCTCAGCGAGTTCATCGAGGCGGCCGGACTCGACATCACGGTCGTGCGCGGCCGGGCCGAACAATCGGGCGTGATGAAAGAAGCGGGCGGCGCGGATGTGGTCACCTCCCGCGCAGTGGCACCCCTGGCGAAGCTGGCACAGTGGTCGCTCCCCCTGCTCCGCGATCACGGACGGATGTTGGCGCTCAAGGGAGTCAGCGCCGCCGAGGAACTCGAGCGTGACGGAGCGGCCTTGGCAAGCGCGGGCGCAGGCAACGCGACTGTCCTCGAATGCGGAGCAGGAATCGTCTCTACGCCCACCTTGGTGATCAGCGCCGAGCGCCTCCCTCGGGCCGAGCGATCGCCGCGCCGCGCCACCCGGCGGGCCCGGAAGGCGACTTAGCTATAACGGTCCCGGTCGGTGTTTCATGTGAAACCTGGCTCGATCGCTCACGTCCGCGCTGCGCAGCGATCGCTGCGCAGCTGCGCGGGCGGGCCCGGAAGGCGACTTAGCCATAACGGTCCCGGTCGGTGTTTCATGTGAAACCTGGCTCGATCGCTCCCCTCTCCGCGTCGAGCGATCGTTGCGTCGCGCCGCCCGGGAGCCACGAAGACATCAGTGCCGGAATGGGTCTCAGATCGACCTTCTCTGTAAACCTTGCCAATTGCAGCCAAGGAAAATCATGCACCCGGACCGACACCTACAGGCGACATGACTTAGCAGCGACCCCGCCCGGGCTCGGGTGATCTTCTTGGCACCGCAGATGGCTCAGAATCTCCACGTGACAGTTTGGGCGGCGGGCTACGGAGGCAGGTGAGCTGAGCCCCGCGGACCCAACGCGAGACAGTGTGCCTGTGCCTGCGCCCGCCATAGCGATCGGCCCGGCGGTGCGGCCCGGCGGTGCGACCCAGCGGTGCCGGCGGTGCGGCCCGGCGGTGCGGCCCGGCGGTGCGGCCCGGCGGTGCGGCCCGGCGGTGCGACCCAGCGGTGCGACCCAGCGGTGCGGCCCAGCGGTGCGGCCCAGCGGTGCGGCCCAGCGGTGCGGCCCAGCGGTGCGACCCAGCGGTGCGACCCAGCGGTGCGACCCAGCGGTGCGACCCAGCGGTGCGACCCAGCGGTGCGACCCAGCGGTGCGACCCAGCGATGCGACCCAGCGATGCGACCCAGCGATGCGACCCAGCGATGCGACCCAGCGATGCGACCCAGCGATGCGAAGTCGCGGCGCGACTCGAGGCCACCCTTTTCGAGTGACGCGATGCTGTGATGTGGTGAGGCTCGAACGACATGGCTCTAGCGGTGCGACAGTAAAGGTGGCCGGGCGGCGTGGCCCAACGAAGTGGTCGAGCGCGAGCTGCCCAGTGGTGGGCGGAAGGTCAGCCGCCACTTGAATGGCCAACGGCCGGTCCCAACGATGTGTCCCTGGAGCCTGACACGGGAGTGTGATCCAGGTGCGGCTCGGCGGCACTACTCGACGGCACTACTCGACGGCACTACAAAGCGGTCCAGGGCATGACACAACGAACCAACAGGGTGATGCGATCCGGGTGCGGCCCAACGGCCAGACAGAAGATGCGAACGACTCATCCCTACGATGTGCGCCAACAGCGGTACCCGGTGTGGTCCAGTCGGCTCGACTCAGCAATAGCCGGTGATGTGTCCACGTGGTGTGACTCAACGGCACAACGCGAGGGGTGCAACGAGATCTGCGTCTAGCCGAGCGGCGTGACGAATCGCACGGCTGTCGTAGTGGCGGGCGGAGATGGGCGTTGCCAACGGTGTCAGCGGAATTCAGGCCCATCCGAACCGGCTGACGGCGCGTTGGCGCGTCCGATCGACTGGCGCGGAAGTTCGGATTCGGCATCACGTTTCATGTGAAACATCGGCTCGGGTGGTCGAAATCTCGACCGCGCCAGGGAGAATCGCCGCAGATTTGCGTGTCCTTTGTGCGTTGCCGCGATTCAGCTTTCTAATCACGCTCGGTGCTGGCAAGCTAGTCACCGTCGGGCGTGAGCGTTGGTGCCACGGAGGGTGTCACAGCGGCGAGAGCTCCGCTCGGTCGATCGGGCGCCGCGGTTCCGATTGAGCATCATGTTCGATCCGACACAGCTATTGATGACACGGCGCCGACGTTCGTCGGGGGTCGTCATCTGAGGTTCTCGCGTTAGGAGCTGTCTATGTCGAGCGGTGGTCCGGCGAATGTTTCACGGGAAACTACGTCGCGCGTGCCGGGAATGCTGGACTCCAGCAATCTCGATGCGGAGGCCTTCGGAAGCACACCGTTCGGGCACATCTCCGCCAGTGAGACCCCGATCGCGGCCGAAGCGCAACGCGCCAGTCAGATATTGCATCCAGGAAAGGTGACAGTGCCGAAACCGCACGAGCAGCGCATCATCACCATTGCCAATCAGAAGGGTGGCGTCGGTAAGACGACGACAGCGGTCAACCTCGCGGCCGCCCTTGCGCACCAAGGGATGACAGTTCTCGTGATCGACCTCGATCCGCAGGGCAACGCAAGCACCGCCCTCGGCGTCGAGCATCACTCGGGTGTCCCCTCGAGTTATGAACTGCTGATCGGTGAGATCTCGGTCAAGGACGCGATTCAGCAAAGCCCGCACAGTCCGCGTCTGCTCTGCATTCCGGCCACTATCGATCTCGCCGGTGCGGAGATCGAGCTGGTGTCGATGGTGGCTCGGGAGGGTCGACTCAAAGCCGCGATCCAGGAAGCCAATATCGCGGGTTACGACATCGATTACGTGATGATCGACTGCCCGCCGTCCCTCGGTCTGCTCACCGTCAATGCGATGGTCGCGGCCAAAGAGGTGCTGATCCCGATCCAGTGCGAGTACTACGCGCTGGAAGGTGTCGGTCAGCTGCTCCGCAATATCGGCTTGGTGCAGGCGCATCTCAATCCCGAATTGCACGTCTCCACCGTGGTTCTCACGATGTACGACGGCCGCACCAAGCTGGCCGACCAGGTCGCGGAGGAAGTGCGTGGACACTTCGGCGACGTGGTGCTGCGGTCAGTGATCCCGCGCAGTGTGAAGGTCTCCGAAGCTCCGGGCTACGGAATGACAGTGCTCGATTATGATCCAGGCTCCCGGGGTGCGATGAGCTATCTCGATGCTGGTCGTGAGATGGCGGCGCGTGCGGTGCCCCGACGTGGGGCAGCAGGCGCGCAATGACCCGTAGCGGTCGGTTGGACTGGCGTGGTGGCGAACAGAGAAGGGATCGGTAGACCGATGACTCAGGCGAAGAAGGGTGGGCTAGGACGCGGTCTTGCCGCGTTGATCCCGACGGGGCCGGCGGCCACACCAGGTCTCGGCAGTGCCGCGGCGAATGTGGTCATCGGTCTCGATCCGATCGGCCCGCAACCGGCTTCCGCATTCCTCCATCGGGTCCCCGATCCGACCGAGGAGGAGCTCTCCTCCCCCGGCGGCGCGATCTATCGCGAGATCAGCCCGGAGCAGATCGAGCCGAATCCCAAGCAGCCGCGGCATGTCTTCGAAGAAGAGGCACTCGCCGAGCTGGTGCACTCCATTCGCGAGTTCGGTCTGATGCAACCGATCGTGGTGCGTCGGGTCGAGCCTGCGGTGGACCGGTACCAGATCGTCATGGGCGAGCGCCGCTGGCGGGCCTGCCAAGAGGCCGGCCTGACGACGATTCCGGCGATTGTCCGCGAGACCGCCGACGAATCCATGCTGCGCGACGCACTGTTGGAGAACATCCATCGGGTGCAGCTCAACCCGCTCGAAGAGGCGGCGGCCTATCAGCAGCTGCTCGAAGAGTTCGATGTCACCCACGAGGAATTGGCATCGCGAATCGGCCGGTCCCGACCGGTCGTGACGAACATGATCCGTCTGCTGAAGCTGCCGATCCCCGTGCAGCGGCGGGTGGCGGCCGGCGTGCTGTCGGCGGGACATGCTCGTGCCCTGCTCGGTCTCGAGGCCGGAGCGGACGCCCAAGAGGTCCTTGCCGCGCGCATCGTCGCCGAGGGGTTGTCGGTCCGCGCCACCGAAGAAGCTGTCACGCTGGCGAACCGCGATCCGGACGCCGCGGCCCCGACCGCTCCCCGACGCAAGCCGATCCACATGCCAGGTCTGCAGGACGTTGCCGAGCGGTTGTCGGAGTCGTTCGATACTCGGGTCACGGTGAGTCTCGGCAAGCGCAAGGGCAAGATTGTTGTCGAGTTCGGTTCGGTCGAAGACCTCGAGCGGATTGTCGGCATGATGGAGCAACAGCAGCTCGGCACGTGACGAAAGTGGCGAAAATGGCCCCGTGTTTCCGATAAGTACGGGTCTGGCGCCGAAACGTCACAGTGACGGCGCGGAAAATAGAGGGATGCGGCGTCGGTGTGACCCTCGGTGGGACCGGCGCAAGGCTCCTGACCAATAGCACAGTGACGTGGAATGAGGCGGGATCTCGTTGATCGCTTATTCTTGCTGGCGAGCAAGTACTGATGCGGCGTGAGCGTGGATGAATCGGACAGCTGGAGGCTGAGTAGAGCGGTGTCGACCAGCGTCACAGCACTTACCCTCGGCGGACTGGACAAGCTCCCCACACACGCACGGCGCTGTGTGTTCTGGGAGATCGATCCCGCTGTCGCGGAGAACTCTCGGGAGTTCAGCGATCCGGTCTTCGAGAAGGAGGCCTGGCTCTCGACGGTGATGCTGGAATGGGGTTCGTGCGGCCAGGTGGCCAACGTGAACGGCAATGTGGCGGGTTGCGCGTTGTATTCGCCACCCAGCGCTGTGCCGCGTGCCGCTCTCTTCCCCACGTCACCGGTAAGCCCGGACGCGGTCCTGCTGACCACGCTGAGCGCCGAATTCCCTTATTCGGATGCCGACATAGCCCACCGGCTCATCTCGGCCGTGGTGGCGGATCTGGTGCGTCGCGGTGTTCGAGCGCTGGAGGCCTTCGGTATTCGCACCGATCCCCCGACCAAGGCGATGTCGGATCGATCGCTCGGTTCGATGACCTTGATGGAGCGGATCGGCTCACCGGTCCGTGATTCGGGCTCGGCGACCGCGGCTACCAAATGCTCGCCGGAAACGTGCATGATCGACGCGGACTTCCTCGAGGAGGTCGGCTTCGAGGTGATCGCGCCGCATCACCGATTTCCGCGACTGCGTCTCGAGCTCGACTCCGATCACGGCTGGAAAGAAGACGTGGAGCGGGCCCTTGATCAACTGCTCGCGGCGGCGGCGCTGACGGTCCCCTTCCGGATCGGTGCGCCCTAGCCTGCCGACGGCACAGACGACCACGCCCCCGCTGACCGAAGTCGGCGGGGGCGTAGGTGTTTTCGGAGTTCGAGTCGTACTACATGCGGTCGGCCGCAGCCAACTCCTCGGCCAGTAGTTCGGCGAAAGTGTATGTGCCCGTTGGCTGATCGTCTTGACCGAGCAGATACAGCCGTTTCACCGAAATCAGGATGGCTTCGGCGATCACGTCGCGCATCCGCGGGTTGGTGAGCACCGTCGCGTCGTATTCGTTGGTGAGATAGCCGATATCGACCTGCACGGTCGGCATCTTGGTCAGCCGCAACAGATCCCAGGTTCGGGCATGAAGTCGGCAGTCCTGCAACGACGTTCGTGCGACAACCTCGCGCTGAATGAAGCCGGCCAGCACCTGACCGATCATCGACACGGAGCCGTGCGAGTTACCGAAATGGAAGCTCGCGACCCCGTTCGCCGACGGACTCGGGTTGGTCGCACAGCGCAGCGAGATCATCAGATCGGCGTCGAAAGCGTTGGAGGTCTCGGCCCGTTCGGCATCGGAAGGGTTGGCGCCCCACGGCCGGGACAAGAACGTCTCCATACCGGTGGCGGCCATGCGACCCTCCAGCCGACTGGCCAGATCCCACAGGATCTCCGACTCGTAGACGTCGCCGTACTCTGTGGGGACCGCGTGGCCCTTGTCCTGGCCTCCGAGACCGGGATCGATGACGATGCGCTTGCCGGTGAGCTGTGGCCCGGCCCGGTGCACCACTTCTTCCTCGGCGATGCGATGTGGATTGCCGCCGGTGACGCGTGCACCGAGCAGTTCCAGTGACCGCAACGTGTCCGGCCCGCAGATGCCATCGGCGGACAGCCCGATCTCCCGCTGGAACGCGGTCAGGCCTTCGTGGGTATGCGGGCCGAAGTAGCCGTCGACCCGATGCACGTAGAAACCGAGGTCCTGCAGTCTGCGCTGCAGAGTTGCCACATCGTCACCGTAGAGCGGTGCGGACAGTTGATAGATCAGGGTGCGGGCACCGAGGCGGTAGGACGCCTCTTTGAGGGCTCGATAGGTGGCCGGCCCGACGATGCCATCGACCAACAGTCCGCGGTGCTGCTGAAAGGCGCGAACCGCGGAATCCAGCTGACGGTCGAAGGAGGCGTCGGTGTCCTTCCAATACTCGCGCGCATCGGCGTGATCGGTGCCGACGGCGTGAGCGTGCAGAAACCCGAGACTTGCCAGGGTGCTCCGAACCTCGGCGACGGCTGGACCGGTATCGCCGTGACGAAGTCGGTGCATGCGTGAGAGCCCTTTCCTTCCGTCAACCCGGGTACCCACTCATGCGACGGCATACACCTTCGCACGACCGGAGGTCGGTCGATTGTCTCAGACCCGGACGGGAATTCGACAATTCCCGGGTTCCAGGCATCCTAACGGCGCGCCGTTGGATAACGGCGGCCTTTGGGGACTCGATTTCGCGTCAGATGACGCCGTCGAGTTCGCGCAACAGGGCGGCTTTGCCCTTGGCTCCCACGATTTGCTTGACCGGCTTACCGCCGGAAAACAGCATCATAGTTGGGAGCGAAAGGATCTGATAATCGCGGGCGGTGCCCGGGTTGGCGTCCACGTCCAACTTGGCGATGGTCAGCTTGTCCGCGTGCGCGCCCGCGATCTCCTCCAGCACCGGGGCAACCATCTTGCACGGACCGCACCAGTCGGCCCAGAAGTCCACGAGCACCGGCTTCTCGCTGAGCAGCACGTCATCGGCGAAGGACGCATCGGTGACGGTGACCGTATTGGCACTCTTGGACATGGGTTATCTCCTTGCGGTGGAAAAAGTGATGAGATCAGTTGGCGGAGACGACAACCGGGCTGCCGGCATGGTCCAGCGTGTTGGACGTGATGTCGCCCTGGTCGGCGAGCCAGCGCTCGGCGTCGATCGCCGCACGGCAGCCGGTGCCCGCGGCGGTGATCGCCTGCCGGTAGGTGTGGTCGACCAGGTCGCCCGCGGCGAAAACGCCGGGCACCTTGGTTGCCGTCGACGGGTGCAGCACCTGGACGTAGCCCTCGTCGTCGAGTTCGACCTGGCCCTTGACCAGTTCGCTGCGCGGGTCGTGGCCGATCGCCACGAACAGACCAGTGGCGGCGAGCTCCGAGGTCTCACCGGTGCGGGTGTCGCGCAGCGTCAGGCTCGTCACACTGGTGTCGCCGTTGACGGCGGCCACCTCGGCGTTGAGCACGAACTTGATCTTCTCGTTGGCCTTGGCACGCTCGAGCATGATGCGTGAGGCACGGAACTCTTCGCGGCGGTGCACGATGGTCACGCTGGCGGCGAACTTGGTCAGGAAGGTGGCCTCCTCCATCGCGGAGTCGCCACCGCCGACCACGACGATGTCCTGGCCCTTGAAGAAGAAGCCATCACAGGTGGCGCAGGCGCTCACGCCGCGGCCGAGCAGCTTCTGCTCACCGGGCACGTTGAGGTAGCGCGCAGCCGAACCCATGGCGAGGATCACGGCGTAGGCCTGGTGCGTCTCGTCGCCGACGGTCACGGTCTTGACCGGGCCGCTCAGGTCGATCGTGTCCACGTCCTCGGTGCGGATGTCGGCGCCGAACCGCTTGGCCTGCTCGCGCATCTCTTCCATGAGGTCCGGGCCCATGATGCCGTCACGGAAGCCGGGGAAGTTCTCGACCTCGGTGGTCGTCATCAGTGCACCGCCGAACTGGGTGCCCTCGAACAGCAGCGGCTGGAGCTCGGCGCGGGCGGCGTAGACGGCGGCCGTGTAGCCGGCGGGTCCGGAGCCGACGATGATCAAGTCGCGAACTGGCGTGCTCATGTGACCCTTCCGAGGGAGAAATCTTGGGACGTGTCGGTCAACAACAGCCTAAACGTTGTTGTTCCCGGGCAAGGGCGTGGTGGACGCCTCGATCGCGTCACCCGATGTCGGTGAGGGCGAGTTGTTGTGGATCGTCGGTGGTGCAACCGATCCCGACGACCAGTGCGGTGATCTTGTGCGGGCGGGGGCCGGTGAGCAGGATCAGCACCGAGGCCTGGCCATGGAACGTGGTGTTGGTGGAGCCGAGGATGGTGCGGTCGAGGCCGTTGGCGTGCACGCAGCGGTTCAGGGCGGCCTGGCTGCCGAGTGCGCCGGTGACGTCGTGGCGGCCGAGCGCGGCGAGCGCCACGGTGGCGTTCAGATCGTCACCGAGTTCGACATTGCCGGTGGTCGGCTGGGCGGTCGGGGCGACCTCACGGCCGCCGAGCGTCGACACCGCCACGGCGGCGCATGCCACGACCGCGACGGCCGCCGCCGCCGCGAGCCAGCGGAGTCTGCGACCGCGCCGTTCGTCCAGGGAGACCGGTGTGGCGATGCCGGGTGGTTGCGCATCCGGGTCGGAAACCGCTGGGGCGTCCACGGATTCGGGAGCGGCCGCGGACGGCAGCTGGTGGATGGTTGCCACCTGCTCGGTGGGCTCCTCGTCGAAGTGGAATCCGTCGACGAACTGTTCCAGCCGAGCGGCGATATCGGCAGGCATGGCATGGATGATGTGGTCGTCCTGGCCGAGGGTGCGCAGCTGCGCGCTCACCGTGTCGAGCGAGTGCAGATACCGCACTGCGTCGGGGTCGCGTCGGACCTCGGGCCACAATTGCTCCCCCAGCTCCGGCGCGACGTTCTCGGCGTGGAGATCGGCGAGGAGTTCGGTCGAGAACGGAGGCTGCGGTACGGAACGGGTCGCCATGGCACCTCCGGTTCTCTCATCTGACGGGGGATCCCACCGCCCACGCGGGGGGACTGCAAGTACATCGTCTAGCGGTTCGTCACTATTAATGACGCATCTCGGCTACTTCCGGTTCCCCGGATCCCGGAGAAATTCCAAGCGTTCTTGTAGTCGCTGCCGGGCGCGGGCACACCGGCTCTTGATCGTGCCCTCCGGAACCCCGAGCATCGCGGACGCTTCCGCCACGCTATACCCCTCCAGGTCGATCGCGACGAGGGCCGTGCGCTGGTCAGGCGGGAGCGAGAACAGCGCGCGGTCGATGACGAGCGACATCTCCAGTTCGGCCATATTGTCGCGCTCATCACGCGGTTCCGGCATGTTCTCCGGCGACAGCGAGATCGCGCGCCGGGTCTTGTTGCGCCGGATCCGGTCCAGGCAGGCGTTGACCACGATCGCATGCAGCCAGCTGCGCACCTCTGCCTCTGCACGGAACGACGCAGCGGTGCGGTGGGCCGAGAGCAATGCGTCCTGGAGGCAGTCGGCCGCGTCTTCGCGCGTGTAGGACGTGCGCAACGCGGTCTGCCAGAGGTGGTCGTTGTGCCTGCGCAGCAGTTCGGCGAAGGCATGCCGCTGGCCACGGACATGGGCATGAAGCAGTTCGATGTCGGTCAGTTCGTCGGGTATGAACGAACGTTCGCGAGATGCCACCGGTTGCGATCTCCCCCCACGGGACTCGTCGTTCAGTTCGGACAAAAAGCCAACCCCTCGGACAGCGCTCACGGTGGCAAACGGACATGGGCGACCGTTAACCGAAGATTTCGCAGCATCCAGGATCGAAGCACCAGAACCCGGGAAGCTCCCCTGCTGAGAGCGCGGAATGAATCATATCGTCAGCCACGATTCGGCAGCAACCAGACTGATCGGGACGCGGAGGGCGGCGAGAAAGCCTGCGGCGCAAGGCCGGAACACCACTCAGCGGCGGCACGGTGCGGACACGTGCGGCGAGCGGCGAAGGGCAGTTAGGGCGCGGCGTCGAAACGAATCTCGGCGATCGAGGTCTGGAACTGGGCACCGGAGTTGCCGAGTCCGGTGATCCAGACGAGCACATAGCGAGCGGATTGGTCGGTGCGCACCGGAATCTCGGTGTCGCCGTCGGATAATCGCGTGGAGCCGATCAGCTGGGTCTGGTCGAGCGTCGGCGACGCGGTCGGTGACGTGCGGATTTCGACCGCGGTGCCCGGGCTCGGCGAAGTGATCGACACATTCGTCAGCTTCGCCGGGCTCGGTAGCGTGGCCATCAGCCCGATCCCCTTCTTGAGGGCCGGGAACTGCTGGAAGTACTGATCGGTCCGCCAGAGGGTGGCGGGATCATGATCGAGCACCGCCGCCGCACTGCTGACGCCGTCGGGCGTGCCTTCCGGAGAGAACACAGACACCCGGGTGACCGCAAGCGGAACGCCGCCCGCCGGGGTCGGATTCGACCCCGGCGTGGGTGCGGGCGCGGGCGAACTGTTCGTGGTCAGACCGATATTGCGTTGCTCGTTGAGCGGCGCTTCGGACGCGCCCGGCGCGAAGACGCTGACCATCCACCAGATCACGATGCCGACGACGAGCGCGGCCAGGATGCCGAGCCCGACCATGATCCACATCATCCGCTGCGAACGCTCCCGTTCCGCGGCGAGCAGCTCGGGATCGGCCAGCGATTCCTCGATACCGCTCGGCGGGCGCTGACCGAGCCGGAGCACCGGAATGAAGTCGGTCTTCTGATCGACCACCGACGCCTGTTCGAGCACGTGCTGCACGGTCGCGGCAGTGCGGACACCCTTGTTCGATTCCAGCGAGCGCACCGCGACCGCCGAGATCTCGAACGGCACCTCGGGCCGGATCTGCCTCGGCTCGATCGGAGTGCCGTCGGGGCCGAAATCGGCCAACCGTAGTCCACCGATCGTCGCGGCGGTGCCGGTGACACCGCCGGAACGGATCGGCCAGCGTGCCGTGATCAGCGCATAGAGCATGGCGCCGAGACCGCGCACGTCCGATTGCGCGTCGGAATCGCCCAGGGTGCCCGGGAATGCGAGCACCGCGTCGCCGGATGCGCTGATCCGAATCCGATCAGGATGATCGATCGATAGCGAGCCGCCGCCCCGATGGGCGAGTTCGGCGGCCGAGGCCAGAGCACGGACCGCTCGGGCCGCGCCGATCGGCGACGGTACGGTCTCGGCCATTTCACGCAGTGACCGGCCCGGTGTCCACTCGGCCACCACGATGCCGCCGGAGCTGCCGCGCACCACGTCGAGGACCCGCGCCAGACCGGGTGAGTTGATCCGGCCGAGCCGCAGCGTGCGCGACAGAATCGCCTGCGGGCCGTCATGACCGGAATTCTCGCTCGCCTTCTGATCGGCGTCGACGAACGTCAGCGCGACCTCGCGGTCGAGCTTGATGTCGAGGGCCTGCCAGAACTTGAGCCCGCGGGAACCGCCGTGGCCGGCCAGCAACCGGTAGCGTCCGCCGGCGACCGAGGCGCCGGGAATCAGCTTGGGGCCGCGCGGCGTTCGACGACCGCTCGGATCGCCGCCCATGGGCGGCAATTGGGGCGGGATCGGAATCATGCCGGTGTCGTACATCGGATCACGTTCCGGTGCGTGGAACTTGCCTTCGCCCGGTGCCGGTCCCGAATCGCGATCAGGAGGACCGGTGTCGGCCTCCTGGTTCGCGTATGCGGGATCCGACGCATCCCCGGCGTTCGGCGGGACGTCTGTGGAGAGCCCGCCTGCCGTGGCCGCAGAAGAATCGGCGGCCGGGACGCCGCCGCCCACTGCCGCGTCGTCGCTCACCCTCGGTCCTCCTTCGCCCTGATATGTCGAGGTTCCGGCGAATTCGCCACTTGTGCTTCTCTGCCGAACAGGGTACGGGAACTCACCCTTGCCGGTGAGGTCAACAGCATCGCCTCTGATCACGGGTAGCACCATGGTCTGGGCATCCATGTACGGGTCGAATTGTGGGTAGGCATACGGATCAGGCCTGCGGAACACCTGCGTGGCGTAGATGTCCTCGACCGGGCTGTCCAGATCGAGGTCGGGGGCAGGCGGCGTGAGGCCGAGCCGCCGCGAGATCGCCACGGTGATTCCGACAATTTCCGGAATTCCGGCCAGGCGCATCAACCCGAACGCCACCGCGAACATCACGATCGCCGACACCGCGACGCGGATGAGCGAGCCGATACCGCCCGACAACCGATCCAGGCCGAGCACCTTGTCCACGATCAGCATGACCGCGCCGCCCGCGACCGAAGCCAGCACCACGCGGGTCACCGTGCGGCTGACATTGGCCATGCGCAGATCGCCGAGGCTGCGGTGCAGCAGATAGCCACCGATCACCGCGCCCGCGGTGAAACCGAGGCCGGTGGCGACACCGAGCACGATGACGACCTCGTCGCTACTGCTCGCTACCACCGGCGCCAGCGCCGAGAACAGGATCTTTACGCCGGTGATGCCGAGGATGATCCAGGTCGGCGTCCAGGCCTGCTCTCTGGCATAGAACACGCGCAGGTGAATCAACACCAGCGAATACGGAATCAGTGCGAAGGCCGACCAGCTCACCGCGTGGCCGAGGCGGGAGGCATCCTCGGCGAAGCGCGCGTAGCCGAAAAGCCCCTCGCCCACCTGTGGGCCGGCCAGCGTGAGAAAGGTGACCACCGGGATCAGGGCGATCATCGTCAGCCTGGTGGCGACCGAGAGGTCGTCCACCACAGCCGGTGTGTCGTTCGCGGCGGCGTTGCGGCTCAAGCGCGGCATGATCGCGGTGAGCAGCGTGACGCCGAGAATGCCGTAGGGCAGCTGCAGCAGCAGCCAGGCCTGCGAGTAGATCGCCGGACCCGCCTCGTCGGCGTGCGAGGAGATGTTGTTGGCGAAAATCAGGCCGACCTGGCTGATGAGGACGTACAGGATGATCGCGCCGCCCATGGTGCCGAACTGCCTGAGCCTGGCGTCGATGCCCCACAGTGGCCGCAGGTCGATGCCTTCTCTGCGGATCGCGGGCAACAGACTCACGGCCTGGGTGATCACGCCGAGCGTGACGCCGCACCCGAGCACGAGCAGTTTCGGATCGCTCATCCGCACCGGGTTCAGGGTGATTTCCCCCGGTGTCAGCGCGTACAGACCTAGGGCAACGAGCACCACGAGGTTGTTCAGCACCGGCGCCCACGCACCGGGTTTGAATACCTGGCGGGTGTTCAGAATCGCGGTGAACAGCGCCGACATGCCGTAGAACAGGATCGCGGGCAGCAGCAGGAAGGTCAGCGCCGTCGTCAGCGCGGTGTTGACCTTGCCGTCGGAGGACACGAAGACATGGGTCGCCAGGATCGGTGCGGCCGCGGTAGCGAGCAGCGCGGCCGCGGCGAGCACCGTGAACGCGGCGGTCACCAGTCGCCGGACGAAGGCGGTGCCGCCGTCGGCGTCCTCCTGTTCGGCACGGACCAGCGTCGGTACCACCATGGCGGTGAGCACTGCGCCGAGCACCAGCTCGGTGATCATGTTCGGGATCAGGCTCGCGGAGGTGAACGAGCTGGCGATGGCCGGGCCGAGCACGGTGAGCAGCAGCAACTGCTTGCCGAACCCAGTGATGCGACTGACCAGCGTGGCGAACGCGATCGATCCGGAATCGCGCAGCAGGCGTGAGTTCGCGCTCTGCTTCGGTTCCTGGGCGTCCGTCGCGTGGTTGCTCTGGGCCGCCATCTCGCGAGTGGTCGGGCGGTTGTCCGCCGGGATGCGCCGGGGCGGCGCAGGCGGATGTTGCCGCTGTTGCGGTGGGTACGGCTGCGGCCGTGCCGGTGGCGGTGGCGGCGCGAAATGTTCTGGTGGCACCCGGTTGGGCTGGGCCGGTCCGGGACGTCCCTGGTTCGGCGGCACCGGGCGGGCCTGACTCGGCCCCGCGGGTGGCACCGCGTTACCCGGCGGCACCGGGTACTGGCGCTGACCCGGATGCGGGCGTGGCACAGGGCGCTGCGGCGGGCCCGGCTGTCGCGGTATCGGGCCGGAGGGCGGTGGCGGGCCTGGCAGTCGCGGAATAGGGGCGGAAGGCGGTGACGGAGGTGGCACCATCCGCTGGCCCGGCGGCGGGCCGGCCGGATGGCTGACCCGAGGCATCGGCCTGCCCGGGTCACGGTAAGGATCGCCGGAATTCATCTCCGGATCCTCATGGGATTGCTGCAATCGCCGTTCCCACGGCGCTGCGGGAGCGCGGCGGGCCGGTGGCCCGTCGTACCTATCGCCAGATCGATACCGATGAGCGGATAAGTCATCGTCGCTCATCATGCCTCCTGTACCCGCCGGAACAGCTGCATCTCGGCGGTTCGGTGAGCAGCATTTCGACTGTTCCGCTCACCATGACTCCCCAGTTCTACCGACCGCCCGCGGCCGATCGGCCGCGCCGAAGGCGCAACGTGATTGTCCACCACTGTGCCATCGTGCACTGCGGGACAGCCAATCGATGCAGGTGAGGGCCCTCCATTCGGGTCCCTCACGGTGCCTCCTGTTGCTCCTGTTGCCGTAGTACTCGTTGCCGCGCACGCCGATACCGGTTTACCCGACGCCGGGTTGGCGGATCGAAACCCTCGTCCGCCGGATCCGGCTGTCCGCGGAACCGACGCCACAACCGACGCCCGGCCAACAGAAACAGCAGTATTCCGGCACACGCCGTAATTATTGCCAACGCCTGACCGTAGGCGTTCGAGCGCACCGAAACCGAGGTGGGATTGCCGAGCGGGATTCCGTCAGGCGTGGTAAGGAAGATCGGAATCACCAGGTTGCGGCTGTCACTGACCTCGGTCGGGATCTGGAACGAACGAGTCCCGGTCGGCGGCAACACCTGTTCACCGATATCGGTGATTTTCGTCTCCGCGGGCGCCTCGATCCGGAACTTGATGCGGATGGCGACCGGCAGTTCGTTACGGGCAACCAGCAACAATGGGCTCTGCTCGGAGGCAAGGGTGTAGACGCCGCCCGGTGGCAGCACGGTGACCGAACGGTACAGGTTGTCCAGCGCCCGCGTGGTCTGATCGAGTCGTCGGTGCGCGAAGGTGTCCGGCTGCGTGGCATCGCCGGTGCGTCGGTCGGACAGGGTCAGCACCCGCAGCAGGTCGTCGCGCAGCGGGGTCAGGAATTGGCGTGGGGTCGGCTCGGCCTCCGGCAACTCGACCAGCGAGCGCATCAGCTCACTGATCCGCTTGCCTTGGTCGCGGGTGGGCAGCACGAGGCGGTCGGGTACTGCGTCATTCGCGGCTTGGGGCAGGTAGTCCAGCTCATAGGGCTGACCGTCGGGCGGTCCGGCGAGCAGCTCGTGGAACGCGCGCGGTGTGGCGAGGTTATTGCGCATCAACAGTTCCACTTGGCGTAGCAGCGCGGTCGCCTCGTCGCGGCTGGCACCCCACTGCTGCGGCGGGACCAGCAGCAATGAACGCGGCCGATTCGGCTGCGAGTTCAGCGCGGTCCAGGAGACGGCGCCGAGCGCGTCCTGCAGCCGAGCCATCCGCGAGTCGTTGGTGACGTCGTAGCGGACCTTCGCGGGCGTGAACGACGGTGTCGGCGGATTGGAGCCGACCGCGGCGAGCGCCGTCGCGGACCAGATATCGAACGTCGCGGCGTGCAGCACCGGATCCGACGCCGGGCCTGCCGGCAGGGCCGGGTTGTTCGGGTTCGCGCCGTTGGCGGGTGGCGCGGCAGCGGTCGGCGCGGGCTCCGGCACGGTGACCTCGGCGTTGTTCGCCCCGGGCAATGCCGCAGTGACCTCGGGCACGCGGACGATGTCCGGCGCCGCGGAATCCGGAATCGTCTGGCTTGCCGAGCTCAGCGTCGAAGTCGGCTGATCGCTGGTGGTGCGCCCCGCGTCACTGGTCGTGGGCGAGGAATCATTCGAGCCCGCGGAACCGACCGTGACAGCGGCGGTATCCGCCAGCACCGCGGTTGCGAAACCGTGGCTGCGCAACAACATCGCGGCGCTCGTGTCGATACTGCCGGAATCGGGCAGGCTCACGCCGCGCACCGATCGGGTGGCCAGGATCGAGTCGACGATGTCGGCAGGTGCGTCCAGCGCGCGAGCCGATAGATCAGGATCGTTCACCGCCGCCAGCGCCGTGACATCGACCTGGGCGAAGGGCAAAGCCACCGTGCATACCGACGCGGCAAGCGCACGCAACCGGTCCAGCCAGGTCTGGGCCTGGTCCGCGCCGGTGCCCGGCCTGGTCGCGCCGTCCGGATCGGATGGACTCGCCAGCACGCGATAACCATGGGTCATCGCCTGCGCGGTGACGAGCAGATCCGGATCGACCGCGACGCACACCGCGCTCGCCAGGGACCGATCACGGCCGATATTCGTGCCGACCGCCGACTCCAGTGCACCGAGCAACTGATCGAGGCGACCGCCCTTACCGAGCGAGGCGGCCAACTCGTCATCGGTCAGCTCCACCCTCCCGTTGACCGAACCAGGGACGCCCGCGACCAGCCGGGGGCGGTCGGCCAGTGGCCACAGCAGCGTCGTCGCCACCGGCGCATCTGTCGCGGCAGCCACCGCCTGTGCCCCAGCGCTGCCCGATTCGGCATCCGTCGTCGGCGGGACACCGAGCACCGGCAGCAAGAAACGGGCGTCGTCGAGCCGGGCCTGACTGCCGTAGGCCGGTTCACCGTTCACATTCAGCAACAACGGATACACACCGGGCGCGGTGATGTCCAGCGATGATGTCGAATCACGACCGCCGGGGCGCAGCGCGATACTCAACGTGAATTGCTTGCGCTGCCCCGGGCTCAACCGCTCGGCCACATCCTCGAACGGGCCGGTCACGTCGTAGTTGACCTGATCGAGGCGCAGCGTGGAGCGCAATACGCTCGGCGAGGTCACCGCGGCGGCGCGCTGAATGCGGACGATGACATTGTCGACAACCCGGTCACCGATATTGGTGATGGTGCCCGACACGGTCAGCAGTGGATCGCTGACCGTAGTCACCGCGGTCGGAGTCACCGAATCCAGTGACAGCTTCAAGAATTTCGGTGCCGACGAACCGCTCGACCCGGTCGGTTGTGCCGCCGCATGCTGTGCGAGCAACATCGGCATCACCGTCGCCGAACTGAGAATGGTCAGGACCGCCACGATGATCCGGAACAGTCCACGCGTCATCGCTTGCCGGTCTCCATCCGGTCGATCATCCGATTCGCCACCTCGGCAAGACGCCGTTCGTCGGCGTACGCCAATCGAGAATCCAACTCGCTCAACGGAACCCACGCCACCTGGGTGACCTCCACATCGGCGTCGGAAAGTTCGCCACCGACCGAACGCAGCAGATAATGATGCACGGTCTTGTGTACCCGACGACCCTCCGTGACGAACCAATAATCGATGCTGCCCAGTTCGGCGACCACTATTCCGTTGATTCCGGTCTCCTCGGCCACCTCACGGATCGCCGTCTGCTCAGAGGTCTCGCCCTCTTCGATATGTCCCTTGGGCAGCGACCACAGCAGCCTGCCGCGGCGATCGGTGCGCCCGATCAGTGCCGCGCTCCGTTTTTCCCGCGGACCATCCAACCCATCGACGACCAGCCCGCCCGCCGAGGTTTCCCGGACCGTACGCATGCGAGGTTTCGCCGCGTTGGCGGCCGAACCGCGGCGCCGAGGCTGGCGGCGTCGACTGTTCGCACGATCGGCCGGAGACACCCAGCAATCCTACTGTGTTGTCTTTGCAGCGCCTGCGGCGCTGCGTGTTCGCGGCCCCCTTGGTCTCGCTTCCGAGCGGCCGAGACTCGCGCCTGCGGCGCATGCGCTTCGGCCGCTCGGAAGCGAGACGGGCCGCGAACTCTAGTGCTCGATCTCGCTGCGCTCGGAAGGTGTCATCGTGCCGAGTAGATGTGTTGGTAGTTGAGCTTGCGACTGTGGTGGTTGTGCTTCGGCTGTTGTGGAGGTGGGACGGGCTGTGAGGTCTGAGCGTTGGGTCTGGCTTCGCTCGGAAGGTGTCATCGTGCCGAGTAGATGTGTTGGTAATTGAGCTTGCGACTGTGGTGGTTGTGCTTCGGCGGCTGTGCGGGTGGAACGGGCTGCGAGGTCTGAGCGTTGGGTCTCGCGGCACGGGGAGGGTGCCATCGTGCCGAGTGGGTGCGTCGGTAGGGATGGTCGCGGCCTTGTTGGATACACGTCGGCTTGTGTGCAGTGGCCTTGACTCTTCCCTGGAGGACTCGCTGCTGGGTGGGTGAACGGTGGTGCTGCTCGTGATCTTGCTGAATGCGGTGACGTCTCCGGCGGGGTTGCCGTGCATGTCGGCGGGAGATGGCGGTGGACTCGCCGGAAGGCGCTCTTCGCGGTGGGTGGCAGACGTTCGACCTGAACTGGCGGCGTGGGCGGGATCCGGGGTCGGCTATGCGGGAGGCCTTATATATCCGGGGGTGCTGCGTGGGTTGCGCTGGAATATCGGTTGGTGGGGCTCGGTAAGCTGCTGATTCGTGGTTTCGCCCCAGTCTGAGGATGTAGCAGCGCAGGATCGACGTACCCGATTGCTGGCTGCGGCCGCGGTCACGCTCGGCAGGTTGTCCGATGTGCTGACGCCACTCGGTGAATTGTTCGCGGCGCGCGGATTCGAGCTGTACCTGGTCGGGGGCAGTGTGCGGGATGCGGTGCTCGGACGGTTGGGGACGGATCTGGATTTCACCACCGATGCGCGGCCGGAGCAGGTGCAGGAGATGCTGCGTGGCTGGGCCGATCATCTGTGGGACACCGGGGGGCTTGCCTTCGGGACGGTGAGCGCGTCCAAGGCCGATCAGCAGCTGGAGATCACTACTTTCCGCAGCGACTCCTACGATCGGGTCTCCCGCAATCCCGAGGTGACCTTCGGTGACTCGCTCGCGGGCGACCTGGTGCGCCGGGACTTCACGGTCAACGCGATGGCGGTGCGGATCGGTGCGGACGGTGCGATGGAGTTCGTCGATCCGCTCGGCGGGATGGACGCGCTGCTCGAAGGAATGCTGGATACCCCTGCGGCACCGGAGGATTCGTTCCACGACGACCCGCTGCGCATGTTGCGCGCAGCCCGTTTCGTCGCGCAGCTCGGCTTCGAGCTGCATCCGAGGGTTCGGACCGCGATCACCGCGATGGTCGCCGAGATCGATCGGATCACCGCGGAGCGGGTGCGTACCGAGCTCGACAAACTGATCGGCGCGGCGCACCCGATCGATGGCATCAACATCATGTGCGAGACCGGATTGGCCCAGCGGGTGCTGCCGGAGGTGCCGGAGATGAAACTCGAGATCGACGAGCATCACCAGCACAAGGATGTGTACTGGCATTCGCTCACCGTGCTGGAACAGGCCATCGATCAGGAAGTGGGCGATCCCGATCTGGTGCTGCGCTGGGCCGCGCTGCTGCACGACATCGGTAAGCCGGACACCAAGCGCAACGAGCCGGGCGGTGGCGTCAGCTTCCACCACCATGAGGTGGTCGGCGCGAAGATGGTGCGCAAGCGGATGCGGGCGCTGAAGTACCCCAAGCAGTTCACCGAGGACGTGGCCCGGCTGGTGTTCCTGCACTTGCGTTTCCATGGTTACGGCAAGGGGCAGTGGACCGATTCGGCGGTGCGCCGGTATGTCACCGACGCGGGCGATCTGCTGCCGCGGCTGCACAAATTGGTCCGTGCCGACTGCACCACCCGCAACAAGCGCAGGGCTGCAGCATTGCGCGCCACCTACGACGAGCTGGAAGCGCGGATCGCCAAGCTGCAGGAGCAGGAGGATCTGGATCGGGTGCGGCCCGATCTGGATGGCAACTCCATCATGGAACTGCTCGGCCTGTCCGCGGGTCCGGAGGTCGGAAAGGCCTGGCGTTTCTTGAAAGAGCTGCGGCTGGATCGTGGACCGCTCACTCGCGAGGAGGCCGAGTCCGCGCTGCTGGAATGGTGGCAGACGCAGGGCTGACTCGGCTGGTCAGAAGACGATCAGCGTGGTTCCGGTGACGATGGCCGAGCGAATCTGCGCCAGATCGAACGACCCGGTTATCTGCGGTAGCTCGATCCGGAACCGGATCAGGTCGCCCTCGCGGCTCGCGTGCACGATGCGCGCATCGTTCGGCAGGCCCGCGAGTCGTAACTCGGGTGCGGTCAGCATCTTGCGCGGCACCCGAATGCCGAGCCAGTTCGCCCGGCGGATCTCGACCGTCAACAGGTTGTCGCGCACCTCGGCGTCCACCACCGCGGTGATCAGCCTGCGTCGATGTACGGCCTTGATCAGCCCGCTCGCATCGACCTGCAACTCCCAGTTGAGCGGCAGCGTGTTGAGCCACCCGACCAGTGCTTCGGTGGTGACGGTGCCGTCGAGGTCGAGCTGCTGGGTCCGCACCCTGGTCGGCACGCCGGGAATCAGGCGGACGCCGTGCGCGATGACGGTCACCGACTCGATCGGGTGATCGTCCCAGCGCATCTGTGACAACACCGTCTTGGTCTGGAAGTGTGCACCGCGGCGCCGGACCTTGAGCACCTGCAGGGTGGCGTTCAGGTCGTGTCCGAGCAATGTCGCGGTGACCCCTTGACCACCGAACCGGCTGAGAATGCCCTCGCTGAGCACGGTCATCAACACATCCGGCATCAGCGCCGTGACCGCGCCCGCGCTCAAGTCGGCCACCGGATCCACCCATGCGGTGGTGAAGGAGACCCACTGCTCGAGCAAGGACTGGTCGAACAGGCGCTTGCCGAGATCGACCGCCCGCATCGGTGACCATGACGTCGGATCGAAGTACGTGGCCATGATTGCTCCGAGCGTACTTGTCCTCGGGGAACACGCCCATGCAATCGAGTCCGGTCACGCAGCTGTTTTTGTCGGTATCGACCGGGGTGGGAGTTCTCCGGCCGGGCCGACACCAACCTTCGGCCACGCCTTTCGCCCCGACACCACGACATTATGGACAGCGGTCATCCTCATGAGACCAAGTTCCGGCCCCATCGACGTGGCACGCTGAAGTGTGATGCAGGTCCTAGTGGTGGGGCCGGAGCGAACACCGGAAGGAGGCACATGTCGCTGGATCTGAACAGCGATCTGGGCGAGGGATTCGGCGCGTGGACGATGGGCGACGACGCGGCGATGCTCGACATCGTCACCAGCGCCAATATCGCCTGCGGCTTCCACGCCGGCGATCCGTCGATCATGCGCCGCACCTGTGCGCTTGCGGTCGAGAAGGGCGTCCGGATCGGCGCGCACGTCGGATATCGCGATCTCGCGGGCTTCGGGCGGCGCGCGATCACCATGGCACCTGCCGAATTGCGCGATGAAGTGCTCTATCAGATCGGCAGTCTCGATGCCTTCGCCAGGGCCGCGGGCGATCGGGTCCGCTACGTGAAACCGCATGGCGCGCTCTATCACTCGGCCTCGAAGGAGCGCGGACTCGCCGACGCGGTGCTGGCCGCGCTCGCCGAATACGATCGCGAGCTGGCGTTGCTCGGCCCGGCAGGCACTCAGCTCGAGCGCGCTGCCACGGCCGCCGAGATACGTTTTGTCGGTGAGGGGTTCGCCGATCGCGCATACACACCGAGCGGGGCCCTCGCCGCGCGCGGTACGCCCGGCGCGGTGTTGCAGCCGAACGAAGCCGTCGCACAGGCGGTATCGATTGCGATGTCGGGCACCGCGCGGACCGTGGACGGATCCGGTCAGGTGTCGGTGTCCGCGGCGAGTATCTGTGTGCACGGCGATTCGCCCGCCGCAGTGGAGATGGCCAGACACATCCGGGCAGCCCTGGACGACGTCGGCGTGCCGGTGGGTGCATTCTGCTGAGGCCGGTGCCGTGATGACTTTCCCCAGCGGCGACGCCGCACCCGGCGCGACGGATCTCGACCCGAATCGGCTGATTCGAGCGGCGGGCGACCGAGCCCTGCTGATCACCCCGATCGAGCATGCTGCGTTGACAGAACTCGTTGCGGCACTGCGGCGCGACCCGATCCCCGGTGTCCAGGATGTGTTGCCTGCGGCGGAGACGATTCTGGTGACGCTGCGTTCCGTGCCGGATTCGGAGCCGGTACGCCGGGAGCTGCGCACCTTGATAGCGAAGGCGTATAGACCTGGGCGCGAGCAGGATTCGACCATTGTTTCCCGTGGAACACTGTCGGAGGGCGGCATCCGCGATGACGTGGTGGTGATCCCCGTCCGATACGACGGCATCGACCTCGACGAGGTGGCTCGGGCGCTCGAGCTGAGCGCCGCCGAGGTCGTCGCCGCACACACTGGAACCATGTGGCGGTGTGCGTTCGTCGGATTCGCCCCTGGCTTCGGCTATCTCGAGTCACCGGACGGTAGGTTGACGGTTCCGCGCCGCTCCGAGGCACGCACCTCGGTCCCCGCCGGCGCGGTCGCACTGGCCGGCGGATACACGGCCGTCTACCCGCGCAGCACCCCGGGCGGCTGGCAGCTCATCGGCAGCACCGACCTGGAGATGTGGGATGTCGACCGGGATCCGCCTGCGCTCATTCGGGTGGGTGCGACGGTGCGATTCGTGGACGCGGGCCGGTGTGACTGAGCCGCCGATGATTGTTGTCGAGCAGGTAGGTCCGCTGGCCACGATCCAGGACCTGGGACGGCCGGGCTGGTTCGATTCCGGGGTCGGCGTTGCCGGCGCGGCCGACCGGGCGTCCTTCCGACTGGCCAATCGATTGGTCGGGAATTCCGAGGAATGCGCCGGAATCGAGGTACTGCTCGGTGGATTGGCATTGCGGGCCGACCGGCGTTGCACCATAGCGGTGACCGGTGCGCCGGCTCCCGCTACCGTCGACGGCACTCCGGTCGGACACGCGAGTGTGCTGGAACTGGGTGCGGGGCAAAAGCTTCGGCTCGGCATGGCGAGCACCGGACTCCGCAGCTACGTCGCGGTGCGCGGAGGCATCGACGTGCCGCCGGTGCTCGGCTCGCGCAGTCGCGACACCCTGTCCGGGATCGGTCCTCGGCCGCTACGTTCCGGTGCTCAGCTGCCGATCGGTCCCGCGCCGCACACCCTTCCGAACGTCGAGTTCGCACCGGTCGCGAACCTGCCCACCGCAATGTTGACGATCCGAGCCGTGCTCGGTCCACGCGCCGACTGGTTCGTCGATGCCGACGCCCTTTTCGACGGTGAGTGGGTCGTGTCGGCCGATACCGATCGGATCGGCGCCCGCCTGGATCGCCGCGCCGGTCCCCCGCTGCGGCGCAGCGTTTCGCGGGAACTGCCCACCGAGGGCATGGCGCTCGGTTCAGTTCAGGTGCCGCCGAGTGGTCAGCCGGTGGTATTCCTCGCTGACCATCCGATCACCGGTGGCTACCCGGTGATCGCGGTGGTCGTGGACGCCGACGTCGATGCGATGGCCCAGGCCCGTCCCGGGCAGCCACTGCGGTTCCGCCGCACCCGGTGATCCAGCACGCCGAGCGTGGTCGGCGAAAAGACCTACTCGGCACCAGTTCTGCCGATATCAGGCCGGCGGATTCAGTCGGGCATGCATGAGATACACGTTGTAGCTGTCCCACGCCGAAATCGTGAAGTAGAGATCCTTGTCCGTCGACCACGGATGGATGAAGCCGCCATAGGACTTCGGATAGTCGGAGGTCGAGACAAGCGGCACCGCATCGGTCCAGGCGCCCTGGGCCGCGGCGGCCGTACGCATCACGATGGCGCCGCGCGCCGAATCCAGGTACACCATCTGCCACTGCTGCGATGCCTGATCGAAGCGCGCCGACAACTCGCTGGCCATGCCGAGAAACAGTGGGGTGGCCTGGTTTTCGGCGGCCGGCGCCCACGTTCCGCCGACCCAGTATTGGTAGGCCGACTTGTTCAACACCTCGGCCTTCCGCACCCTGGCCAACCCGATCATGCCGATACGACCGTTGGGGGTGCCGAACATGTAGACGTAATCACCCTGCACCGCCATGGCCGCCACCTGGAAGCGGCCGATGCCGAAGAGGTTGTCCCACTTGGCATGCTGATCCTTGGTCCAGGTGCGCCCGTTGTCATCGGAGTAGGCGAGGCCGCCGTAGTTGGTCCACCACAGTCCGGGGATCCGGCTCCACCGGTTCACCGACATGTAGCTCAGGTACTGGCGATCACCGATCGCGAACCCGGAAGTCGGGATGGTGGTCGTCTCCCAGTTCTTGATCTTGCGGCTGCCCAGCAATTCGACGGCGTGGCAGCGGCTGTCCTGGACCATCGTGTCGATGGTCAGGCCGTCGGACAGATCGCGATCGGTGCTGTAGCCGAGGACGTTGCTACGCCAATCCTGGTCTTCACCACCCATGCCACCACCGCCCCAGCCGGTGCCGAAGGTGTCGCCGAACACCACGGCGACCTCCCCCGGTTTCGTCTCCCACATCAGACCGAGATCGGTGCCGTCGACCTGCCAGCGCATGTCGGTCCGGTTCTCCGAACCGTGTCCGGTCAGCTGTCCGACCAGCCGCACCGAGTCCACTCGAGGCGCGGCGACCGCTGGGGCGAGCGCGTCGCGTTCGGCCGGATGCACCACCGGCGGTGGCGCGGGTTGCGCAGGCGCGCCCTCGCGGCCGGTTACGGCGATCGGAATGGGCTCGATCTCGGGCCTGATCTCGATGCGCGGCAACGTGATCGGCCCGCCCGACCCGGAGCCGCTACCTGAGCCCGAGCCGGAACTCGAGCCGCTCTGCGGAACAGCACCGGGGACTGGGTCCGGGTCGGTGCTGCTCTCCTGCGGTTTGGGCGAGTCGCGAATGTCCGGGCACGGATTGCCGCACGGGTCCGCCGGCAGCGGCTCGGGATCTATGCGGGTGTTGTCCTGCGGCGGATCGGGCACCGGGACCGGCGTGAACTGTGGAATCGGGATCGGGATATCGATCTGCGGCGGCAAGGGCGGCGGCGGTGGTGCGTTCGGGTCCGGCTCTCGGGCGAGTGGGTCGAAGCCGGTCTCGCCGCAGCTGTTCACCGGTGCCGGCGCCCATGGGTGCGGCGCTGCCTGCGCGGGTGTGGGTACCGCGAGCAGTCCCGCGAGGAGCACGCCGAACAGTGCGGGAGCACCGGAAGAAGTGACGCCGATTCGGGATGTCACGTCGGGTCGTATTTCTGTCGTCACTTCGCGGCGACGGGTAGGAACGCTCGCGACCTGTTCGGCAGAAATCGCATGTGTTCTTGCCTCCCTGTCGAATCGGGTTGCCGAAAGATCAACTTTATCGGACCGCGGGGTCCGAATGCGGGAGGGCGAGCGAATTGAATCGATCCGGCTCAGCAGGGAACCGAAAGCGGGCCCGTTGCGTCCAAAAAGACATGAGCGAGATCGAGTACGTGTTCGGGACGGGTGACGGCACGGTTCATGTCTGGTCCAGCCAGGCGGATTTGGAGCTGTCGGGCCCCGGCGTCGCCGATGCACTGCAACTGGATTTCGACGGTGACGGCCTTGCCGATGACGCACTATGGGATTCCCACGGCACCGGCATCGCCGATGTGGCGGCGCTGGATCTGGACGAGGATGGCGTCCTCGATCATTTCTATACCGACCCCTCCGGCCTCGGCACGTGGAATCACCTGGTCACCGGCTCCGCGTCCGATGCTGGCAGCGAGCAGCTCGATTGGATCGTGCGCACCGGCCCGGCGCCGGACCATGATGTCGGCGCGGGAACCGGCACAGCACCAGCAGAATCCGATGCGCCGCTCGGCTATCCGTCGGCGTTCGCCGACCGATTGGTGCCGCTGGATCAGATCGGCGCATTACCCAACCAACGCGCCGCAACGGGCGACCATACAGCCGAACAGCTCAATTTCGAAGGGGGAGTCGGCGAGTCGTCAGAGGGTAGCGGGTCTGCGCCGTGAATTGAGCGCGATGGCCGCTATTCCGGCGCAATATATTCCGGCACCCGCAATCACGACGGCAAGCGAGCGTCCGTCGGCCGGGATCACCAGCGCCGTGATCGCGATCGCCAGGACGAAGGCAATGTTGAAGACCGTGTCCTGCAACGCGAATACCTGGCCGCGCCGTGTGTCATCAATATCGATCTGCATCGTCGCGTCACCGGTCAATTTGATCGTCTGCCCTGCCAATCCGAACAGAAAAGCACCGACGAGCAGCAATTGATGCGCCCGGTGCGCGCCGGGACCGGCCGCGGCGACCGCAGTGGGAGTGACAAACACCAATTGGACCAGCGTCGCTGTCAGCAGCCCGGCGATCACTGTCCGCGGCCGACCGAGCCGAGGTATCAGCCATGGCGCCACGATCGCGGCGACCAGCATGCCCGCCGCGGCCGCACCGATGGCGAGCCCGAACCGCGTCAGCCCGTTGTTCATGGTGCTGCCGTCGGCCGGGGCCTGACGCAGCACCAGCACCATGATCAGCGTGTTGGTGCCGAACACGATCCGGTGCGCGCCGATACCGAGCATCGCGGTGGTGACGTGCACCGATCCCCAGACCGCTGCAGCACCGTGGCGCAGGCCGGTGGCGATCGCCCGCACCGCGCTCTCCTCGGCCGTGTTCTTCCGCTCCGGGCCGAGCACCCTGGCGGCGAACCCGGCCGCGAGAACCGCACCCACGATCGACCAGACGCCGCTGATCGCCACGGCGAGCGCTGAAGCAGCATCGCCCGCACCGATCAGTCCGATGATCGACACCGACGCCGCGGCACCGACGCCCGCGCACGCCGAAGCAACCGTCGCGAGCACCGAATTTGCGGCAACCAGCCAGTGCTGGTCCAGCACCCGAGGCAGCGCCGCCGACACACCGGACAGCACGAATCTGCTGATCCCGACCACCGCAAGCGCAAGCAGCAGTAGCGGTTTCGCACCCGCACCCGCCAACAGCCCGATGCTCACCGCGCCGATCAGGACCGCTCGCAGCACATTGGCCACCAGCAACACCGCGCGTCGATCCCACCGGTCGAGCAGCGCCCCGGCATACGGGCCGATCAGGGAGTACGGCAGCAGCAACACCGCGAAGGCTGCCGCGATCGCAAGCGGATCGGTTTCCCGCTCGGGATTGAACAGAATCGCCCCCGACAGCGCCGCCTGAAACATGCCGTCACCGAACTGCCCGGTGAAACGCACCAGCGCCAGCCGCAGCACACCTGGGCTTTCACGCAGCACGCTCCGTAGCGAAACGTGCCGCTCATCCGCTGGTATGGAGCTCTCGGAGCGACCAATAGACACGCCGCGAGGCTACTGTGTTGAATTTGCGGCGCCTTCGGCGCCGCGTGTTCGCTGTGTTTTTTGGCAACGCCTGCGGCGTTGCGTGTTCGCGGCCCCCTTGGTCTCGCTTCCGAGCCGTCGAGACTCGCGACTTCGTCGCATGCGCTTCGACGGCTCGGAAGCGAGACGGGCCGCGAACTTTAGTGCTCGGTCTCGCTGCGCTCGGAAGGTGTCATCGTGCCGGGTGGGGGCGTTGGTAGTTGAGCTTGCGACTTTGGTTTAGGCGCTTAGGGGGCTGTAGGCGCTCAGGGGCTGTAGAGGTGGGATGCGCCCTGAACTCTGGTGCTCGGTCTCGCTTCGCTTGGAAGGTGTCATCGTGCCGAGTGGGGCGTCGGTAGCTGAGCTTGCGACTTCGGTGGATGGTCTCGGGCTGCTGTGGAGGTGGGACGGGGCTGCGGACTCTGGTGGCAGGTCCTTGCTGCGCTCGGAAGGTGCCATCACGCCGAGAAAGGCGCGTCGGTGTGGGTGGCGCGGATAGTTGTGACTTCGGCGCATGCGCTTCGACGGCTCGGAAGCGACACGGGCCGCGAACTCTGGTGCTCGGTCTCGCTTCGCTCGAAAGGTGTCATCGTGCCGAGTGGGGGCGTCGGTAACTGAGCTTGCGACTTCGGTGGATGCGCTTCGGCTGTTGTGAGAGGTGGGACGGCCGCGAACTCTGGTGCTGGGTCTCGCTTTGCTCGGAAGGTGTCATTTGTGCCGAGTGGGTGTGCCGGTAGCTGATCTTGCGACTTTGGTGGCGTGCAGCGGCTGTTGTGGGGTGGGACCGGTTGCGAAAGTCTGGGGTGTCGCTGCGCGGAAGGTGTGATCGTGTGGAGGGGCGTGTCAGTGGCGAGCTTGCGACTGTGTCGGTTGTGCTGCGGCTGTCGGGGATCTTGCTGCGAGAGGGTGTCGTCGGGTGGGTTGTGGGTGGTGCTCTCGGGGTGACGTTGGAGGCACTTGCCGTGTGAGTTGGTTGTGAACGGACGCTGGTAAGAGTCGTCAGTTGGGTGCGGTCAGGAGATGTCGACGAGCATGCTGACTGTTTTTCGCATGTCGGGCGCCATCGGGAGGGTGGGGAGGGCGGTGGCGTCGATCCAGGCGAAGGCGTCGTGTTCGCCGGGGGCAAGGGCCACCTCGCCGGGTTCTACCTCCGCCACGAAGCTGTATTTGCGGACCCTGGCCTTGGTCCGGGTGGCGTAGTCGAACCCGCCGAGGAAGTCGGTGATGTTGCGTACGCGCAGGCCGGTCTCCTCGAACAGCTCCCGCGCCACGCATTCGGCGAAGGTTTCCCCGGATTCGACTCCGCCGCCGGGCAGTTCGTACATGCCGCCGCGGTAGTCGTCCGGGACCCGGCGCACCAGCAGAAGTTTGTGGTCGCGGAACACGGCGACGCCGACGACGAAATCGGAGATGTCGTCGCGGCGCGCCTCGTCGCGCAGCTGCCGCTCGATGTCGGCGAGCGCTTCGGGTCGCATCTGGTTCTCACCTCCGGTTCCGTTGTGGCACATCATGTTATGAAGGCGGCCTCCGGCGGTGGGATGTGCTGCTCCGGTGTCGAGCCGGTCGGCCCAACGAGGCGACCTACCGATCGGTTCTGCTCGCCTGCCGTTCACCCGCTGGTCGCTCGCGTAAAATGCCGAGTGCAGGACAATTTACTAGGAATTCGGAGTACCGCGACTGAAGTGCTCCTACCCTGAAAGGTGATCGGTGCACGGTCCCGAGAGGAGGACCATGATGTCCACACTCACGACACCACACATCGATGTCCATCGTGGCGGCGACCGCATGAAAACGCGCGTGTCCTGGCTCGATTCGAAGCACTCGTTCTCCTTCGGTGAGCACTACGACCCTGACAACACCCATCACGGCCTGCTACTCGTCAATAACGAGGATATTGTTTCCCCCGGTCAGGGGTTCGATACCCATCCGCATCGGGACATGGAAATCGTCACCTGGGTGCTCGGCGGCAGCCTGGTGCACCAGGATTCGCTCGGCCACAGCGGCATCATCTACCCGGGTCTCGCGCAGCGGATGAGTGCGGGCACCGGCATTCTGCACTCGGAGAAGAACGACTCCTGGCGGCTGGACGGCAACAGCGCCGAACACGACGAGCCTGTGCATTTCGTGCAGATGTGGGTGGTTCCGGACGAGCCGGGGCTGACGCCGGGCTACCAGCAACTCGAGATCGACGACGAACTGGCCGGCGGCCGTCTGGTGACGGTGGCCTCTGGGCTGGCGCGCTACCGCGACAAGACCGCCATTGCGATCGCGAGCAGTCATTCCGCGCTGCATGTGGCCAGAATGGCGGGACTGGAGCCGGACGACACCGAGCAAACGATCGACCTACCCGACGCGCCCTACCTGCATGTGTTCATCGCGCGCGGCGAGGTCGAAATGGAAGGCGTCGGGACACTTTATGAGGGCGACGCCGTGCGCCTGACCAGGTCCGGTGGCCAGCGGGTCATCGCGCGCAGGCCCTCCGAAGTGCTGGTCTGGGAGATGCATGCGCGCCTCGGCGCGCAGTAAGCGGTGGCCTCGCCTTCGCTCGGGCCGAGCGCGGTTCAGGACCGACTTCGTCGGCCGGTGTTCTAGTAAGGCGGTGGCCTCGCCTTCGCTCGGGCCGAGCGCGGTTCAGGACCGACTTCGTCGGCCGGTGTTCCAGTAAGGCGGTGGCCTCGCCTTCGCTCGGCGCAGCGCAGGGTTTCAGGTCGTGTTCAACGTTCGAACGACGTTCGCGGCATTAACATCCCTCAGTAGGGAGCGCGATCAGTAGGGGACTGCCGTGTGCATGCCCCGCGGGACTGAGAGGAAGTCCATGTCGCAACATCCGCCGCCTGGTCAGTATCCACCGCCCGGCGAATATCCAGCGCCTGGTCAAGATCCGCCACCCGGCCAATATCCACCGCCTGGTCAATATCAACCGCCCGGTCAATATCCGCCACCCGGTCAGTACCCGCCGCCGGGTCCGTACCAGCAGGGTCAGCCGAACTATTGGCAAGAGTCGCCCAAGGGCAAGGGTCTGGCGATTACCGCGCTTGTGCTCGGCATCATCGCCTTCCTGACCTGTTGGACTCTTGTCGGCGGCTACGTCTTCGGCGCCTTCGCGATCATCTTCGGCCTGATCGCGTTCGTGAAGACGCGTTCGGGCACAGCGGGTGGCACCGGCATGGCCGTCACCGGTCTGATCCTCGGTGTGCTGTCGCTGGCCGCCGCGATCCTGTTGTCGATTGTCGGCTGGAGCTTCTTCGTCGACTCCGGCGGCAAGGACTTCCTCGACTGCGTGAACAAGGCGGGCAATGATCAAGCCAAGATCGACCAGTGCACGCGGGACTGGAACCGAACACTGGAGACCAAGTACAGCGTGACCATTACGCCTGCGCCGGTCCCGACCTACTGACGCCGCAGCGCCGTGCAAGCCCGGGTCGCGGCGACGACCTCGGCGAGTTCGGGGCGGAAGTCGCGCTCGGGCGCTGCGATCCAGGTTCGGTAACCGCTGTGTTCGTCCGCGGGTGAGGGCAGCACGATATTGCTGCCCGGCAGCGCGACCGAGGCGCAGACCCGGAACAGGTCGGAGAACAGGGCCATGTCCAGGTACGAATTGTCGGTGGGTCCGGTCAGGAAGGTCCAGCGGCCCGAGCGCGGGTGCGCGATGATCGGGCCGTTGCGCGCGCCGAGGTGGTCGCGCACGTGTTCGCCGAGTACCGCAGGCATGACCACCGCCCCGACCGCCCCGACTTCCAGCATGATGCGCCCGAGCGCGGGATCCACGACACCGTAGAGCCCGTGGTCCTTGCGGTAGCTGCGGCAGCGCGTAATGGCTTCTTGGGCGGTCGCGAATTCCTGTCCGGGCGACATCGGCTGCACACGGGTCTGTCCGAACACTTCGTGGCTATCTGTTGTGCTCATGACGAACCTCGCCTCGATGCTCAGTTGATCGAAATGAAGTGGATCGAAATGATTCGTGGAACGGCCGCTGAAATCGACCCTAGACCTGCGCAACATGCTTGACAATAGTCACACGCCGGTAAGTCGACCGGCGTAACATCGCCTGTCATGGCACCCGTCTCGCCTACCGTTGCCCGCTGGGAACTGGTGCTTCGCCTGCGCGAATTGCGCGAACAACGGGGCTTCGATTCGGCCACCTTCGCCAAACGTGTCGGCTTCACCCCGGCCAATTGGTCGCATGTCGAGAAGGGCAGACGGGTGTTGACTACCAACACCATCGGCCCGGTGCTGGAGCTGCTCGAGGTCGACGTCGAGGAGCGCGAGGAATTGCTCGCCCTGCTCGAGGCCAGCAAGCAGCGCGGTTGGTGGGCAAAGTCTTCCGCGCTGATCGGCCCGGAGTTGCAGCGGCTCTATGGCATGGAGTCCGGCGCGCAGAGCATCCGAAGCTACGACAGCCTTGTCGTGCCGGGGCTCTTGCAGACCGAGGACTACGCCCGGGCCCTGATCAGCGCCGATGTGATGATCAGGCCGGTGCAGGTCGAGCAGTTGGTCGCCATCCGAATGCGCCGCCAGGAGCGGTTGCGCGGCAAAAACCGCATCGAGCTGACCGCCGTGATCGGCGAGGGCACCCTCCTACAGCAGACCGGCGGACCGAAGGTGCTCTACGGACAGCTGGAGCACCTGGCCGCGCTGATCGAGGAGCTCGACAGCATCGAGGTGCGCGTCATCCCGTTCTCCGCTACCGCGGGCGCGGTGCTCGGCGGCTCGAGTTTCCATCTGATCGACTTCGCGGGCGAGCAACTGCCGACCTTCGGCTGGGCGGAGAGCGCGGTGTTCGGCGGCGCCGTCGACGACCCCGAACAGGTGCGCGATCTGAGCTTCGCGTACGTGCGCGCACTGGAGCAATCGTTGAACCGTGACGAGTCATTGGCCCTGATCAGCCGGTATGCCGGAGTGTAAAATTCTGCCCATGGCCACCACCGCTACCGCCCGGTCGGTTTCTACCGGCTGGTTCACATCGACTCGATCGAACAACGGCAACCAATGCGTCGAGGTCCGGTTCGATGGTGATGCGGTCCTCATCCGAGACAGCAAATACCGCCGCAACCCGGCCAATCGCCCCGCTGAAGAGCCCATCATCACCGTTACTGCCGACGAGTGGACCTCGTTCCTGGACACCATTGTCCGCGGGCGCACACACAGCGATCTAACCGCGAGCACCTCCGCCGACGGGCACACCATGCTCCGCCGCGGCGAAACCACACTCACTTACACCCCTGAAGAGTGGGACGCCTTCCTCGCCGGCGTTCACGACGGCGAATTCAACCGCATCATTCTGCCCGCATGATCACTCCCCCGGCCGCACCGCGGCCGGGGCAACCCTCCGGCGCCCGGTCGCTGCGATCGGCATACTGGAGATCGTGACTTCCGAGCTGACCAGTCCCTCCGGTATCGACCTGTCCTACCTCGACGCGGCCGTGCGGGTGCAAGACGACCTGTTCGCGCACGTCAATGGCGCCTGGCTCGACACCTACGAGATACCGGCGGATCGTGCGGTCGACGGCGCCTTCCGGACGTTGTACGACCAGGCCGAACTCGACGTGCAGACGATCATCCAGAACGCGGCGGCATCCGAATCCGAGCCGGGCAGCGATGCCCGCAAGATCGGCGACCTGTACTCGAGCTTCATGGACACCGAGGCCGTGACGGCCGTCGGGCTCGCGCCGATCGTCATCGAGCTCGCGGCGATCAAGGAGGTCGCCGACCGGAGCGCCTTCGCCGCACTGCTCGGCCGACTGCAACGCACCGGTGTCGGCGGCGCGCTCGGCTTCTACGTCGACACCGACGACAAGGACTCCAACCGGTATCTGGTGCATGCCTCCCAGTCCGGGATCGGCCTGCCCGACGAGTCCTACTACCGGCAGGACGAATTCGCCGAGATCCGCACCAAGTACATCGCGCATATCGGCCGCATGTTCGCGCTGGCCGCCGCCGATCCACAGCTCGCGGGTCTCTTGCCGGACGATCTGGACACCGTCGGGCAGCAGGTGTTCGAGCTGGAGCGCAAGCTCGCGGCCGGGCACTGGGACGTAGTGCGTCGCCGCGACGCCGAACTCGGCTACAACCTGACCACCTTCGACGAGCTGACCACCCAGAATCCCGAATTCGATTGGACCGCATGGACTTCGGCCCTGGCCGAAGACAGCACGGCAACCGGCCCCGAGCTCTTCGCGGAAGTGATTGTGCGGCAGCCGGATTATGTGCGGACCTTCGCACAGACCTGGGCCGCGGAGTCGACGGCCGACTGGCAGGCCTGGGCCGCATGGCGGGTGATCCGCTCGCGCGCGGCGTATCTCACCGACGCGGTGGTCGAGGAGAGCTTCGACTTTTTCGGGCGTACTCTGACCGGCGCGCAGGAGAACCGGGAACGCTGGAAGCGTGGCGTCTCGCTGGTGCAGGATCTGCTCGGCGAGGCGGTCGGCAAACTGTATGTGGCCGAGCATTTTCCGCCCGAGGCCAAGGCACGAATGGTGGAGTTGGTTGCCAACCTGCAGGAGGCCTACCGGCGCAATATCGCCGCACTGGATTGGATGGGCCCCGACACCAGGGCGGCCGCGCTGGCCAAGCTGGAGAAGTTCACTCCGAAGATCGGCTACCCGGACAAGTGGCGCGACTACTCCGGCGTCGTCATCGATCCCGCCGATCTGGTCGGCAACTACCGGCGCGGCCATGCCGCCGAGCACGACCGCGACCTGAACAAGCTCGGCGGCCCCGTCGACCGCGATGAGTGGTTCATGACCCCGCAGATGGTGAACGCCTACTACAACCCCGGCATGAACGAGATCGTCTTCCCCGCCGCCATTCTGCAGCCGCCGTTCTTCGACATGCATGCCGACGACGCCGCCAACTACGGCGGTATCGGCGCGGTGATCGGTCACGAGATCGGGCACGGATTCGACGACCAGGGCGCCAAGTACGACGGCGACGGCAACATGATCGACTGGTGGACCGACGACGACCGCACCGAATTCGGCAAGCGCACCAAGGCATTGATCGATCAGTACAGCGTGCTCTCGCCGAAGGACCTGCCCGACGAGCACACCGTGAACGGCGAGTTCACCATCGGCGAGAACATCGGCGATCTCGGTGGTCTGTCGATCGCGCTCGCGGCCTACAAGATTTCGCTGGCGGGCGCCGAGGCCCCGGAGCTCGATGGTCTCACCGGCCTGCAGCGCGTCTTCTTCGGCTGGGCGCAGGTGTGGCGCACCAAGGCCCGCACCGAGGAAGCGATCCGCCGTCTCGCCGTCGACCCGCACTCCCCACCCGAATTCCGCTGCAACGCCGTGGTTCGCAATATCGACAGCTTCCACGAAGCCTTCGACGTCAAGCCGGGTGACAGCCTGTATCTGGACCCGGCCGAGCGCGTCCGGATCTGGTAGCTGCTCCACCGAGCCCCTGCATCCCGGGTCAGGCCGGGATGCCGGGGTGCTCCCGATGGTCCGATGTCAGCGCAGGCGCAGCTCGGTGGCGCCGTCGAAGAAGAAGATCTCGTCGAGTTTGGGCCGTAGCCGCAGCTGATCGCCGAGGGCGACCTGGAAGCGGCGGTCCACGCGGGCAACCACCTTGCCGGAGTGGCTGTTCCACTCCTCGGTGATGCCGTGGCTGTAGATGAAGGACTCGGCGCCGAGTTCCTCGAGGAGTTCGGCGGCGACGGCGAGGCCGTCGGGTTCGGTGGTGACTTCCCACGATTCCGGGCGTACGCCGACGACAACGCGATCGGTCTGCACACTGTGCGGCAAGGGAATTCGCAGGTCGCCGAGCACCGCGGCGTTCTCGCGCACCGGTGCGTCGAGCAGATTCATACCCGGCGAGCCGATGAAACCGGCGACGAAGGTGTTCACCGGATTGTCGTAGAGTTCGCGCGGCGCAGCGATTTGCTGCAGCTTGCCGTCGCGCAGCACCGCGACCCGGTCACCCATGGTCATCGCCTCGACCTGATCGTGGGTGACGTACACCGTGGTGGTGCCGAGCCGCTTCTGCAGGGCGGCGATCTGAGATCGGGTGCTGACCCGTAGCTTCGCGTCCAGATTGGACAGCGGCTCGTCCATGCAGAACACCTGTGGACGCCGAACGATGGCGCGGCCCATGGCGACTCGCTGGCGCTGGCCGCCGGAGAGTTTCGCGGGCTTGCGGTCGAGCAGCGCTTCCAGCTCCAGCATCTTGGCGGCTTCCTGCACGCGAACCATGGTGTCGGCCCTGCTCATTCCCGCATTGCGCAGGGCGAAGCCCATGTTCTGCGCGACGGTCATATTCGGGTAGAGCGCATAGCTCTGGAACACCATCGCCACATCCCGCGCCCGCGGCGGCAGCCCGGTGACGTCCTTGCCGCCGATCAGGATTCGGCCCGCCTCGACCGACTCCAGTCCGGCGAGCATGCGCAGGCTGGTCGACTTGCCGCAGCCCGACGGGCCGACGAGGACGATGAATTCCCCGTCGGCGATATCGATGTCGAGGCTATCGACAGCAGGCGTCGGCGCACCGGGATACAGATGCGTCACCCCGTCGAAGTGCACTGTTGCCATGCTGTCGATCTCCTTGTGAGATGGCCTGCGCGGTCACGCAGGTTGTTGCCCGGCCGGATGCTCGCGCGTTGTCCGATGGGGGTTGGCGAAATTACTTGGGCAGCTTCGGTGTGATCTGGCGGTCGATGATCGCCTGCAGCTGGCTGGATATATTGGCGAAAGCCGTTGCCGGGTCCGCGTTCTGCAGACCGATCTGCTCGAGCCCGGTGCCGATGATCTGGTCGCCGCCCGGTACGAACACCCGCGCGTAGTCCTGCGACTTGGTCAGCGGCAGCTGCTCGATGGCGACCTTCGCGTTCGGGTTCTTCGCCAGGAAGTCCACCTCGCTCGGATCGGTGACGGCCGACTTGCGCACCGGCATGTATCCGGTGCCCTGCGAGAAATACGCCGTGTTCGCGGCATTGGTGATGAACTCGATGAATTTGAGCGCGTTCACCTTCCGCTGGTCGGGAATACGCGACGGAATGGCAAGGCCCGCACCACCGGTGGTGACGCCGGGGCCGTTCGGGTGCGGCAGGAACGCGGTGCCGAATTCGAGCTTGCCCTCGGCATTCTTCTTGATGCCCTTCAGGTCGCCGGTGGAGGCGATGGTGGAGGCGATCACGCCGGTGCCGAAGTCGACCGCGATCTGTGGCTTGATGCCCGCGTACTTCTTGGTGTGGATCATGTCGCGCAGGAACTGGCCCGCCGCGATGGTTTTGGGGTCGGTGAACTTCAGCATCCACTGATCGGAGTAGGCGCCGCCGAAGGTCCAGTTCGGGCCCTGGAAGGTCCAGGCCAGATAGTTTTTCGCGTCGCCCCAGCCGTAGGCGAGCTTGCCTTCGCCGACGACCTGCTGCAGCTTGGGGCCCCATTCGTCGAATTCCTGCCAGCTCTGCGGTCCCCGGTCCGGGAGGCCGGCCTTCGACCACACGTCCTTGTTGTAATAGAACAGCGGTGTCGAGCGGGCGTAGGGCAGCGCGTAGTGCTTGCCGTTGAACACGTAGTCGGCGGCCAGCGAGTCGACGTAGTCCTCCAGCTTCACACCTGCGTCGCCGAAGTGCGCGTCCAGCGGTTCGATGGTGCCGTTGAGGGCGTAGTTGAACCACCAGACGTCCGACAGCACAACGACATCCGGCAGGTCGCCACCGGAGAGCGCCGCATTGAACTTCTGCGACACCTCCTCGTAGTTCTTGCCCGCATCGACCAGGTTGACCTTCAGGTCCGGGTGTTGGGCCTGGAACCGGTTGATCAGCTCGGTCTCGAGTTCCTTCGAGGTGCCAGGGTGGTTCGACCAGAAGGTAATAGTGTTGGCGTCGCCGGACTGCTTGCCGCCACCGCCGCTGCCCGCACAGGCGGTGAGCGCCGCGCCCGCGGCGACCGCGCCGGCCAGACCGATGAATCCGCGCCGCGACAGTGCGGGGAATTGTGAAGTGGACACGTGGTTTCTCCTGTATCGGTTAACCCTTGACCGCACCCGAGGTGAGGCCCTTGATCATGTGGCGCTGCAGCAGCAGGAACACCAGCAGAATCGGCAGCATGGTGAGCAGCGTGCCCGCCATCACCGGTCCCCAGTTGGTGACGCTCGGATTCTCGGTGTTCTGCAGCAGGGTGAGGCCGACAGGCAGGGTGGCGACGGTGGTGTCGTCGGCCATCAAGAACGGCCAGAGGTATTCGTTCCACTCGTTGACCAGCGTGACAACAGCGAAGGCAACCATGGTCGGCCCGGACATCGGCAGCACCACCCTGGTGAGTAGTCGCCACCAATTGGCGCCGTCCATCCTGGCCGCCTCGATCACCTCCACGGGCAGCGAGAGGAAGTGGTTGCGCATCAGGAACGTCCCGAAGGCGACGCCGCAGAGCGGAACGATGATGCCCTGGAAGGTGTTTCGCCAGCCCAGCTGGGCGATCAATGCGTAGTTGGAGATCACGGTGATCTGGTTGGGCACCATCAGCGCGGCGATGATGACGAGGAACACCACGTTCTTGCCGGGGAAGCGCAGGAACACCAGCCCATAGGCGCTGAGGATGCCGAGCACGAATTTGACCGCGGCGATCACGCCGGTGACGATCAGCGAGTTGCGCAGGAACGTCCAGAACGGCAGCGCGGTGGTGGCTTCCTCGTAGTTCTCCGGATGCCAGCTGTGTGGCCAGTACACGGCGGGTTGGGTGTAGATGTCCGGGCGCGCCTTGAACGAGGTGATGACGATCCAGAACAGCGGCACGCCGACGATGATCAGCACGCACAGCATGGCGGCGTAGCCGAGCAGCCGTACCAGCCGTTGCCGCGCCTGGTACGAAGACGTGGTCGGTCCGACGTGTTTCACTGCTCGCCTCGATCCATGATCCGCACCTGGATCAGCGTGATGGTCAGCAATACCAGGAACATGATGGTGGCCACGGTCGCGCCGTATCCGGCGCGGAAGTTCCGGAAGGACTCCTCGTAGACCTGGTAGACCATCGTCGTGGTTCCGGTGCCGAGCGGTCCGCCCCGTGTCATCACGTTGATGATGTCGAAGACCTGCAGCGAGTTCAGCAGCACCGTGATGGACAGGAAGAACGTGGTCGGGCGCAGCTGCGGCAGCAGCACCTTGGTGAAGGTGGTCCACCGGCTCGCGCCGTCCATCTCGGCCGCCTCCATCAGATCGGCCCGAGTGCCCTGTAGTGCGGCCAGATAGATGACGAAGGTGTAGCCGAGGTTCTTCCAGATATAGGTCACCGTCACCATGAACATCGCCCAGTGCGGGTCCTGATAGAAATCCGGCACCTCGTCCACGCCTATGCGGTGCAGCACATCCTGGACCAGGCCGAAGCTGGGATCGAAGATGAACTGGAACGCCACGCCGATGGCGGCGCCGGAGATGACGAACGGCGCGAAGATGGCCGAGCGGACCACGTTGCGGCCGAAGAGTTTACGGTCGAGCAGCAGCGCCAGCGCCAGGCCGATAACCATGCTTCCGACGACGGCGGCCAGGGTGAAAACCACTGTGTTGGTGACGATCTGCCAGGAATCCGACCGGCCCCACCACTCGCGGTAGTTGTCCAACCCGATGTAGGTCACGAAGGGGTCGGAGATGTTCCAGTCGGTAAACGACAGCCGGATGTTGTCCAGCAGTGGTCGATAGACGAACAGCGACAGCAACGCGAGATTCGGTACCAGCAACACGAAGAACAGCGCGTAGTCCTGCCACGGCCGCCCCCGTCCTCCGCGATCTCGGAGTTGCGGGAGCACACGCTCGGGGCTGGTTCGCACAGCGCGCACTCTACGGAAGATAGCAAACGACCGGTTAACATCACCCGTCAACCTGCTGAACTTTCCAACCACCGACCTAGTGAAACAAAAGCCGAACACTACGATCGGACTTTGCCCGAATTGATCGTAGTGTTCGGCTCTCGGTCACCCAGTTGCTGGGCCCATGCGCTGTCGCTAGCTCTACACGTTCCAGTCGCCGAAGCCGTCACTCGCGCTCAGGGTGCCGCCGTTGGTGTTCTGCACGATGACCGGGTCGCCCTTCTTGGTGTTCTCCAGGAACCACTTGGCGTTCTCGGTGCTCACGTTCAGGCAGCCGTGGCTGGCGTTCGAAACACCCTGCTGCGAAACCGACCACGGTGCGGCGTGCACGAAGATGCCGCTGTTGGAGATCCGCGTGGCGTACTCGACCTCGAGCTTGTAGCCCTCGGGATCGGTGATCGGGACGCCGTAGGTGGACGAATCCATCGTCATCTTGCGCAGCTGCTCGCCGACGTAGTACGTGCCGTTCGGGGTCTCGTGCTTGGTCTTGCCCATCGAGGTCGGCATTTCCTTCACGACCTCACCGTTGAGGGTGATCGTGATGGTGTGCGTGGTGTCGTCGGCGGTGCTGACCAGCGCGTCGCCGATGCGGAAGGCGCTGCGGGTGTCGCCCGCCTGCACGGTCACGTCGGTGTTGGCCGGCCAGAAGTCGTTCGGCCGCCAGCGCACCTGCTTGTCGCTGACCCAGCGGAAGTGGCCGGGCGCCGGAGTCGACGAGGTGACCTTGATGGCCTTCTCGGCGGTGGCGTGATCGGTGACCGGGTCCGTGAAGTTGATGATGATCGGCTGCGCGACGCCGACGGTCTCGCCGTCGGCGATGTTGATCGACGGCGGCGCGAAGTTCGCCTTCGGCGTCTGATCGGTGGCTGCGGGGGAAGAGGAGCCAGAGCCCCCGGGCAGCGGTGCGGCCTGGGCGGGCGCGACCAGCGCGGCGCCGACCGTCGCGATCGCCGCGGACAACAGGACGCCCTGCCGGATCCGGCGGGCTAGCTGCGCTCCCCGGTGTGCAGACGGCAACGACCTGGTGTGCAAAGCGACATGCATAGGTTTCTCGTCCATTCCATTTCTCGTCCGCCGGTAGCGAGCGAGATCTTTCATAGGCGCGGAGCCTCTGGAGGCACCCCACGAATGTGTTGCGGAACCAGTGACATGGCCCCGCGGATGAAGCGCGGAGCCCATGACGCGGCCCCGCGGGCATTTGACGCACCCGCCCCTGACGTCCATTCCTACCGTCGGGCGCGGCTCGGGGCCACCCGCTTTTCACATTGATTCGGTCCGAGTGTTCAATGTGGCGTGTGCCACAGATGTTGTTGGCGATCACCACCTTTCGCGAAAGTCGCCGGTCACAGCGGCGAGTCTCGATGCGGATGTGGAGCCGACCGGGTGGACGGTTGTAGCTGACACCAAACGGGTTCGTGATGTAAATCACGCCAAAACATCGAAGGGGATCGACCGCCGAGGACCGGTCGCGATGTTGTGCGGCACCGACAGCGGCGCCCGCCCACGCGCATAGCGCGGCGCCAGTCGCAGCCGAACCCGGCCGAGGATTGTCGCCAGCACGATCCGCAGTTCGTAGTCGGCCAACGATGCGCCGATGCAGCGCCGGTGACCGCCGCCGAACGGTGCGAACTCGAACGGCCCGTACCGGCGCTCGAGGAATCGCTCGGGCCGGAACTGCTCGGGCTCCGCCCACACCCGGGGCTCGGAATGCAGCAGCGGCACCGCGATGCCCATGGTGTCACCGGCCGCGAGTGGGACTCCGAGCAGCGAGAACGGCGCAGTGACCCGGCGCAGCACGATCGGCACCGTGGGATGTAGACGCAGCGTTTCCTGGCACACGGCGTCGAGATAGGGCAGACCCGCCAGCTCCAGCGGCGTCGCCTCGGGGCCTGCGGCCTGTATTTCCGCGCGTAGTCGTCCCAAGGCCGCTGGTTCCCGATGCAGATGGAACAGTGCCCACACCAGCGTGGTCGCGGTGGTCTCGTGCCCCGCGACCAGCAGGGTGCGCAGCTGGTCACACAGATCGGCGTCGGAGATCGCGGTGCCGTCGTCATAAGACGTTGTCAGCAGCATTCCGAGGATGTCGGCCGATCGGCTCGCCGGGTTCTTGCGCCTGGCGATATCGGCCAGGATCAGTGCGTCGAGCCGGTCGCGCGCCGCGACGAACCGATCCCACGGCGCCTGTCCGAACAGTCCGTGGCGCAGCACCGGCAGCAGCATCAGCGGCCCGGAAAACGCGGCGAGGAATTCGGCGACCGCGCTGGTGTACGCCGCCCGCTGCTCGTGGCTGTCCACTCCGAAGACGGCCTCCAGGATGACCCGCAGCGTGATGGCCCGCGCGGCCGCCCGTGAGTCGATGCGCGTGCCCGGCCGCCAGGCCGGGCCGGATCCTGCTGTATCACCGGATATTTCGGCCAGCGCTGAATCGCGGATGAGCTCGCTGTAGGCGCGGATGCGGGCGCTGTGGAAGGCGGGCGCGAGCAAGGTCCGGTCCTGCCGGTGCCGCTCGCCCGCAACGAGGATGAGCGACGCGCTGCCGACCAGCGGTTCGATCGGATTCGGCCGCGGCGGTTCGAGCAGGTCGGGTGGTGCGCGAAACATCTCGCGGGCGCCCTCGGGCGTTCCGGTGAACAGGACCGAACCGAGGCCGGGAAAGCGCACGAAGAACGGATCTCCCTCGTGCGCGCGGCGCCAGCGTAAGTACCGCTCGAAATCGATGCCCGCCGCAAGTGCGTGTGCGACCACCAGCCTCGGTGCCCGTGGGACATCCGGTGCTGGTTCGTCCTCACCATGCGACGGACCGACGTTCATATCTATAGGTACGAACTCATCGGCTTCGCGGTTCGACGCGCGGCATCAGTCCGGCGGCTCGATCGGATCGACGGCGACCTGCGTGGCCTGTCGATATTTGCGCACGGTGTTGCTTGCGATGGCCGCGACCTTCGCGAGCCGGGCGTCACCGAGCGCGGTGACGGCATTGCCGAGCCGGTTGGTGACGAAGGCGATCGACATGCCGAGCAAGGGATCGGCGTAAGCGCCGGAGCCGCCGATGCCGTAGTGCCCGAAGGCTTTTCGCGGCTGCTGTTTGGACATCAGCACCGGACGGTGATAGCCGAGGGTGAACCGCAGCGGGAATCCGAGCACGTAGTCGCGGTTTTCGGACGGCTGCACCTGATTGATGGTTTCGATCGTCTCCGGCTTCAGCAGCTGCACGGTTTCGATCCCCTGCGTGCCGCGATCCACCTCGACCCGCCCGCCGTTGGCGAGCGCACCGTACATCTCGGCCAGTGCGCGTGCCGAGAACACGCCATTCCATCCCGGCATCACCGCATCGTGCACCCGAGGATCGCGGACCAGCTCATCGAAGCTCTCGGGCATGCCCGCCTCGGCGAGTCCGCGGATCGGCCGCACCCACGACAGCACCGAAGATGCGGTGTTCCAGCGGATTCCGGGCGGACTCAGGTGCGGAAAGATCTTCGCGATCCGGTAGCGTTCGGATTCCGGTACTCGGAACCAGAATTCATCTCTGCCGAGCGGTACGGCGATCTCCCTGCGCAGCACGTCGGTGAACGGATCACCGGTCACCCGCTGCACGATCTCGGCAACCAGCCACCCGAAGGTGATCGCGTGATAGCCGGAGGAGCGGATGCGGCGCGGGTCGGCCGGACTTTCGGCGAGGGCCCGCACCACCGCGTCGTAGTCGAGGATGCCTTCGCGGCCGGGCACCAGCCCCCGCACCCGGTGCAGCCCGGCCCGGTGCGAGAGCACATCGCGCACCGTGATGTCGGCTTTACCGTGTGCGGCGAACTCCGGCCAGTACTCGGCCACCGGTGCGTCGTAGTCGATGAGGCCGCGTTCGGCCAGCCGGTGTACCACGGTGGAGGCGACACCCTTGCCGGTGGAGAAGGTGAGTGCCACATTGCCGCCGTTCCAGCGGCGATCCTTGGCCGCCCACCCGGCCCAGATATCGACGACGGGCCGGCCGTCGAGATAGATCGCGAGGGCGCCGCCGCCGCGGTTGGGCTGGGTGAACATGCCGAAGAAGTGGTCGGCCAACCGGACGAACCTCGGGTCAACGAGCATTTCCCGGGGCGCTGCCAGTCGCCTGCCGGATGGTTGAAAGGCAGAAACCATGCCTCGCACCTCCTGACCTGGGGACGGCCGAAGCGGGCACGAACTCAGCGGCCGGACGTTCAGCCTATCGCGGCGGGTGCGGTTTGCCAGCGACCGAACGGAGTTGCCAGACAGGTGGCGCCGGTCGTCGAACTCCAGGCGAGTGCCGCCGATCCGAGGCAGACCACGGCGTTGTCCGAGGATTCGACACCGGCGCGCGATCCGTCCAAGGCGATCGACACCGCGAGGATCGGCGCACCCGCGTCGCGCCCGCCAGGGTCGGCAATCGAGGTCAGGGCCACCGCATCCCTGCCGATTCCGATCGCGATCGGAATCCCGCCTGCCCCTTCGCTCGCGCCGACGCCACCGGCGGCGCCGATCCCGAACGCGATCGCGCCGAAGGTCGCCTTCGCGTAGCCGACGCCGTCGTACCCCGCGGCGCGGGCTCGGCCGGAGGTGTCGCTCGCGGCCCGGCATGCGGCGCGTCCATCGATAACGGTGATGTCGACTCCCTGGTCCGATGAGCAGTGCGCATCGGTTGCTGAGGCCAACGCCGGCAGCAGTAAGGAGGTGCCCATCGTGGCGGTCGTGCAGATGATTGTGCTGATCAGCTTCACGGACAACTCCTTTCACATGGGAATTACCACCCTACTCAGATCGGTTGCTGGGAATGCGATTCGGCCGGTGGGCCGCTGCGTCGTACCGCGGGTACCGACCAGGCGCCGTGCCGGCTTCGACTCGACGTGCGCGCCGCGCATGGTGTATGCATGGCGTGGTATTCAAGCTCTGCATTATCAACTTCGGATTCTGACGGGGGTGTGAGTTCGGAGCGTTACAGCTCGGGAGGACTGTTACGTGTCTGGTCGACTTCACTCGGGGCGGCTCGCGGTTGCCGCCGTCGCGGCGGTTGCCGCTGTTGCCGCGATCTTTGTGGCGGGATGTGGCTCCACTATCAGTGGCTCCGCACAGCCTGCGATGAACAATGGAACGGTCGATGCGCTATCGACAACAAGCACTCCGAAGACCTCGTTGGGCAGACCGACCACCGGCAGGCCCACCTCGGGCAAGCCGACGCCGACTTCGGCGGATCGCGGCGGCAGCACCGACTTCGAGGCCAACGTCGGTGACTGCGTGACCCTGGGCGGCACGGTGGCCGACGCCACCATCGCCAAGGCATCCTGTGGCAGCCGGGTATCGAACTACAAGGTCGTCGGCAAGGCTCCGAACAACAGTCAGTGCATCAGCGACCGCGACAACTACTATGCGGAAACGCTGAACGGCATCGAGCAGGGCGCGCTCTGCCTCGATATCGACTGGGTCGTCGGCGGCTGTATGGATGTCGGCGGCGAGGATCCCAAGCGCATCGACTGCACCGAGCGCGGCACCCAGCGCGTGAAGGTGACCAACATCCAGCAGAACGCCGACGATGCGGGCGCCTGCAGCAGCGGCACCGGATTCACCTACCCGGTCAGGCATTTCGTGGTCTGCGTTCAGGAGCTCTGAACCAGCAGGTATCCCCAGCAGCGGTCACCGGCGGATTTCTGGCCATGCGGCTAGGTTGGGTGGGTGAGCACCCTGGAGCTACCCCGCTTACATTCGGCCAAGGGCCGCTGGATCCTGCTGGCCACTATCCTCGGGTCGTCGGTGGCCTCGCTCGATGCCACCGTCGTCAACATCGCGCTGCCGCGGATCGGTGAGTCGTTGAACACCGACGTCGCCGGCCTGCAGTGGACGCTCAACGGCTACACGCTCACGCTCGCGTCGTTCATCCTGCTCGGCGGATCGCTCGGTGATCGCCTCGGCCGCCGCAAGGTCTTCGTCTGGGGCACCATCGGTTTCGCCATCGCCTCGGTGCTGTGCGGTGCCGCGGTGAACATCGAGATGCTGGTCTTCGCCCGGATCCTGCAGGGTGTGGCGGGCGCTATGCTGACGCCGGGCAGCCTGGCGCTGATCTCCTCGTCCATCGATCAGCGCGACCAGGGTGCGGCGATCGGGCTGTGGTCGGGGTTCGGCGGCGTCGCCGGTGCGCTCGGCCCGTTCCTCGGTGGCTGGCTGATCGACGTGGCGGGCTGGCAGTCCATCTTCTTCATCAATGTGCCGCTCGCACTGGTCGTCGTGCTGGTCGCGCTGCGGCATGTGCCGGAAAGTCACGATCCGAATGCCGCCGCGCGCCTGGATATTCCGGGAGCGGTGGTGGTCGCGCTGGCGCTGGGCGCGCTGACCTTCGGTTTGATCGACGGGATGCCGCTGCTCGTTGTCGCGGGCCTACTGCTGCTTGCGCTGTTCGTGGTCATCGAAGTGCGTAGTGATCATCCGTTGGTGCCGCCGTCGCTGTTCACCGGGTCGATGACGCGGGAAGCGAGTGCTGCGCAAGCCGTCGCCTCCGGGCCGTTCCCTTCCGGCGGGCGGGTGTTCACCGCGGCGAATCTGGTCACGCTCGCGGTCTACGCCGCCCTCGGCGGCGTCTTCTTCCTGCTGGTCATGCAGTTGCAGCTGGTGGCCGGATACTCGCCATTGATGTCGGGCGTCGCCACCGTCCCCGTCACGCTGATCATGCTGGTGCTCTCGGCGCCCGCGGGCCGATGGGCCCAGGTACACGGTCCACGCATCCCGATGACGGCCGGACCGCTGCTCGCGGGTGGTGGGCTGGTGCTGTTGCTGCGCATCGGACCGGACACCACCTATGTGACCGACGTGCTGCCCGGCGTGCTGTTGTTCGGCCTCGGCCTGTCGGTGCTCGTCGCCCCGCTCACCGGTGCGGTGCTCGGTGCGGTGCCCTCCAGTGAGGCCGGTATCGCCTCGGGTGTGAACAATGCCGTAGCCCGCACCGCTCAGCTGCTCGCGGTCGCCGCGCTGCCCGGGCTGGCCGGGATCTCCGGATCGCTCAGCGACCCGGTCGAATTCGATCGCGGGTTCGGTGTCGCCATGTGGATCTGTGTCGGCCTGCTGGTGGCAGGCGCGCTGCTGGCCGCGTTGCTGTTGCGGCAGCCGCGCCATACACCGTTGCTGGACAACGTCGACTGCATGCCGCAGTGCGGAATGTCGGGTCCCGCGCTGGCGCCCGCCGTGCACGAAGCGGCCGTCAACGAAAAATGAGCGGGCCGCACGGCCCGCTCATTTTTTTCCGACAGTGTTGGATCAGATCGGGTTGAAGCCCGCGCCGATGTCGCCACGTGCGTTGATGTCACCCATGATCGAGCTCATGTTGGTGCCGACCTCGGGCCCGAAGCAGGCGATGGCGAGGTAGGCGTTCACCATGCCGACCAGCGTGGTGCCGACGACGACCGGCGCGCCGGAATCGCCTTCCACCACACACATTTGCGACCAGGTCTCCATATTCGTCCCGAAGACATCGCCCCAGGAGATCCCGCAGGTGTTGCCGGTGGTCCGGCCTTCCTTGCAGACGATCATCGGGAACCGGGCCGGGCCGCCGATCCCGGTGATGGTCACGTTGCCGACGCGGTTCACCGGGGTGATCTTGCCCGGCTGGAACTCGATGATGGCGTAGTCGAGATCGTGGTTGGAGTAGACGAACCGGCCGATCTGGCCTGCGCCGCGGTCTGCCTCGGCGTACACCTGAGCGCCCGGGTCGCCGCAGTGTCCGGCGGTGAGGCCGACAAGTCGACCGCCGCCGTCGTAACCCACTGTGGTGACTGTGCATTCGAACTGATTGTCGATGATGATCCCCGAACCACCGCCCACGACCGGCGGGGCGGGTGCCGCGTCCGCTGCCCCTGCGCCCGTCCCGAGCAGCGCCGCACCAAGAGCTACGGCGAAGGCGGCGTTGGCCACCTTGGCGAGTTTGCTGAACATGTCCCTCCAGAGGTCGGAAATCCGCACGATATCAATCTGTCGCACCCATCGTGTCAGTATTCGGCCCCGGGCGCGTCATGTACTGGCCATGGCCGGGGGTGGTGCAGTGGCCACCTCATTTTTCGACATTTCAGGTCTAGCGTCTCTTACTACCGTAATAGCAATCTTCTATAAGTAACACTGTTTGCGCATCGAGTTTGTGTTTCGGTGACAAGTTCGTTGTGTCATGTCCGGTGCTCCGAAACAAATGCGATTTTCGATGAATATATTCCTCGTAATTGCGTCGAGATACTGAACATGATGCTGATCTGCGCAGGTGAACTGTAACTTGTTCTAGAAGATGGACGGTTAACTTTGGGCCCCGTACCAACGTCCGTGCCGCGTCTCATAGCTTTTCGCGAACAGTGACACGCGGCTATGACTGCAATCACATGACGATGATGTGTTCTGCACTACTCCGTAGTAAGGTGCGTCAAGCAAAGCAAGTCGTCGGGGTTTGGTTACCGGCGTCGAGAGGGGTTAGCCAGTGCAGTCGACCGAGAGTCCACCGTCGGAGTCACGGATGAGTGATGCGGTTGATTGGGTAAAAGGCTACTGGCAAGACCATCCGAAGCGGTCACTCGAGACCTTCGGCAGGCAGATCACGATGGGATTCGCTGCCGTTGCCGAGCTGTTCATCGCGATATTCCGACGCCGCTTTCCCTACAAAGAGTTCATCAAGCAGTGTGCTTTCATGTCGAGCGTCGCTGCGGCGCCGACGCTGTTGGTCGCCATCCCGATCGGTGTCATCGTTTCCATTCAGGTCGGCGCGGTCGCCGGCCAGGTCGGCGCGACCTCCTTCATCGGCGCGGCCAACGGTCTCGGCATCATCCAGCAAGGCGCACCGCTGGTCACCTCGCTGATGATCGCGGGCGCTGTCGGTTCGGCGATCTGCGCGGACCTCGGCTCGCGCACCATCCGCGAGGAGATCGACGCGATGCGGGTGATGGGCGTCGATCCGCTGCGCCGCCTGGTCGCCCCTCGGCTCGGTGCTGCCATGTTGGTCAGTGTGCTGCTCTGCGGTTTCGTTGTTTTCGTCGGATTCTTGACCGGCTACATTTTCAATATTTTCGCACAGAACGGTACGCCCGGTTCTTACGTCGGCACCTTCTCCTCGTTCGCAGTGACCGTCGATCTCCTTGTGGCACTGGTGAAATCGCTGATCTTCGGGTTGCTCGCGGCCATCATCGCCTGCGATACCGGGCTCAATACCCGTGGCGGCCCCGGCGGAGTGGCGAACTCGGTGAACTCCGCGGTGGTCAGCTCCGCGATCATGTTGTTCGGAGTGAACCTCATCATCACCCAGATCTACAACGTACTTCTCCCTCCACAGGTGGTCTGAGCCGGTGTCATCAACTTATGTGCCGCCGCTGCTGCGGCCACTTCAGCAACTGACGAAGTTCGCACAGGCGCCGGTAAATATGGTCGCGCGCCTGGGGCACCAGGTGTTCTTTTTCCTACGGTCGATCGCGTCGATCCCGACGGCGCTCAAGCAGTATCCGAAGGAAGTGTGGCGGCTGCTGTCGGATGTCACCTGGGGCAACGGCAGCCTGGTCGTCGGCGGCGGCACCATCGGCGTCGTGCTGATCCTCAGCGCGTTCGGCGGCATGACGGTCGGCATCCAGGGCTACACCTCGCTGAATCTGCTCGGCCTCAGCCCGATCACCGGCGCCATCTCGGCCTTCGCCACCACCCGAGAACTGGGACCGCTGTTGGCGGCCTTGGCATTTGCCGCACAGGCAGGCTGTCGATTCACCGCGCAGCTGGGCGCGATGCGCATCTCCGAAGAGATCGACGCGCTCGACTCCATCGCCATCAAGCCGCTGCCCTACCTGGTGAGCACTCGCATGTTCGCGGCGATGGTCGCCATCGTCCCGCTCTACTGCCTCGGCCTCGCCATGGCCTACATCTCGTGCTCGCTGACCGTGCAGCTGATCGGAGGCACATCGAGCGGCACCTACGCGCACTACTTCTATCAGTTCCTCATACCGACGGACGTGCTCTACTCACTGGCCAAGGCCATGCTGTTCGTCGCGATCACCACGTTTATCCAGTGCTACTACGGCTTCTTCGCCTCCGGTGGACCGGAAGGTGTGGGTGTCGCGGCAGGCCGGGCGATCAAGATGTGCATCATCGTGGTGGTGTTCGCGGACCTGTTCATGACGTTGGCGATCTGGGGCGTCAACCCTGGCATCCGGATTTCTGGGTAGGGCGAGATGATCATCGATCCGAGTGGGCGCGGACCCACCATGCGGCAGTTGCTCATCGCAGGCGTCTGCGGTCTGGTCGTCTTCGCGCTGATCCTGGGCTTCCTGATGGCCCGCTACCGTGGCTATTTCGTGCCGAAGGTGAATGTGGTCGCCAATCTGACGACCACTGGCGACGGACTGCCGAGCCAGGCCGACGTCAAGTTCCGCGGCGTGCTCGTCGGGGCTGTCAAGAACGTCAACGTGGCCGCCAAGGGCGAAGAGCAGAAGGTACAGATCGAGCTGAAGCCGGAGTTCGCCGGCGACATCCCGTCGAATGTGACCGCCCGTGTTGTCCCGAGCAACCTGTTCGCCGTCACCTCCGTCGAGCTCGTCTTCAACGGACCCGCCGACCAGTACCTGCACGATGGCTCGCAGATCGAAGAGGACCGCAGCCAAGGCACCATCGCGCTGCAGGACACGCTGACCACGGTCCGCACCATCCTCGACAAGATCGACCCGGTGCAGTTCGGCCGCGTGCTCGGCACGCTGTCGCAGGCGCTCGACGGCAGTGGCCGGATGCCCGGCTCCACCGTCGAACGGTTGGATCGCTGGCTCACCGCGGTCGACGAGTCGATCCCGAATCTCGGTGTGCTGCTGGACGATTTCTCCCACTCGTTCCAGGCGCTCAACCAGTCCGCGCCGGAGCTGCTCGACGTGCTCGGCAGCTCGGTGAAGACCGCACAGACGATCGCCGACCGGCGCACCGCGCTGATCGCGCTGATCTCCAACGGCGCGGGCACGGTGGACACCGTGAACGCACTCTTCGCGCGCAACGGTGACGTGGGCAAGCAGGTGACCGCGGGCACCAGCGACATGTTCGGTGCGCTCGCGGGCGATGCGAACTCGATCCCGGAGGCGATCGAGAGCCTCAACACCTCGCTGCGCAAACTGAGCCAGACCTTCCATTGGGGCCCGCAGCGGCAGATGGTGTGGAACGCAGGCGTCACGCTCACCCCGTACAAGCCGTACACCGTGGACGACTGCCCTCGCTACGGCAGTCTGCCCGGTCCGAGCTGCGTCACCGCACCGGCGATCGCCGACCCCGGCTACCTGCCGGAGTCGATGCGGCCGCGGGCGCTGGATTCGGCGGCCGGCCTGCCGAGGCTGCCGCTGCCCGCGGGTCTGCCGGACATCCCGGGTGTGACCACTCCGGGTGGCACCGCGGACACCGCCGGTGTGCCCGGCTCGAACGCGCCGAGGTCCTCGAGTCCGTTCGCGGGCACACCGCTGGAAGGGCTTTTCCCCCAGCTGTTCCCGCCCGCACCCGGCGGCTCCCCCACTCCCGCGCCGGCGGCCAAGCCGGCGCCGGAGCCGGGGCTACCCGCGCAACCGGCCAGTACTCCGTCGGCCGGTCCCATTGCGTACGAAGGAGATGCCGCGATCACTGCGCTGCTCGGGCGGCGTCCGACGACCGCCGAATATCTGTTGCTGAGTTCGGCGCTGCGTGGGGGAACCCTGCAGGTCACCGAGAGCGGTGAGGGCAAGTGAGCGTTCGCAAACCACTGATCGGATTCGGTCTGTTCGCGTTGGTGTCGATCCTGGTGACCGTGGTCATCTGGAACACCCTCGCGCGCGTCGTCGACGGTGACACCAACAGCTACACGGCCACATTCACCGATGTGCTCGGACTGCGTGAGGGCGACGACGTCCGTATGGCAGGCGTGCGGGTCGGCAAGGTCGAGAAGATCGAACTCGACCGCAAGAACGACGCCAAGGTGACGTTCATCGTGCAGCGCAACCAGACGGTATACGACGACACGAAAGCCCTTGTCCGCTACCAGAACCTGATCGGCCAGCGGTATATCGCGCTGGCGCCGGGCAAATCGGCGAGCCCGGCCGCACTGAAGAACAAGGCGAGCATTCCACTGGAACGCACCGAGCCGTCTTTCGACGTTTCGGCGCTGCTCAACGGATTCCAGCCGCTGTTCCAGGTATTGCAGCCCGAGCAGGTGAACAGGCTGTCGGAGACCTTCATCCAGGCATTGCAGGGTGACGGTGTTTCGTTGAGCGCGTTCATCACTCAAGCCGCGACCCTGGCCACGGATTTCCAGCGCCGGGACGCAATTCTCAGCGATGTGATCACCAACCTCAGCGGCGTGATGCAGGGGTTGGCCAAGCGAGGTGATGAATTGGAGACCTTGGTGACCCAGACCCGGTCACTGATCGGCGGTCTGTACGACCAGGGACAGTCCCTGCAGCAATCCACCGAGCAGATCGCGGATGCGACCAGCTCCCTGGTCGACATGATCGGACTGGTTCAGCCGAAGATGAAGACGGCGCAGGACTCGACGAGCGCCGCGCTGACGCTGCTGATCGCCAACGGCGCCAGGCTCGACCAGGCGGCCATCGACCTGCCGGGGATGCTCTCGAACCTCGGCAAGGCCACCCAGGACGGCGCCTACGCGAACGCCTACATGTGCAAACTGGATGTCTCGCTGTACGGCATCCTGCTCCCGCGCGGTCTGCTCACCCAGATCGGCGGCAACGGACAGTCGGCGGTGTGCCGCCCATGATGACCAAGATCAGATCCAGGTTCGACAACAACCGGAACTTCTGGCTCGGCGTCGTCGGCGCGGTGCTCGTTCTCGGGCTGCTGATCGGCTCGAGCGTCTACAAGCTGATCGGTGTCGGCGAGCAGACGGTGAAGGCCGAATTCGCCCAGACCGCAGGGGTCAAGGTCGGCGACAAGGTCAACGTGGCCGGCGTCCCGAGTGGCCGGGTTGCGGATGCGAAGCTCGAGGGCGGGCACATTCTGCTCTCCCTGAGCGTCAATGACGACATCGAGCTCGGACCGGACGCCAAGGCCTCCATCAAGATGGCCACGCTGCTGGGCGCCAGGTACGTGGATCTGGAGCCGGGTGACGGTTCGGGTCTGAAGGGCAATCGGATTCCGTTGTCCAACACCGCGGTTCCCTACAACCTCGCCGATGTGGTCGAGATCGGCACCCCGAAGTTCGAGGCGCTCGACACCAAGAAGCTGGCTACCTCGCTGGACATGATCAACAAGCAGATGGGCGATTCACCGCAGCTCACGGCGCAGGCGCTGGACAGCATCGGCGTGCTGGCCAAGGTGATGGACGCGCGCAAGGGCGAGGTCGACGGTCTGCTCAAGGATCTCAATCGGGTCACCCAGATTCTCGGCGACAACCGCAACAGTGTGCTGTTGGTGATCACCCAGGGCGAGGCCATCGCGAACCGGGTGATGGAGCGCCAGGGCCTGCTGCGCCAGCTGCTGGACAATGTGTCGACGCTCAGTAGGCAGTTGCAGGAGATCGGCGCTGCGAACAACAACCAGCTCGGCCCGACCATCACGCAGCTGAACACCATGGCAGAGGGTCTGCAGAAGAACAAGGACAATCTCGACCGGCTGCTGCAGATCATGCCGGTGTCGGTGCGCCAGTTCAACAATGCGTTCGGCAACGGTCCCTACGGTGAGGTCGGTCTGCCGTGGGTGTTCCCCGATAACTGGTTGTGCTTCGCCCACATGATCGAGGGATGCCAGGGATGAACCTCAGGACCATCGCCAAGACCGTCGCGATCAGCGCCGCGGCGCTCGCGGTCGGCAGCTGCTCGATTCTGCCGAGCTCGGTGAACAACGCCTTCGGCAACCAAATGCACATCACCGCGGACTTCGAGAACATCGCGGGTATGTACGAGGGCAATCCGGTGACGGTGCTCGGGCTGGAAGTCGGCAAGGTAGACAAGATCATTCCGAAGGGCACTCTGGTCGAGGTCCACCTGTCGATCGACTCCGGGGTGAAGATCCCGAAAGATGCGATGGCCGCGATTGTTTCGCCGTCCATCGTGACCGATCGACACATCGAGCTGACCCCGGTCTACACCCAGGGCGCCACCATGTCCGACGGCGCCCACCTGCTGAAGGCGCGCACCAGGACGCCGGTCGAGCTGGATACGATGATCAAGACCATCGATCAGTTCGCCGCCGCACTGAAGCCCGAACCCGGTTCCGAAGGCATCGGCCCACTCTCGGGCCGGGTGCTGTACCCGATGGTGAACGGCCAGGGCGAAAAGATGCGCGACACACTCAATGCGCTCTCCGGCGCACTGAAGGTCGGTGTCGACAACAAGGATGCGGTCTCCAACATCATCGTCAAGCTGAACGAGCTGACCACGATGCTGGCCGAAAACGACCAGTCCGTCCGTGATTTCAGCAATCGGATGACGCAGATGACGGGACTGCTGGCCGATCAGGCGCCCGGCCTCGAGGCGACGTTGCAACAGCTCAACGACTTCCTGAACAACACCAGTTCGGTGTTCGTGCAGTACCAGGATCAGTTGTCGAGCTCGCTCGTCGGGCTGACCAAGGTGACCGACCAACTGCGCGCCAATGCGCGTGGCGTCACCGAGGTCGTCGATATCGCGCCGCTGCTCATGTACAACCTCGATCGGTCGGTGAACAGGGAGATGGGTTACATCCGACTGCACGGAAATATCCAGACCTTCCTCAACGGCGAGCTGTTGAGCGTGTTCTGTGAACGGATTCAGATGAAGCCGGACGGATGCCGAACCGGGAGGCTCGAGGACCTGGGACCCGACCTGGGAATTACGGCGGCACTGCTGGGGATGACCAAATGACCAACCGGCTGATGAAGAACGCAAGCCGCACGCTGATCGCGTTGGCGGTGGCGACCGGTGTCGCGGTGACCTCCGGTTGCGGATTCACCGTGGAGAAACTGCCGCTGCCCAAGCCGGGCGCGAGCGGCGAAACCTACACCGTGCACGCGGTTTTCGAGAACGCGCTGAACCTGCCGGATCAGGCCAAGGTGAAGATCGGCGGTTCGGATGTCGGGGTGGTCTCCAACATCAGGACGAAGAACTTCCAGGCCATCGTCGATCTGACCATTCGCAAGGACATCGAGTTGCCCCTCGGCAGCACCGCCGAGCTGCGTCAGGCCACACCGCTCGGTGATGTTTTCATCTCGGTGTCCAAGCCGAAGTCGGAGCCGGGCACGCAGATCCTGCACCAGGGTGACACGCTCGGGCTCGACAAGACCTCGGCAGGCGCCACGGTCGAGGAGCTGCTCATCTCGGTCTCCATGCTGTTCAACGGCGGCGGTGTCGCCGCGCTGAGCAAGCTGACCTCGGAGCTGGATTCGATCGTCGGCGGTCGCGGTGCGCAGATGGCACATCTGATCACCGAGATGACCGGGGTCGTCACAAGTTTGAACGACAACACCACCCGCGTCGACAACGTGCTCAACCAGTTCAGCGCGCTGGCGACGACCATCGAGACCAGGCGCTCGGAACTCGGTCAGGTCGCCGACACGCTGCCGCAGATGATCGGTGCCGTCGCGGAGAACAACCGGGCCATCGGCGATTTGCTGACCAAGATTTCGACGACCAGCGCGGCGCTCGGCGACTACGCCAGCAGCTCGGGCGGTCAACTGGCCAGCCTGCTCGACAATGTCCATCAGCTGATGGACGCGCTGGCCAGGACCGAACAGAATTTCGGACCGGCGCTGGATGCGCTGCGCGAGATGAAACCCGGTGTCGACGCGTCGTTCCGCGGCAACAGCCTCGCCGTCTACGCGACCGCGACGAACCTCGACCTCAGCGTGCTGAGTGACCCGGCGCACGGCAAGATCCAGGATCTTCGTGACGTGGGCGATTTCGCGGGCAGCCTGATCACCGTCCTGCAGTTGATCCAAGCCCGAGTGACGGGGGCCTATAAGTGACCTGGCTGAAGAACCTGTTCGGGCGCAAGCTCCTGTTGTCGAGCATCGGTCTGGTGCTGGTGTTCCTCGTCGGCGCCAGCTATCTGCTGGTGAGCGTCATGCGGGTGAACCCGCTGAAGTCCAATTACACCGTCACGGTGAATCTGGACCGCTCGGGTGGTCTGCAGCCCGGCAACGATGTGACGCTGCGCGGATACCGGATCGGCAAGGTGACCTCGATCGAGCTGACCGACCGCGGCCAGTCCATCGCCGCCAAGGCCCAGATCGACTCGAAGTACAAGATTCCGGTCGATACCGCGATCGCGGTGCAGGCGCTGTCCGGCGCGGGCGAGCAATACGTCGATTTCCGGCCGGGCACCGAGCAGGGGCCCTATCTTCGTGACGGTTCGGTCATCAAGTTCGATCCGGAGAAGATCAAGACCCCGACCCCGGTGTGGTCGGTGCTCGACAACTCCAGCGCGCTGATCGCGCAGATCGACCCGGACAAGTTCGGTGCCATCCTCTCCGAGCTCGACATCGCGCTCAGCGGCGGCCCTGATCAGTTGCGCGGCATGGTGAACGGCATCAGCCTGGCCATGGCGGGCTTCGATTCGCTGCTGCCGCAGACCCAGAACCTGATCACCAATCTGCGCACCATCGCGGACACCACCTCGCATGCCCAGCCCGATCTGGCCACGCTGACCCGCAATTCGGGTGCGCTGTTCACTCAGTTCAACAACGCCAACGCCGAATTGCAGACGATTCTCGAGCAGGCGCCCGGCCAGCTGACCAGTCTCGGCGCGGTGCTGGACAAGACCTCGGACCCGATCACCAGTCTGGCTGCCAATTTCTCGGCGATGACCAAGGCCGCGCAGTTGCGCATCCCGGCGCTGCAGGCCCTGTTCCCCTCGTTGAAGGTCGGTCTGTCGGCGGCGGGTGTGCCCGCGCACGACGGCGAATTCTTCACCATCGCCGACATCTGGGTTCGGCCGATCTGCCAGTACAAGCATGTGCCGTTGCGCAATGAGGTCATCCAGGACGGCTCGCTGCCCAAGTGGAACTACTGCGAGAGCCCGCCGCCCGGACTGCAGATTCGCGGTTCGGCGAACGCACCGCGACCGAACGTTCCCGACAATGGTGCCCAGGTACCGCCCAACGTGGATCCGAATGAAATGACCCTCCCGCCGGTGCGGTGAGTCGACCACCGCCGGCGACTGCGTACAGGTCGCTCGAAACAACCCGCCTCGGCAGCGCTGCCGCCGGGCGGGGATACTCGCCCGCAGAGTTCGAACGGTTCGCCGCATGCGAGCTGACGAGGCTGAATCGGTGTGCCAGGGCGCGCCGGGAAAGTGCAGGATTGTATCGATGTCCAACGATGATGCTGGAACCGACAACCCCGAATCGAAGCGGGACCCGGAGGCCGAGGACACCACTGCCGCCGACTCGACGGCACCGGACAGTCCGGTAGCCGACGATAAGACAGTCGAGCTCGGAAAGTCGGATGCCGCGGGGACTGCAGCCGCGGACAAAGATGCAGCCGAGACCAAGTCGGCTGAGAAGAAGACGGCGGAAGCCAAGCCCGCCGCCGACGCCGCCAAGGGTGGCTTCGGGGCTGTTCCGGTGGTTGCCGCCTTCGTGGCGGGCATTCTGCTGGTGGCCGCGGTAACCGCGGTCGCGGTGTTCTATCTGCAGGCCACCGATCGCGGCGACAAGCTGGACGCGCAAGCCGACGCGACCAAGGCTGCCTGCGAATATGGCCGTCTCATCTCCACTTACGACCCGGACACCATCGACGACTACCTGAAGAAGGTGGACGCCGCCTCGACCGGCGAGTGGAAGGAAACCTTCGGCAAGCTCGGCCAGGACCTCAAGGGTGTGGTCGTCGATGCCAAGGCCAAGTCGTCGACATACGACATGCAGTGCGGCTTCCAGTCCGGTGACAAGGACAAGGCCACCGTGCTCGTGGTGATCGGCCAGACCACCACCAATGTCAACATCGCCGCGGCGGGCAAGCCGCCGAGCCGAGTCGAACTCGTCGTGGTTGCCGGCCTGGCAAAGGACGGCGACAAGTGGCTGGTCAACAAGTTCGACCTGCCGATCCTCAAGCAGCTCGGCAATAACTGACCCGACCGAAGCGCCTCCGGCGGTGGGTTGAGACACCACCGCCGGAGGTCTTTCGGGCGGTCCTGCGCTCCGTTCGCGCCGGCGGACTCAGAACAGTGTCAATGTCTGAGGCGCCGCCGGTGCGACCGGCTTCCCCGCGGACCGCGGCCCGGGAGTCTTTTCTTTGTCGGGCTCGGCCACCTCGACCGGCGTCGACAGTTCGACCACCGTCGGCAGCTCGGGCACCGTCGGCAGCTCCGCGGCCGCCACTTCGCTGCCCGCGGCTGTCACCGCGGCCTGCCTGGCGGCCTCGCCCGCCAACTTGTCGGCCTGCTCGTTGAAGTAATTGCCGACATGGCCACGGACCCAGCGGAACCGGACCGGCCCGGGCCGGGTGGCGATGGCTCTATCGATCTGCTTGATGAGCTCGACATTCTTCACCGCGCCTCCGGTGGAGGTGCGCCACCCGTTGACCCGCCAGCCCGAGATCCACTCCGACGCGCATTTGATCGCGTAGAGCGAATCGCTCTCGATGAACAGGGGTTCTTCCCCGGGATGCGCGAGGATCGCCTCCAGCACCGCGCGTAGCTCCGCGACCTGATTGGTCCCGGACGCGGCTCCTCCACTGCGGGAAGAGCCCTGATGATTGACCCACGCCCAGCCGATGGCGCCACCGGGGTTGCGGAGGCAGGATCCGTCGGTGCTCACGATGATCATGGCTGGCACCCTACGCAATCCGACCGACAAGATCGGTACCGTGGAATTCCTCTATCTCCCTTCGCAACTGAGACTCGGTGCGGCGCAGCGCCGATTTTACGGCGGAGTCGACCAAACCGAGGCACAGGCGGCCGAGTAGGCCGCTCGGTGGAGCGTACTCCGCCTCGGACGTCAGCACCGACCGTCCGTAGCCGAGTGGATCGAATCTGAGTGTGAGTGTTCCCGTTAGCCGTCCGCGCAGCGTATAGCCGATTACCACATTGCGTCGGTACTCGGTGATCTCGCAGAGCACCGCCGGCCGCCACCAGGCCAGCCGCGCTGTGGTCGTGTAGCCCGCCCCGAGGCCGTGATCGATCTCCCCGGTCGGCTCGAAGCCGGCGACAGCGAACATCCAGTCCGGCACGAACAGATGGTTGTCCGTGTAGGTGAAGGCAACCTCGACAGGTGCTCCGACGTCACTCGCGTACTTGATGTGGCCCATAGGCCCTCCCTGTTCCACGGCTGCCGATAAAAGTACTACAGTTCTCCTCTTTATTGGGTTTATTGGGGGTTGCCGAGGATTTGGTTGGACAGCTTTCCGCATTGCGACCGGGCGGTTGCTTGGTTGCCGGATGGTGGCGGATCAGAGTTGATCGACCAAATGCTCGGCGATCGGCATGGCGGAGGTCGCCGCCGGTGACGGCGCATTGAGCACATGGATCGACCGCGGCGTGCGCTCGATCATGAAGTCGTGCACCAGAGTGCCGTCGCGCAGCACCGCCTGCGCCCGGATTCCTGCCTCGCGTGGCCGCAGGTCCGCGATCGTCAGCTCGGGACAGTACCGCCGACATTCGGCCAGGTAGCCGCGTTTGAACAGCGAGTTGCGCAACTCCCGCACCCCGGTGCGCAGATGGGTGCGGGCCACCCGGTGGACGCCGGGGAACCCGAGCACCTCGCGGGCGTCGCGGGCATTGACGCTGCCCTTGCGGTAGCCCTCCCTGGCCAGCCCGAGCACTGCGTTCGGGCCGACGGTCAGCTCGCCGTCGATGGTCGGGCTCAGATGTACACCGAGAAACGGCAGGTTCGGATCGGGGATCGGATAGATCAATGTCCGCACCAGCCCGGCGCGTTCGGCAGGCAGCTGGTAGTACTCGCCGCGGAACGGCACGATACGGAAATCGGTGCGCAGGCCCGCGAGCGCTGCCATTCGATCGGCCTGCAGACCGGCACACACCACCAGGGTGCGTGCGGTCCAGGAACCCGAAGGGCCCGCGATCGTCACCGCGTCATCGGTCTCGGTGATCGCATCGATCTCGGCGCCGAGCACAATCTGCCCGCCCGCCCGCCGGATCTCCTCCGCCAGCGCCGTGGTGATGCGGGTGTAGTCGACGATGCCGGTGCTCGGCACGAACAGCGCCCCGACCCCTGTCACATGTGGTTCGCGGCGAATGAGCTCGGCGGCGTCGATCAATTCGACATCCACCCCATTGGTCACCGACCGCTCGTGCAGCGCGAGCATTCGCTCGAATTCGGCGGCGTCGGTGGCCACCAGCAGCTTTCCGCACACCTCGAACGGAATCCCGTGCGCTGCGGCGAAATCCTTCGTCCACTGCGCACCCTGCCTGCACAGTCTCGCCTTCAAACTGTCGGGCGGATAGTAGATGCCGGAATGGATGACGCCGCTGTTGTGCCCGGTCTGATGGGTGGCCAACGCCGCGGCCTTGTCGACGAGCACCAGGCTGGCCCCGGGATGGCGCTGGAGAATCCGATGTGCCGTCGCCACACCGACGATCCCCCCACCGATCACGCAGAAGTCTGTTCCGCCCGGTGAGTCTCCCCCGCCGCTCCGCGATTCTTGCCGGTCGTGGGTGCCGCGACTGTTTCGTTGCGGGCCGGGGGTTGTGGGTGTGCCCGGTGAATTACCCATGTGCATACGAAATCAGTTGTTGCCATAGGTCGGCAACTGGATGTGGTCGTGCGTAGGTCAGACGTTGATGGTGCTCGGCGCGGTCTTCAGTTGCGGGTGCAGTGTCGAGTCCACAGGTGCGACCGGAGTTTCGGGTGCCGCCGTGTCGGCCGTCGTCGCACTGGTGACTGCGGATTCCTGCGGCGTCGCGTTCGGCGCGTCCTCTGGAGTCGGTGCGGTGTATCGGTTCAGGCGCAGTGCGTGCTCACCCAGGGTCGGGTCGGAAAACGTCACTGTGACCTGACCGTGGGTGTCGAGTTCGGTGCGCACCTGCGTGGTCGCGGCCGGGTCGTTGCCGACGCCGAGCCGGTCCCGGATCGGTGTGGACAGCAGGAAGTCCGACAGCACAGTCAGTGCGTTGGTGTCGACAGTGAAGGCGATGGTGTCGGCGCGGATCGGGGTCAATTGCGCACCGACATAGGTGGTACCGAGCCGGAGCTTTCCGGCCAGGCCTGCCGGAGTGCCGACGGCCGGATTGATATGTGGTGCAGCGATATTCGGGGGTGCAGCGGTCGTATCGACGGGCAGGTGCACGAATAGCGCAGGGAGATCGCGACTTCCGCCGGTCCGCAGGGCCTCGGAGATGGTGGGGCCTGCGTCGGCGGCGATGTCCTCGGCGGTCGTGGTAGGCGGTGCTGAGAGTTCGCTGCCTGCTCGATGGGTATCGGCCATCTGGTTCACGATGTAGGCCCCGGAGACAACGGTGAGGCTGAGACTGGCTGCGCCTGCGAGCACGATCGCGGCATGCCGAACGACCTGAGCAGGCTTGTGTGCAGTCACGATGCTTTTTCCTTCCCTCCGCCCCTGCTCCCCTTGCAGCGCGGCCCGCATCGTTGAAAGCCGTACACTTGTCCAGGTTACGGTGTTGCCTGTGGGGCTGCCGTATCGGTGAGAGCAGCATCACAAAGCCGGGCGAAGGGTGTCATCAGCGCCGGGATCGCGCATATTTTTCGGATGTTCGATGTTTCCGGCAGCTGACGGGCGGGTAAACCCACTTAGCTGGCGAGCGTCATTCTCGACTGCCACATCGAGACACCCCGGCCAACGGCGTCCGGCCGTCGACACGTACGGCGCACCCAAGTGTGGCGCTCGCCCGCTCCCGAAGCTTGAACGGGTGGTCGGGAAGTACGGCGGGTCAGGCGAACTGACCCGCCGTTCGGCCCTCTCCGGTATTTCCGGCAAACGCCTGCGCGATCGCCAGCCAGTCCGCGGCGTCCGCGCCGATTGTCTCCAGCGCCAGGTCGTCACGATGACGGCGCTGTGTCGCCAACAAACAGAAGTCGAGGGCGGGTCCGCTGACCCGCTGTGCGGCATCGGCGGGGCCCCACGCCCACAGGGTGCCGTCCGGCGCGGTGAGCTCTACTCGAAATTCCTCGGCAGGCGCGGTTTTGCCGTGCACGGAGTAGGCGAAATTCCTGGTGCGCACGCCGAGGTGGGCCACCGTGCGCAGCCTGGCGGTCGGTGTCCTGGTGACGCCGAGGGCGTCCGCCACGTCTTGGCCGTGCGCCCAGGTCTCCATGATCCTGGCGCTGATCATCGACGCCGCGCTCATCGGTGGGCCGAACCAGGCCAGCTTGGTGCCCGTGGGCACCGCGCGCAGGGCGGCGGCGAGGGCGGTCCGGCCCCGGCGCCAGCGCTCCAGCAATTCCGGCGGCGGCGTGGCGGCGGCGGCTTCGGCGGCCTCGTCCACAAAGGTCAGCGCCTTCGGTGCGGCCTCGGCAAGCATGTGTGCGAAGCCGGATCCGTCGGTGGCGGCGAGGATGGCCACCTCGTCGGTCCAGGCCAGATGGCCGATCTGATGTGAAATATCCCAGCCTGCGGCGGGCGTGGGAGTGGACCAGTCTGCCGGCGCCAGCGGCGCGACCAGGAGTTCGAGATCCGCGCATTCCGCTGCGAAGTCGCCGAGTAGCGCGTCGAGGTCAACCATCTGTTTCCTTGCCGGTCGCGGGCACACTGCTCGGTGCGCCGTCGCGCTTCAGCATCGCAGCGGGCCCAGAAAAATGCAAGCATGCGTGCTTGTATTTAGGGGAGGTGGTTACCAACCGAAAACGAGCAGGTGGGTCGCCCCCACGACCAGGCCCAGCACTGCGCCGTGCAGATAGAGCAGCCAGGCGTCTTGCTCGACCGAGGCGTAGAACATCTCCATGAACTCACCCGGTGTCAGGGTCTGAAGCTTGCGGGCGGCGAATTCGTCGATCTTTTTCGCCTGCTCGCGGGTGAACACCTCGTCCTCGACCAGACTCGGCGCCAAGCCGACCGCCGCGCCTGCCGCGCCGACCTTGAGGTTGTCGAACTGGCGGCGTCCGAAGGCCGCGCGCACCAACGAGGTGGTCGGGCCGAGCTGGCGATGGATCTCGTCGGCGATCAATCGCTCCAGCAGCCGGCGGGTCTTGTCGCCGTTGGGGCCCTCGAGCAGTTCCTTCGACAGATTCGGCAGGGTCAACACCTGATAGGCAAGGATGTGCGCGAGGTCGGTCGCGGCCTGTGGCTGCCGCTTGGCCAGCAGCGCCTGCCGCCACAAGTACTTGTAGCGCGGCTGCGGATCACCCGGCTCGAACACCATCTTGACCGCGATCACATTCACGATGACGCCGATCGCCGCGCCCGCAAGCAGCACGATCACCCAGCCCGGCACCCAGCCGAGCACCGGAATATGGCCGTGTGCGTGCAGATACAGAGCGAGCAGCAGGCCGAACGGTGCGCCGAGCAAACCGACTCGCACCATGAACTTCAGTTCGGGCGCCGCGATGGTGGTGGTCAGGTCCTTCAGGATGTACGGATTCTCCTGCAGGTACCGGATGACGAAACTCTTGATATCGATGAGCTGATCGACATTGTCGCCGAGTGATTCGAAGGCGCGCCTGCACAGGGCGGGTAGTTCGCGATCCACTCTTTGATAGACAAGCTGCTTCATCGCGCGCGGCATGGTGCGCCACAGATCCGGGTTCTCCCGGTACATCAGCTCGTCGACCAGCGGCTGCACCTGTTTGCTCGCGAGTATTGCTATGTAGTCGGCGATTCCGTCCAAATCCAGTTCGTGGATGAAATCCTTCGGGCTGCCGATCCGCATCAATGCCTTATCGACACAGATGCTTGCCATCTTTTCTGCGCGCGCCGGAATAAATCCCTGGAATCCGAGCCTGCGCCCGTCTCCCGAAAATGTCGGCAGCACCTGGACCCGGCGCGGGAAATAGGGATACAACACGTGCAGACCCGGGATCCGGACACCGCGGAATGCGACGGGCCAGAACAACATCAGCACGCCGGTCCAGTTGGTGAGCCAGCCCGCCAATGCGCTGAATATAGGGAAAGTAATCAGATCGACGGTGAACTTGGACTGTCCGGTCAGATTTTCCCAGTCGATGAATACACCGGAGGCGATCACTGACATCGCGGAGTCTCCCTAGTGCTGACCGGGTAGTGACATATCGAGGCTCCAACATTCTCATTGGCTCCGGTGGGGTGTCAACGCGGGCCCGTGCGGTCGTGACGGCTCACGACCGCGACCCCGAACTCGGTCGGAGTCCGGGGTCGCGTCGATGCGAGCACCTGCTCAGTGCGGCTCGTTGGCCTCGTTGTCGGTCGATACTTTTCGGATCTCGATGCCGTGACCGGCGAACCAGGCCTGAAGGCGTTGGATTCGCACTCGAGAGGCGTCCGAATGGGAATCCGGAACGGTAGTCGGACTAGTCGTATGGGTCTGTGCGCCAGCTGTCCCAGAGGAGATCGCCTGCGAAGGCGAGATCGTCGTAGTTGACGTTTCCCTCGGGGAACATCGGCTCCAGATACTCTGCGAACCGGTCCGTAGACCACGCAATACCCCTGGTGCGGATCGGCGCCTCCTGCGGCCGCTCGATCTGCCCCGCCACCGGGTCGACATCGCCCATAGTCCGCCCCATCTTCATCGCTTCAGTGCGATCGCTCTCGTTCAGCGATCGACGTCTCGTGTCCTACAACATGGTTGGACGTGGCGAATGGGCGATTGGTTCCATCGACTTGTCGCTGGAGACATCGATACCGGTCGCGCTGGCTGGATGGCCGCTGGGAGAGGTGTAGCGGCTGGACCGAGACTCTCGCCGATATTCGACGATTCGCCCTGAGCGAACGTGGCGAGTAGGCCGGAACAAACGTGGAACCGCCGGGGTTGACTGGGCATCGCTCAACTTTTGGAAGGGTCGAACACGTGACTACACCACAGAACCTGCCGGTGCTGTTCCTGACCGATCCGATCGTGCTGCCGGGCATGGTCGTGCCCATCGAACTGGACGAATCGGCGCAGGCCGCCATCGACGCCGCGCGGGCGGCGAAGACCGAAGCGGTGCTGCTCGCGCCGCGACTGACCGAGGGCTACGCCTCCTACGGCGTCGTCGCCACCATCGAACAGGTCGGACGGATGCGCGGCGGCGCACCGGCTGCGGTGTTGAAGGCCGAACGGCGCGCGAAGATCGGCCACGGGGTGACCGGGCCAGGCGCTGCGCTCTGGGTCGAGGCCGAAGCGGTCGAATCGCCCGCGGCCGATGGGCGCACCAAAGAACTTGCGGCCGAATACAAGAAGCTGGTCGTCTCGGTGCTGCAGCGCCGCGAGGCCTGGCAGATCATCGACGCGGTCAATCAGTTGACCGACCCGTCGGCGATCGCCGACACTGCGGGCTACGCACCGTACCTGAGCAACGACCAGAAGCGGGAACTGCTCGAAACCCCCGAGGCCGGCAAGCGTTTGACCACGCTGATCGAATGGACCAAGGCGCATATCGCCGAGGCCGAGGTCACCGAGAAGATCAGCGACGACGTGCGCGAGGGCCTGGAGAAGAGCCAACGCGAATTCCTGCTGCGTCAGCAGCTCAACGCCATTCGGAAGGAACTCGGCGAAGACGAGCCCGATGGCGCCGACGACTACCGGACCAGGGTCGAGCAGGCGGACCTGCCCGAGGACGTCCGCGCAGAGGCCTTGCGCGAGGTCGGCAGGCTGGAGCGGGCCAGCGATCAGAGCCCGGAATCCGGCTGGATCCGAACCTGGCTCGACACCGTGCTCGAGCTGCCGTGGACAGTGAAAACTACTGACAGCACCGATGTCTCGGCTGCCCGTGCGGTACTGGACGCCGATCACCACGGACTCGACGAGGTGAAGGACCGCATGGTCGAGTACCTGGCGGTGCGTTCCCGGCGGGCCTCTCGTGGTCTGGAGGTTGTCGGTGGGCGCGGCTCGGGCGCGGTGCTCGCGCTGGTCGGTCCGCCCGGTGTCGGCAAGACCTCGCTGGGTGAGTCCGTGGCACGCGCTATGGGCCGCAAGTTCGTTCGCGTCGCCCTCGGCGGCGTGCGCGACGAGGCGGAGATCCGTGGCCACCGCCGCACCTACGTCGGCGCGCTGCCCGGTCGGATCGTGCGTGCGATGAAGGAAGCGGGTTCGATGAATCCCGTTGTCCTGCTGGATGAGATCGACAAGGTCGGCTCCGACTTCCGTGGCGATCCGGCGGCCGCATTGCTCGAGGTGCTCGATCCGGCGCAGAACCACACCTTCCGCGACCACTACCTGGATCTGGATCTGGACCTGTCGGATGTGCTTTTCATCGCGACGGCCAATGTCATGGACACCATCCCCGGCCCGCTGCTGGACCGGATGGAACTGATCACCGTCGACGGCTACACCGAGGACGACAAGGTCGACATCGCCCGCGACTTCCTGGTGCCGAGGCAGCTGGAACGCAACGCACTGACCACCGACGAGGTGACCATCACCGACGCGGCACTGCGTGAGATCGCCGCGAACTACACCAGGGAAGCCGGTGTGCGGCAGCTGGAGCGGCTGATCGCGAAGGCTTTGCGTAAGGCAGCGACTCGGCTGTCGGAGGTCGGAACCGACTCGGCCGCAGCCAAATCGGTGGTGACCGATCTGGGTTATGGCGCAGAACTGGGCTATGACGCAGTGAAATCCGCACCGGATGACGCGCTGACGATCGACCTGGGCGATCTGAAGGAATACCTGGGCCGTCCGCGATTCACCCCCGACTCGGTGGAACGTACCGCGGTGCCCGGCGTGGCAACCGGACTGGCGGTGACCGGTCTCGGCGGCGACGTCCTCTACATCGAGGCCAATGCTGCGGAGGGCGAGCGGTCGCTCACCCTGACCGGTCAACTCGGCGATGTGATGAAGGAGTCGGCGCAGATCGCCCTCACCTATGTGCGCTCGCACCTGGAAGAGATCGGCATCGAACCGTCGGTGCTCGATCGCAATATCCACGTGCACTTCCCGGCGGGCGCGGTGCCGAAGGACGGTCCTTCGGCGGGCGTCACCATGGTCACCGCGCTGGTGTCGCTCGCATTGGGCAGGCAGGTCCGTGCCGATGTCGGCATGACCGGTGAGGTCACGCTGAACGGCAGGGTGCTGCCGATCGGCGGCGTGAAGCAGAAGTTGCTCGCCGCTCAGCGCGCCGGTCTGAAGACGGTGTTCATCCCGGCCCGCAACGAGCCGGACCTGGACGATGTCCCCGCAGATGTGCTGGCGGCCTTGGACGTTCGCCCCGTCGCCGACGTGGCCGACATCCTGGCCTACGCCATCGAACCGGTCGCCGAGCCGGCGCTGGACGGCCGCACCCTGGCGGCCACCGCCTGATCCGGCCGAAACGGGCCGTGCACGAGAATTCCGTGCACGGCCCGTTTTTCGTCTCGCGAACCGATCAGTTGCCGTTGTTCGGCAGGTCCCGGTCCACGGTGCGGGTGGTGCCCTGGGCGAGGGCGCACAGTACCGGCTCGGAATCGTCGCTCTCGGCGAAGATTTCGCAGTTGACGACGGCTTGGCGGCGGGTCGACCCGCTGACGACCGCCTCGGCGCGCAGCCGGACGCCCGCGGCCGGACGCAGGTAGGTGATGGTGAAGCCACCGGTCAGCACGTTTGCCCCGAGGACCGTTCCGGCCGCGAAGGTCAGCGCATTGTCGGCAAGATAGGACAGCACGCCGCCGTGCACGAAACCGAATTGCTGGCCGAGTTCCTTGCGGATCGGCACGACCAGCGTGGCGGCGCCGTCGCCGAACGCGGTGAGCTCGGTGCCGACCAATTCGGCGAAGGGCTGGCGGGCCAGCACCTGCTTGGCGAGTTCGATGTCGAGGGTGAACGTATCGGCGGTCATCGGTGCTCCGTTCATGCGGATTTCGGGTCCGTGCGGATTTCGGTTCCGGTTGCTCAGTGATTCGAGACGCCGAGCGACTGCCAGGCAGCCTCGGCCAGTTCGTCGGCGACATCCCGTGGTGCGATGCGCATGTCACCGCCGAGCCACTGCCGCGTGTACTCCTGGGCGGGGCCCAGCCACAGGGCATAGACGAGATCGAGGCTCAGATCACGCACCGCGCCGTACCCGGCATGGGTCCGCCACCAGCGCGTCACATTCGTCATGAATTCGCGGTTGCTCTCGCTCTCGCGTACCCCCGGCGGCCGGGCTGCGGTGAGAACCTTTGCCCGGTATTGGTTTTCGGCAACCCAGCGCAGATGCTCGCGCACGCCTGCTGTGATGCCCTCCCGTGCGTCGGTGCTGTCGCCGACCGCGCGCCAGAAGTGCCGCTGATAGTCGGTGAGTGCGTACGCCCACACCTCGCGGTACAGATCGGCCTTGTCCGGGAAGTGGTGATAGAGCGCGCCGACGCTCGCACCCGCCGCGTCGCGGATCTGGGTCAGTGTCGTTTCGAGCGCCCCCCGTTCCGCGAACTGCCGCTCGGCTGCCAGCAGCAACCGATCTCGAATCTTCATATCCAGAATTTAGTTCTGTTTTTCGGGTGACGCAATGGGTCTGGGCGGAATATCTGCAGCTTGTCGGTGTCGTGCGGTATGACGGACAGGTGGCCAGATGGCTGTTGCACGTCGATCTCGATCAGTTTCAGGCGGCGGTGGAGTTCCGCCGTCATCCGGAGTTGCGCGGACTGCCGGTCATCGTCGGCGGCAACGGTGACCCGACCGAACCACGCAAGGTGGTGACCTGTGCGTCCTACCCCGCCCGCGCGTTCGGCGTCCGTGCCGGGATGGCCCTGCGCAGTGCGCAGCGCAAATGCCCCGACGGTGTGTTCCTGCCCTTGGACATGGCCACTTATGAGGAGGCCTCCGACGAGGTGATGTCGCTGCTGCGGACCTTTCCGGGGCGTGTCGAAGTGTGGGGCTGGGACGAGGCATTTCTCGCCGCCGACACCGACGACCCGGAGGCATTGGCATGCGAGATCCGCAGTGCCATAGCGGAATTGGATCTCACCTGTTCCATCGGTATCGGCGACAACAAGCTGACCGCCAAACTCGCCACCGGTTTCGCCAAGTCCGCAGGCAAGTCCTCGGCGCAACCGGACGACAGCGCGGGTACGGCCGAGGGCGTCTTCCGGCTCACCGCGGCGAACTGGACCGAGGTGATGGCGCACCGGCCGACGCATGCCCTGTGGGGCATCGGAAATCGGATCGCGGCCCGCATGGCCGAACTCGGCATCGAGACGGTCGCCGATCTGATGGCGGCAGACCGGCATCGCCTCGCCGCCGAGTTCGGCCCTAACACCGGCCCGTACCTCTGGGTGCTCGGGCGCGGCAAGGGCGACACCGATGTGACGACCGATCCGCGAGTTCCGGTGGGCCGCAGCAAGTCCGAGACCTTCCCACACGACCTCACCGATCCCGGCGACATCCGCGCCCAGGTCGCACGATTGGCCACCGAGGTCGCCGAGGAGATGGCCGAGGCCGGTCGTATCAGCATCCGGGTCTCGGTCACCGTCCGGACCAACACCTTCTACACCCGCAGCAAACAGGCGAAGCTTCCGGAGCCGACCGCCGATATCGCCGGGATCGTGGAAACCGCGCTCCGCATCATCGACCGCTTCGACCTGGACCGCCCGATTCGGCTGCTCGGCGTCCGCGTCGAACTCGTGCCGGAATGATCGACGTGCCGCCGACCCCGTTCGACGGCAAGTTCTGCCCCAGCGCATGCCGACGCTCGTATGCTCGTCGACATGGAGTTCTGGGCGATGGTGGCACACGAATCGGACAGCGGGATCGTGCTCACGCGGCAACAGGTCGACGAGGACTTCCTCGGGCCCGGCGATGTGACGATCAAAGTGCATTACTCGAGTGCAAACTTCAAGGACGGCCTGGCGATCACCCCCGGCGGCGGTGTGGTCCGGAAATACCCGATCATCCCCGGCATCGATATCACCGGTGAGGTCGTCTCTTCCGAGGACGACGACTTCGCCCCCGGTGATCTGGTGGTGGCGCACGGCTACGACATCGGCGTCTCGCACAACGGTGGCTTCGCCGAGTACGCCAGGGTCCCCGCCGATTGGGTCGTGAAGCTCGACGGCTTGAGCACCCGCGACGCCGCCGCGCTCGGTACCGCCGGCTTCACCGCCGCTTTGAGCGTGCAAGGGCTGCTCGATCGCGAGCTCACCCCGGAAACCGGCCCGGTGCTCGTCACCGGCGCGACCGGCGGCGTCGGCAGCGTCGCCATCGACATTCTGTCCGGTCTCGGTTTCGAGGTGATCGCCTCTACCGGCAAAACCGACGCGGCCGACCTGCTCGCCGAACTGGGCGCCAACGAAGTGATCGGCAGGTTGCCGACGGACCCGGATGCCACCCTGCGCCCCCTGACAAAGGCCGCGTGGGCCGGTGCCGTGGACAGCGTCGGCGGCAAATCCCTCGCCTACATTCTCAGCGCAATCGGCTACGGCGGCGCAGTGGCGGTCAGCGGCCTCACCGGCGGCTCGGATCTGCCGACCACCGTTATGCCCTTCATCCTGCGCGGCGTCGCCCTCCTCGGCATCGACTCCGCCTATGTCCCCAGCGACAAGCGCCGCGCTCTGTGGGCTCGTCTCGGCAACGACCTACGGCCCCAACATCTTTCGACGATCGAGCACTTGTCCCCCATCACCGACGCCGAACAAGTACTGCGCTCTATCCAGAGCGGCACCCACTCCGGCCGCACGGTCTTCGGCGTCGCGGGCGAATTCTGATCAAGCCGGACCGTCCGACAACGGGGAACCACAGCTATTTCGCCCGCTGGAAGCCAGTGCCTACCTGATCAGGCTTCGGGCATCTGTGCGGAGTATGCGGAGCACCATGCAGAGCTGCGACTATAACGGCCCTTCGCTAGTGAAGTTGTCGATGACCAGGACCAACATGCTGAGGCGCAGCACGATCAGGATCCACCAGCGCCGCGGGTTACGGGCCTCGATCGCGTCCCTCGGAAACTCTCTCAACGGTGTTGCGTACGATGTTCTTGCTATGCGAACTCTGTACGAATGAATGTCGAGCGTTCGCAACGGGGAACGTCGTGCGCTAAGCTGACGGCATCGAAAGGAGTCGGCATGCCCGTCGAGAAGCAGCAGGTCGGATCGGTCTGGACGCGCCCGCGGCGTGGCAGGGAACAGCCTGCGCTGACCAGAGAACAGATCGTGGCGGAGGCCGTCGCGCTCTTGGACGCCGAAGGCATGGAAGCGCTGAGCATGCGTCAGCTCGGCGCCCGCCTCAATGCGGGCGCCACCTCGCTGTACCGGCATGTGGCCAACCGCGACGAGCTCATCGAATTGGTCGTCGACGAGGTGTACGGCGAGATCCGGGTCCCCGAGATCGAGGCGCGGGCGCAGTGGCGCGCAGCCACCGAGCAGTGCGCGGCGAGTCTACGGGCGATGATCCTGCATCACCCGTGGATGGCCTCGACGCTCGGCCAGGTCGGACTCTCATACCTGGGCCCGAATGTCATGCGGCTCAACGACCGCATGCTCGCGCTGTTCGAAGTGGGCGGATTTGCAGCGGATGAACGCAGCGACGCGATCGGTGCCGTCATCAGCTATGTCATCGGCATCGGTATCAGCGAGGCCGCGTGGCTGACCTTGCTGACCCGCAGCGGTCAGACCGAGGTCGAACTGGTTGCCAGCCTGCGGCCCGCCGCCGAGCAGGCCGCCGCCGACTACCCGAGATTGCGGCAGACGGACGCGACCGGCACGTGGAACCAGGACCCGACGGCCGCGCGCGACCGCCAGTTCACCTACGGGCTCGATCGAATCCTGGACGGGCTGGAATCCCGGCGCAACCGCTGACCTCAGGCGGCGACGGTGACGGGGTCCTGCGCGAACTGGGTGCGGTACAGCTCGGCGTAGCGCCCATCGGCGGCCAGCAACTGAGTATGCGTGCCGCGCTCCACGATTCGGCCGTCCTCCAGCACCAGGATCTGGTCGGCGGCGCGAATCGTGGACAGCCGGTGCGCGATGACCAGTGCGGTCCGCCCGGCCAGCGCTTCGGAAAGTGCTTCCTGGACAGCGGCTTCGGAGGTCGAATCCAGCGAGGCGGTCGCCTCGTCGAGGATTACCACCCGCGGTTGCTTGAGCAGCAGTCGTGCGATGGTCAGACGCTGACGTTCGCCACCGGAGAGCCGGTAGCCGCGCTCACCGACGACGGTGTCCAGTCCGTCCTGCAGTGAGTCCACCAGAGTGCGTAACCTGGCCCGCTCCAAGGCGTCCCACAGCTCGGCTTCGGTCGCCTCCGGCCGCGCGAGCAGCAGGTTGGCGCGGACAGTGTCGTGGAACAGATGCCCATCCTGGGTGACGAGCCCGACGGTCTCGCGGATCGAGGTCGTGGTCAGGTCGCGCACGTCGGTGCCGTTCAATCGCACCGCGCCGCCGTCCACGTCGTAGAGCCGGGAAACGAGCTGGGCCACAGTGGACTTCCCCGCGCCCGAGGACCCGACCAATGCGACCAGCTGACCGGGCTCGGCCCGCAGCGACACCTGGTGCAGCACTTCCACTCCGCCGCGACTGTCCAGCGTCGCAACATCTTCCAGCGAGGCCAGCGACACCTTGTCGGCGGAGGGATAGCCGAAGGTGACATTGTCCAACTCCACCGCGACCGGTCCTTCGGGCACCGCGACCGCCCCCGGCGCGTCCTCGATCAGCGGCTTCAGGTCGAGAACCTCGAACACCCGCTCAAAACTCACCAGCGCGGCCATGACCTCCATTCGGGCGCTCGCCAGCGCCGTCAGCGGTGTGTAGAGCCTGGTCAACAGCAGCGACAGCGACACAACCGCGCCCGCGTCGAGCTGGCCGCGCAGTGCGTACCAGCCGCCGAGTCCGTAGACCAGCGCGAGCGCGAGCGCGGAAACCAGCGTGAGCGAGGTGACGAACACGGTCTGCAGCATTGCGGTGCGCACACCGATATCGCGCACCCGGCGGGCCCGCAGCGCGAACTCGTCGGACTCCTGCTGCGGCCGACCGAACAGCTTCACCAGGGTCGCGCCCGGCGCGGAGAACCGCTCGGTCATCTGCGTGCTCATGGCGGCATTGAGACCGGCCGCCTCGCGCTGCAGACCGGCGAGCCGGTTGCCCATGCGGCGGGCGGGAATCACGAAGACCGGGAGCAGCACCAGCGCGAGCAACGTGATCTGCCAGGAGATCCGCACCATCACCGCGAGCGTGAGCGCCAGCGTCACCAGATTGGTCACCACCCCGGAGAGGGTGTCGCTGAATGCGCGCTGTGCACCGATCACATCGCTGTTGAGCCTGCTGACCAGCGCACCGGTCCGCGTCCGTGTGAAGAACGCCACCGGCATTTTCTGCACGTGATCGAACACCGCCGTGCGCAGATCCAGGATCAGCCCCTCACCGATGCGCGAGGACAGCCACCGCACGATCACGCCGAGCGCGGCGTCGATCACCGCGAGCCCGCCGATCACGAGCGCGAGAGTGACCACCACCCGCGGCGCGGCACCGCCGACGATGTCGTTGACCACCCGCCCCGCCAGCACCGGCGTGGCCACTGCCAACAGTGCGGAAACCACACTGAACAGCAGGAACGCGCTGATCCGGCGCCGATGCGGCCCGGCGAATCGCAGGATCCGCTTGGCGGTGGCCAGCCGGAACGGCCGCTGTTCGTCGGGCGCGTTCATCCGCCGATACATCTGGCTATAAGCCACCGACTCGATACTCACGTCGTAACTCCCTCTCGCTCCCCACCATCAAACCTCTGGCCACCGACACTAAGACCTGAACAAAGGTTTAGGGCAAGCCCATTCCCCACCCTGCACCGGCGCATCGCTCACTCCCGATGCCTCCGTGCCGACTGCACACCCCCGCGCCAACCACACACTCCGTGCAAGCAGGTGCGCACGTGCAACAACAACAGGTGTCCAGTCGCCCGAAACGCATCCACAGCCAGATGGCCACGCTGGAAGGCGCCACTGCCTCCCGAACTGCGGGAGGCAGTCGGGGTACAGCACTCGACGCACCCCGCGCTGCTCGGTGAACCCCCAGCGAGCGAGCCTGTTCGGCCCGTCTTCGTCAGGTACACCCGTTCGCCTCGTCCCGCGCCCGAGCGGTGCCGCGCAGGTCCGCGACACCGATCTCACGACCGCGGCGGTTCTAGCCGTTGGTGGCCATTTCGATGGCGTCGTTCATCGCTTCGAGTGCGTCGCTTGCTCGAGCGTGGATAAGGCGGACCACCCGCCGCCGCACTTAGGCTGGCGAGGTGACCGAGGACCGAATCGCACAGGCGCTGCGAGGCAAACTCCGCGGCGAGGTCGACGGATCCGCGCGCCGGCGTGCGGAGTTCTCCTCCGATGCCTCGAACTACCGTGTCCTCCCCGCTGCGGTGGTATTTCCGCAGGTCGAGGCCGACGTCGCAGCCACAATCGAATTCGCGCGCGACAACGGATTGCCGGTGACCGCGCGCGGCGGGGGAACCTCGGTGGCAGGCAATGCGATCGGCCCCGGGATCGTGCTCGACTTCAGCAGGCACATGAACTCGGTCCTGGAACTGGACCCGCAGCGACGAGTAGCGCGAGTTCAGCCAGGAGTGGTGCTCTCGGAGCTGCAGCGCCGAGCTCGTCCGCACGGCCTGCGGTTCGGACCCGATCCATCGACCGAGAATCGATGCACCCTCGGCGGCATGATCGGCAACAACGCCTGCGGACCCCATGCCCTTGCCTGGGGTCGTACCTCGGACAACGTGCGCGAACTGCGCATCCTCGACGGGACAGGTACGCAGCGAACCCTCGCGGCCGATCCATCCGTAGTTCCCGGACTCCCCGAATTCACCAGGGCGAGCCTGGCCGTGATCCGCACCGAGCTCGGCAGGTTCGGTCGGCAGGCATCCGGCTACGGCCTCGAACACCTGCTGCCCGAACAGGGTTCGGCGGTAGCGAAATCGTTTGCAGGCACCGAGGGCACCTGCGGACTGCTGCTCGATGCCACCGTCGATCTGGTCGCACTGCCGCCGGCCACGGTGCTCACGGTGCTCGGCTATCCCGACATGGCATGCGCGGCAGACGATGTGGCCGCAGTGCTGGCGTGCGCCCCCATTGCGGTCGAAGGTATCGACGCGCGCCTCGTGGACATCGTGCGCGTGCATCGCGGCGCAGGCTCCGGCGCGGTGCCCGATCTGCCGCGCGGCAGCGGTTGGCTGTTCGTGGAAACAGCGGGCGAAAGTCCGGCCGAGGCGCGGGCCGCCGCCGAGATACTGTGCCGATCGGTCGGCGCACTGGAATCACGAATCGTCACCGATCCGGGGGTGGCCAAGGCACTCTGGAATATTCGGGCCGAAGGCGCAGGGCTGGCAGGCCGTACCCCGGACGGGCAGCCTGCCTGGCCCGGCTGGGAGGATGCCGCGGTGCCGCCCGAACGTCTCGGCGCCTACCTGCGTGATTTCAGCGCGCTGACCCGACAGCACGGTGTGGATGGACTGCTCTACGGCCACCTCGGTGATGGCTGCATCCACGTCCGCTTGGATCTGCCGATCGCGGACGCCCCGCAACGTTTTCGCGCCTTCCTGTTCGATGCCGCAGAACTGGTGGTCGGCTACGGCGGCTCGCTGTCGGGTGAACACGGCGACGGCCGAGCCCGCTCGGAACTGCTCTCGGTCATGTACTCCCCTGCGGTGCTCGACGTATTCGCGGGATACAAGGCACTATTCGACCCGGGCAATGTGCTGAACCCCGGCGTCCTCGTGGCGCCACAGCCGGTCGACAGTGATCTGCGCCTGGTCGGATTGCCCGGCACTCCACGGGTCGGCGGTTTCGCTTTTCCGCACGACGGCGACGACCTCGGGTCCGCGGTCCACCGGTGCGTCGGAGTCGGCAAGTGCCGCGCGGATACTCGCGCGAGCGGCGGTTTCATGTGCCCGTCGTACCTGGCCACCGCGGACGAAAAGGACAGCACCCGGGGCCGGGCCCGGGTACTGCAGGAGGTAGTGCGTGGTGCGCTGCCGTGGTCGTCGGAGGCCCTCGCACAGTCGCTCGATCTGTGCCTGTCCTGCAAAGCATGTCGTTCCGATTGTCCTGCCGGCGTCGACGTCGCTACCTACAAATCGGAGGCGCTCTACCGCCGCTATCGTCGCCGCCCGCGGCCGATCGATCACTATGCGCTCGGGTGGCTGCCGCGGTGGTCGGCTGTGGCGAACCGGATGCCGCGCGTCGCGAATCGGCTGGTCGATGTCCGATGGCTGCGTCGAATAGGGCTACGCGCCGCTGGAATTGATCCGCGCCGCGAGCTGCCGCGGTTCGCCGACCGCAGCTTTCGCCGGATCTGGCGCGACCTGAACGCGCGGGTCGAGGCCACCCGGTCCGATACCGATCCGATAGCGGCCCAGCGCGAGGTGATGCTGTGGATCGATACCTTCACCGACGCCTTCGCACCTGAGATCGCCCTCGCCGCAGCACAATTGGTGACATCGCTGGGCTATCGGGTCCGGATACCCGAGCGCAATGTGTGCTGCGGCCTCACCTGGATCAGCACCGGGCAGTTGGACGGCGCGCGCGCCCGATTGCGGGCGAGCTTGGCCGCGCTCGACGAGCATGTGCGCAAGGGCGGGATCGTCGTCGGCCTAGAGCCGTCGTGCACCGCGGTGTTGCGCTCGGACCTGCTGGAGCTACTGCCGGAGGATCCGAGGTCGGCGGCTACCGCCGCGGCGGTGCGTACGGTGGCGGAGTTCTTGGCCGAGCAGCCGCAGTGGCGTCCGCCGCAGCGGCACGGTCGGTCGGTGGTGGTGCAACCGCATTGTCATCACCATGCGATTCTCGGATTCGATGCGGATCGCCGACTATTTGCCGCAATGGGGGTTGAGGTGACCGAGATCACCGGGTGTTGCGGACTTGCGGGAAATTTCGGAATGCAATCCGGCCACTACGACATATCGGTCGCGGTCGCCGAGAATGGACTCCTACCCGCATTGCGCGGCGCACCAGACGATTCGATCCTGATCGCCGACGGCTTCTCGTGCCGCACCCAAGCCGCGCAGCTCGCGCACCGACAAAGCCGACACCTAGTGCAATTCCTGCTGGACGAGTGAGACTTTCGCGCACCCGCCGCGCCTGTCGCGGCGAGCGCGCACAGCCGTCAGCTGCCGAAGGGCAGCATGCCGGGCGGAATCTGGTAACCCGAGCTGCCTGCGGAGACGCCACCCCAGGCATTGAGCAACGAGTTGAGCACGTTGGTGATCATTCGACATCCTCCATCGCAGGCGACTGCCGATCATTTGCCAATCGGCACCAGTTATCGCGACACTTTATCGGCCGCGTGATAGATAACTCGGAGCAGAGATGAGACAGAGTCGGTAGCGCGCGTTTCCGGCGAATACCGGTACGACTCCGGCACCTGTCGCCCGGCGCTATGCGTGCGAGTGGACAGCGGTCCCCTCGCGGGACGCACTCCGGCGAACCACCGCCCGACCCCGCCGCGCACAATGAACCAGTGCGCAAACAGATGGTCGAGCCGGGAGTGAGCCCAGACGGGCTGACCCGCACGGTGACGGCCGCGCGGCCCATTGATCTCGCGCCGACCCTCGCACCGCTCTCACGTGGTCGAGGCGACCCGTGTCATCACGTGACGCCGGACGGCGCGCACTGGCACGCATCGCGAATGCCGACCGGTCCGGTCACCTACCGACTCGTCCAGTCGGGCCTTTGTTCGGTACGAGCTCACGCTTGGGGTGAGGGCGCGTCCGAGTTCCTCGATCGCCTCGACCGCATGCTGTGCCTCGACGAGGACCTCTCCGAGTTCGCCCCCGAACATCCGAAGCTCGTCGAGGCACACCGCCGATTTCCCGGTCTGCGGATGCTGCGCACCGGTCTGGTCTTCGAGGCGCTGGTTCCCGCGGTCCTGGAACAAAAGGTGCATACCGTCTCCGCCCGCGCGTCGTGGCGGCAGCTGGTGCGGCAGTTCGGTTCGCCGGCTCCGGGCCCCGCGCCCGCGGGCCTGCTGCTCCCTCCGGACGCTGAGACCTGGCGGCGCATTCCGTCCTGGAGCTTCCATCGCGCGAATGTCGGTCCGCAACGTGCGCAGACGATCGTCCGCGCGGCCCGGCTCGCGGATGCGCTGGAGCAGTCGGCCGCCCACGATCCGGTCGAGGCCGCCCGCCGCCTGCAGACGGTGCCCGGCATCGGTGTGTGGACCGCGGCCGAGATCGGCCAACGCGCCTTCGGCGACGCCGACGCGTTGTCGGTCGGCGATTACCACCTGGCCGCAGTTGTCGGCTGGACGCTGCTCGGGCACCCCATTGATGACGACGCCATGGTCGAATACCTGGAACCGCTGCGCCCGCACCGCTATCGGGCGGTTCGCTTGCTGGAGATCAGCGGCCATGCCCACAAACCGAAGTTCGGTCCGCGCACCCCGCTCACCGATCACACCTGGCACTGACACCGGCCGCGCGGGATCGCATCGGTGGACGCGACCCCGCGCGTGGCCCGCGATCGCTGCCGGGTGGCGATCGAGGTGCGGGGGTGAGGGCACTGCGACGGCGGATCGGCCGATCAGTGCGGGAGACGGAGGAAGACGGCGCGAGGAATGTCGGCGAGGCGCGCTCGAGGGCCGGTCAGCACGGCAGCGCGCGCTCGTCGAGCACGCATTTGCCCGCTTCGACCAGAGTAGTGCGGGCTCTACGGCGGACGCGGCAGCGGTCGACGGTGCAGTCGATGTGCAATTGCATTGCGGCGTGGGCTTGTTCGTTCGTCATGATGCCGGGGTCGCGTCCGCAGATCAGCAGTCCGGCTACGTGCATGTTCAGGTTGGTCAACTGCATCAGGCGACCTCCGCCCGGCGCCCGTCGGCCCCGAGTCGGCACGGATGCCACGTGGTGGGCTCGTCCCACGGTGATTGCCGGACGGCCATCCCGACGGCCTCCAGTGCGGTCAGGCCGACCTCGTCGGCGAGCTCGCCGACCGTGTCCAACAGGGCTGGCATAACTTCAGCAACCTGCAGTGCGGCCACTGCCTGCGCGCAGGTCAGTGTGCGTCCTGGCAGATAGGAAACCACCCAGTTCTCCTGGCCGACGCTGCGGGCCCTGTGCGAGGTCAAATCGCTGGTCATCAAGGAAGACGCTATGACATGTACGGCCATGACTCCTCGTTCCTATGTGCGATTCAGTTGGTGTGCCAGGCGGTCTCGCGGCGGGAGGGGGCAAGACCTGCTCGGCTCCGGGCACACTTCCAGCACACCATTCGGGTGCGGCTCAGGCGGCGTCCTTGGTGGATATCCAAAGATTTGAGGCGAATTCCCAGCATGAAATCCAGCCGGGAGGGGAGGATTCTCCATAGTGGACGAAAGAGCCCTCTGCCCAAGCGAAGTGACGGGGAACCGAACTTGTGGGTCGCCCGGACTGCCCTTTGGGTGAGGATCCGATCGCAGAACGGAGCGTGCTGTGTCAGCGAGTTCAGCAGGAGCGTCAGCGAGTTCGGCCAGATCATCGGCAAGTTCGGAAGCATCATTGAACGGATCCACGAGTTCCGCAAGAGCGTCTGGGGCTTCGGATCGTCTGTCCACCGACAATGCATCGTCCACGCTACCCAGGCGCCAGCTGGGCAGATATCTGCGTGACTGGCGCACCCAGGCGGGCCTGACCATCGCCGAGGCATCCAAGCTCATGGAATGGGGCGCAAGTACCCTGCAGCGCTTGGAAAAAGGCCAGGCCGACCGCATCCGCACCATCGACATCCAAGAGCTCTGCCGCATCTACGGCATTCCCGACGAACTCGCCGACGGACTCAAGGGCCTCGCTCAGCAGGCGGCCGTCAAAAGCTGGTGGCACGCCTACGGCGATCTGATCCCCGAAAACTTCGACGTCTATGTCGGTTTGGAGGCCTCCGCCCAGCAATTGACCTCCTACCAATCCGAACTGGTCCTCGGCCTGCTGCAGACGGCAGACTACGCTTGGGCACTCAATCGACTCGGCTACCCGAACGATTCCGACGCGGAGCTGGATCGGCGCGTGCAGTTACGGTTGCAACGCCAGGCATTGATCACCAGGAAGGCCTCACCTGCCACCGTTGATGTGGTGCTACACGAGTCGGTGTTGCACCGCGTGGTCGGTGGCGCGAAAGTGATGGCGGCGCAGCTACGTCATCTTGCCGATTTCAGTACCCGCGAAAACGTTTCACTGCGTATCCTGCCGTTCGCGGCCGGTGTACCACTCGGAGTTTCCACCGGCCCGTTCACGGTTCTGGAGTTCGGAACCGATAGTAAGGGCCAGCCGATTGAACCGCCGGTGGTTTACGCAGAAGGTTTCACCGGGGATCTCTACCTCGAAAGATGTGCTGATGTACGGCGGTACGATCGGGCTCACGAGTGCCTCCAGCGCTGCGCGCTGGATATTCAACCCAGTAGACACCTGTTGCGACAGGTAGCGAAGGAGTATGTGGCATGAGTACGGATCTGGTTGGTGCGCAGTGGTTCAAGAGCACGCGCAGCGGCGCGGGCAAGGACTGCGTGGAAGTGGCATTCCTCGACAGCGGCCGGATCGGGGTCCGCGACAGCAAGAATCCCGGTGGACCCGCGCTGTTGTTCACCCAGGGCGAGTGGGACAGTTTTACCGCACGCGTGGTGAGTGGCGAATTCTGAAGGAGTCCGAATCGTGAGTATCGATCGTGGTTCGAAGGTTGATCTGACCGGCGCGGTCTGGCGCAAGGCAGGCAGTGGCGCAGGCAAGGACAGTGTGGAAGTCGCCCTGCTCGAGGACGGCCATGTCGGCCTACGCGACGGCAAGAATCCCGACGGCGACGTACTGATCTTCACCCCGGGCGAATGGGCCGCATTCACCGCGGGTGTGCACGACGGCGAGTTCGACCGGCCCTGAGACAGCTGGCCACGGCCCGGCGGCAGCAGGCTGCCGGGCCGTGCTGATCCGCCACCGAACGCAGGACGCGCGGCATTGCCGGCGGGTGGTGTTGATCACGAAACGGCGGAGGTTCGGCAACAAATTTGTGTTTGCCCGGGCTAAATACCGGGTAGACAAGAATTTGTGGACCGTGGGCTCAAGAATTCCCACCCCCGGTACAAGAAATTGCGGCCGGGCGATTGGGTGGAATGGCTGATCGTTGCGCTGCTGTTCGCGGTGTCAGCGGTAGGGGTGTTCGTCCTCACCAGCTCATTCTTGTCGGCGCTGTTCGTCGGTGTGCTGGTGTGGGTCGTCGCTGTCGGAGTAGTGGCAATGTTGTAAAGGGTGCGCCGACCGGCCGGGTGTCGACCCGGCCGGCGGCTCCTCGCACTCAACGTCGGAAGAGCTTGTTACCCAACCAGACCAGTGGGTCGTACTTCTGGTCTGCCACGCGCTCCTTCATCGGGATCAGCGCATTGTCGGTGATCTTGATGTGTTCCGGGCAGACTTCGGTGCAGCACTTGGTGATATTGCAGAGGCCTAGGCCCTGTTCGTCCTGCGCGAGGTCACGGCGATCGGCGACATCGAGCGGATGCATCTCCAGTTCGGCGATCCGCATCAGGAAGCGCGGCCCCGCGAAGGCGGTCTTGTTCTCCTCGTGATCGCGCACCACGTGACAGGTGTCCTGGCACAGGAAGCATTCGATGCACTTGCGGAACTCCTGCGAGCGCTCGACATCGACCTGCTTCATCCGGTAGTCACCGGGCTTCAGATCGTCGGGCGGTGTGAACGACGGTATCTCCCTGGCCTTCTGGTAGTTGAAGGACACGTCGGTCACGAGATCCCTGACCACCGGGAAGGTGCGCATCGGGGTGACGGTGATGAGTTCCTCCGGCTGGAACGTCGACATACGCGTCATGCACAGCAGCCGCGGTCGCCCGTTGACCTCGGCCGAGCACGAACCGCACTTGCCCGCCTTGCAGTTCCAGCGCACCGCGAGATCGGGCGCCTGGGTGGCCTGCAGCCGGTGGATGATGTCGAGCACCACCTCGCCCTCGTTCACCTGCACGGTGAAATCCTGCAGCTCACCGCCATCGTTGTCGCCGCGCCAAACGCGGAAATTGGCGTCGTAACCCATTGCTACGCCTCCTTTTTCGCAGCAGTGGTCGAACCGGCCGGATGAGCGGCGAGATCGTCCGAGTTGTAATACTTTTCGAGCTCGGCCAGGTCGAAGAGCGCGAGCAGATCCGTGCGCATCGGCACCTGCTCCTCCGGCGTGACGCGCACCGGCGGGACGGCCTCGCCCGCTTCGGCGAGGTCGATCGAGCAGACCAGCAGTTTGTTGCGCCAGTCGGCGTCCATCGCCGGGTGATCGTCGCGTGTGTGCCCACCGCGACTTTCGGTGCGCAGCAACGCCGCCTGCGCGACGCATTCGCTGACCAGCAGCATGTTGCGCAGGTCGAGCGCGAGATGCCAGCCGGGATTGAACTGCCGGTGCCCTTCCACCACCACGCCCGCGAAGCGCTTGCGCAGCTCGGCGAGCCGCTCGATGGCCTGCTCCAGCTCGTGTTCCTTGCGGATGATGCCGACCAGGTCGTTCATCGCCTGCTGCAGATCGGTGTGCAGTGTGTAGGGGTTCTCTCCGGTGCCGGAGGACGGCGGATCGAACGGGGCCACGGCCGCTTTCGCCGCCGATGCCAGGTCGGTGTCCGCGACGACCGGCCGTTCGGTCAGTTGCTCGACGTAGGTCGATGCGCCCATGCCCGCGCGCCTGCCGAAGACGAGCAGATCCGACAGGGAGTTGCCACCGAGCCGGTTCGAGCCGTGCATGCCGCCCGAACACTCGCCCGCCGCGAACAGCCCGGGCACGGTCGCCGCGCCGGTGTCCGGGTCGACCTCGATGCCGCCCATGACGTAGTGACAGGTCGGGCCGACTTCCATCGGCTCCTTCGTAATATCCACGTCGGCAAGTTCTTTGAACTGGTGATGCATCGAGGGCAGGCGTCGCCGGATCTCGTCGGCGGGCAGCCGGGAGGCGATATCCAGGTACACGCCACCGTGTTCGGTGCCGCGCCCCGCCTTCACCTCCGAGTTGATGGCGCGGGCCACTTCGTCACGGGGCAGCAGATCCGGGGTGCGCCGCGCGGAATCGTTGTCGCGCAGCCACTGATCGGCCTCCTCCTCGGTTTCGGCGTACTGCCCCTTGAAGACCGGCGGGATGTAGTCGAACATGAACCGCTCGCCCTCGGAGTTCTTCAGCACTCCACCGTCGCCGCGCACACCCTCGGTGACCAGGATGCCCTTCACGCTCGGCGGCCAGACCATGCCGGTCGGGTGGAACTGCAGGAATTCCATATTGATCAGCGTCGCGCCTGCTCGAAGCGCGAGCGCATGCCCGTCCCCGGTGTACTCCCAGGAATTGGAGGTCACCTTGTAGGACTTGCCGATGCCGCCGGTGGCGAGCACCACGGCGGGCGCTTCGAACAGCACGAATCGGCCCGATTCGCGCCAGTAGCCGAACGCGCCCGCGATCCGATCGCCGTCCTTGAGCAGCTCGGTGATGGTGCATTCGTGAAAGACCTTGATGCGCGACTCGTAGTCGCCGCTTTCCGCGAAATCTTCCTGCTGCAGCGAGACGATCTTCTGCTGCATGGTGCGGATGATCTCGAGCCCGGTGCGGTCACCGACGTGCGCGAGCCTCGGGTAGGTGTGGCCGCCGAAGTTGCGCTGGCTGATTCGGCCGTCGGCGGTGCGGTCGAACAGGGCCCCGTAGGTTTCCAGCTCCCACACCCGGTCGGGTGCTTCCTGGGCGTGCAGTTCGGCCATGCGCCAGTTGTTGAGGAATTTGCCACCGCGCATGGTGTCCTTGAAATGGGTTTCCCAGTTGTCCTTTTCGTTGGCATTGCCCATCGAGGCGGCGCAGCCGCCCTCGGCCATCACGGTGTGTGCCTTGCCGAACAACGACTTGCACACCACCGCAACGGAAAGGCCGTGTTCCCTTGCTTCGATTACCGCGCGCAGTCCGGCGCCACCGGCACCGATAACGACGACGTCGTACTTGTGCCGTTCCACTTCTGGCATGGCCGCGAATACTCCTTCAGTTGATGAACCGCAGGTCCGAAATCGTCTCGCTGGCAACCAACATCACGTAGAAGTCGGTCAGCACCAGGGTGCCGAGAGTTGTCCAGGCCAGCGCCATATGGCGGGTGTTCAGCTTGGAGACCTGGGTCCAGAACCAGTACCGCACCGGATGCGCGGAAAAGTGCTTGAGTCGGCCGCCGGCAATGTGCCTGCACGAGTGGCATGAGAGCGTGTACGCCCACAGCAGGATCACGTTGACCAGCAGCACGATATTGCCGAGACCGAATCCGAAACCGCCGGTCTTGCCGTGGAATGCGGTGATCGCGTCGTAGGTGTTGATCAGTGAAACCACAATGGCCACATAGAAGAAGTAGCGGTGCGCATTCTGGATGATCAGCGGCAGCCTGGTCTCGCCGGTGTACTTGGCGTGCGGCTCGGCGACGGCGCAGGCCGGCGGGGAGAACCACACCGCGCGGTAGTAGGCCTTGCGGTAGTAGTAGCAGGTGAGCCGGAAGCCGAGCAGGAACGGCAGCACCACGAAGCCGAGCGGCAGGATCGCGGGCAACTCGCCGAAAGGCGTCCCGAAATGGCTGGAACCTGCCGCGCACGAGGTGCTCAGGCACGGTGAATAGAACGGCGTCAGATAGTGGTAGTCCGGAACCCAATATGCTGTTCGCACATACGATCTGATCGTCGCGTAGAGGACGAAGGCGCCCAGGCCGAGCACGGTGACGAGCGGCGGCACCCACCATTGATCGGTGCGTAGCGTGCGCTCCGAGATTCGAGCCCGGGTCTTACTGAAGACGCCTGTGCCCGTTTCCGGGCCGGCGGTCGGTGCGGCACTCACAGGTGGATGCCTCGCTGATCTGCTGTGCGGGTGGTCATCGTTACCTCCGCAGTCGAATGTGATGCTGAGCACCATACGACACCCCTGCTATTGCTCGAGCGTGGTCCCGGTAAGACAGACCCGCTGCGACGCCCGTGATTTGCGCCACATCGGCGGCCGCCGGGTAGCCGGCGCGCGGCAGTGAACGGACCGCAAACGTATCGAACTCGGCTTAAACAGAACGTGATTCGAGTGGGTGTGGAACAAAGAAGACTCGAGGTCGAATAATCGGCGGTTCGATCGTCACACGGCGGCAATAAAGTTGTGGTGACCTTTTCTCTCGAGAATTACCCGCTGACGTGGGCTGATGCGTGTATCGCACCGGACGGGCAGGCCGAGGGAAGGAGTCATCAGCATGAGAAGGGCTGCGATTGTGGCGCCGGTCCGAACTCCGAGTGGAGTCGAGGGGGGAGCGCTATCGGGAATGCCGCCGGAATGGCTTGCCTCCACCGTCCTCTCGGCGGTCATCGATCGATCGGGTATCGACCCGATGCGCATCGAGGATGTCGCGATGGCCCGCGTCGATGGCGGTGCAACCAGCGCACCGGAGCTGAGCAGGCTCGCGGCCCGCGGTGCCGGGCTGCCCTTCGCCGTGCCGGGGTTTCTCACCGATCGCCGCGGTGGCAGCGGCCTGCAGGCGGTGATCACCGCGGCGATGATGGTGCAAACCGGTGCCGCCGACGTGGTGGTCGCGGGTGGTGTGGAGTGTGCTGCGGACGCGGTGACCGGCTACGGCGACCCGGTTCGAACCGGCGATCTCGCGAATGCCGAAGACCTGGCCCGCCATTACGGAATCAGCAGGGCCGATGCCGACGAGTTCGCCGCGGCGAGCCATCGCAAGGCCGCTCGCGCGTGGCGGCAGGGTCACTTCGCCGCCGAGGTGATCCCGGTCGGCGTGGTGCCGGAGGGGCACGACTGGTCCGATTCCCACACCGACACCGCATCGCGGCATCAGATACTGCGGGACGAGGGCGTGCGTGAGGATGTCTCGGCGCGCACCCTCGCCGCGCTGCACCCGTTGATCTCCGAGGGCGTCGTCACCACCGGAAATATGAGCGCGCATCGACACGGCGCCGCCGCCTGCCTGGTGGTCGCCGAGGATCGGCTCGACGAACTCGGGCTGTCCCCCATGGCCTATCTCGTGGGTTGGGCCGCGGCCGGATGTGATTCCGACACAGCGACTCTCGGTGCTGCCCCGGCTGTCGCCAAGGTGCTCGGCCGCACCGGCTTCACCCTCGACGATGTCGATCTGGTGGAGGTCAACGAGGGCTTTGCCGTGGAAGTGCTCGCGCTGGCCAAGGAGTGGGATTTCGACACCCGCGACCGCCTCAACGTCAATGGCTCCGCGATTGCTCTCGGCCACCCGGTCGGCGCCACCGGCCTGCGCATCATGACCACGATGCTGCACGAATTGGCTCGCACCGAGGGGCGCTACGGTCTCGAAGCAATCGCACTCGGTCACGACCACGGCATCGCGGCCCTGTTCGAATCAGCGGCGACGACCCCGGTCGCGACGGCACCACTCGGGGCCCGCTTTCACGGTTCTCGACCCCGTCGATTCGGCAGACATCGGGCCTGAGGCACGCAAGAACACCGCCCGATGCAGGTGCTCCAGGCGGTGACCGGCAAGTGCTACTTCGTGCGCGGGCGGGAGTGGAAGCCCAGGCCTTCGTCCTGCGCGCCCATCCAGGCTGCCTCGTCCGACTTGCTGTCCGGGACGTAGATGGTGTCCTGGGGTCGGCGGGTGAGCTCCGGCGGCGGCGATTGCTCGAGCTCGTCGGCGTCGATGACGAGCCGCTCGAGGTCGTTCTGCAGTCGTCGCACGGTGTTTGCGTCGCCGTAGTGCGAGCGCAGTGCGCCGATAGATTGCCGGAGCTGGCCGACTGCGTAGCGGAGTTCCGCGATATCGCTGCGTGTCATCGTTACCTCCTGTGTTCCTTGGCGGACATACGAACTCGGTGCACAGCGGTGTTTCGATAGTCTGCCGCGGAACGTGCTGCACCAAGTTGTGTGACTCACCACACAACGTGATCTCCAACACAGTACGTGAGGAATTGCGTTTTGGCTCGTCGATATGCGATTCCGGAGGTTCGCTGAAATATTGCCAGTAACGATGGATGGCCCTCGCTCAGCTGACGGCCGCGTACTCCGGTCCCTGTCCGCGCAGGTCGGCGAAGACCCGGTCGACCAGCCCTGCAATGGACAGCGCCACTTCCTCCGCGCGCTCCAGGATCACGCTGTGGCCCGCGCCCTCCAGTCGGACCAGCTCGGATCCGGCCAGTTGCGATGCGAGCACCACCGAATGCGCGAACGGCACCACGATGTCCGCGGAACCAGCGAGCACGAGAGCCGGGATGGTGCCGAGCCGGTGCAGCGTCGCGGTCTCGTCGAACGTGATCAGCGAGGCAAGGAAGCTCGACATCGTCAGCAGCGGGGTCTCGTTCAGCATCGCCGTCGCGACCGCGACCATCCTGGGATTCACCTTCCTGGTGCCGAAGGTCGCCTCGCGCAGGATCGGCTCGAAGATCCGTCGGGTCAGCCGCTTGGATGCCTGCATGGCCCGAGGTGCGCGCAGCACCGCCACCTGCAGCGAACTCACCGCGCGCCGATGCAGGAAGCGGCCGAGGCCCACCTCGGTGAGGCCGTTGGCGGCACCCGCGATCAGGCCGACGCCGACGACGCGGGTGCCGATCGCCGCGGGGAACAGGCGAGAGTAGGCGAGAGTGACCATGGCGCCCATGGAATGGCCGACCAGGATGACCGGGCCCGTCGGTACCACCGCCCGCAGCACGGCGTCGAGGTCGTGCGCGAGCTGGTCGATGGTGTAGCTGGACGGATCGGCCACGCCCGATTCGCCGTGGCCGCGATGGTCGTAGAAGACCATTCGGGTGCCTGGTCCCCACTGGCGCAAGAGCTGATCGCGCAGGAACGACCAGGATTCGGTGCGCAGGCAATGGCCGTGCACGAAAACCACGGACAGCGGAGCGTCGTCGGCGCCGAAGGTGCGAACCGCGATCGGGACGCCGTCGTCGGCCGACACCGTAATCCGGTGGCCGTCATGGTCGGCGGCGAAGCGGGCGATGATCGTGGACATGAGGGTTCTCCTGTGACTGTCGAGTCACCTCGAGCGGAGCGTCTTGCCTGGTTGTCGGTAGTCATTTCCTTGGTGTTAGCCGGCCATACCCACCGTTATGCACACGATGCCGAACCGACGCAGGTGATCAACATCGTCGCAGTCCCGGCCGATTTTGATCGGAGAATCTACGAAACAGTAGGTCAAACGCTAGATTTTGGTAGATACCTATGATCAACCACTTGGCCGCCGACTATCAGCGGATCGACCAGATTTCCTAGAGTCCACTAGATTTTGCTATCCACGGTCACCCACGCGCCCGTCTTCGGCGCCTGCGTGTATCCAGCGGCTTTCCTGCACCTCGGCAGACAGGCCGATCGGCCGCACCGAGCGTGGCGTCGGTGACCAGGGCCACCGGCGTGACGCCGCGAGCTGCGGCCGATCGGCGTCGACGACTACAGGCGGGTCCTGGTGGAGGGCAGGAACGGGCGCAGCAGGTTCGCCTCGGTCGACGGACCGACCTGCCATTCGGCGATCCACGGCCCGGTGCCCTCGCTCGGATCCAGCACGCCGTCCTCCAACCAGCGGTAGCGACCGTCGAGGACGCCTCTGGTGAGGGTCCGGTCTTCGTCGTCGGTGTTGTCCCACAGCGCGTCGAAGAGCGCGCGCACCCGCACCCGCGACTGCCGGCAGAACGCATCGGCGAGCTCCTCGGCGGCGGCGGCCTCCTCGGCGCCAGCGGCCCGCTGTGCCTGAGCCCGCACACAGACCGCCGACATTGCGAACAGCTCGGCACCGATGTCGACGATCCGGCCGAGGAAGTTCTGCCGGTACTCCAGGCCTGCCTGCCAGCGGCCCATCGCATACATCAACGATCTGGCCTGCTTGCGCGCATTGCGCTCGACGAACCGCAGGTGCCTGGCCAGCACACCGAACTCACCATAGGTCGCGGGCACGGTGCCTGCGCCGACCGCGAGCTGCGGGAACCACTTGGCATAGAAGCCGGTCGCGCCGACAGCGGCCTTGGCCTTGGCCTTGAACTCGGCGTTGCGATCGACGAGCGCGCCTGCGGCGGCCATGTGTGCGTCGGCCATCTCCCTGGCGATCAGCAGCCGCATGATTTCGCTGGAGCCTTCGAAGATGCGGTTGATCCGCAGGTCGCGGACCAATTGCTCGGCGCCCACCGCACGTTCGCCGCGGGCCTGCAGCGAAGCCGCCGTTTCATAGCCGCGGCCGCCGCGGATCTGCACGAGCTCGTCGGCGATCCGACAGCTCATTTCACTGGCCCAAAGTTTGGCGAGCGCGGCCTCGATCCGAATGTCGTTGCGGCCCTCATCGCACATCGTCGCGGAGAGGTCGAGTGCCGCTTCCAGCGCGTAGGTGGTGGCCGCAATGAAAGAGATCTTCTCGCCGACGGCCGCGTGTTCGCCGACCGGCCTGCCCCACTGGACCCGCTGCGTGCTCCACTCCCGCGCGATCTTCAGCGACCACTTCGATGCCGCGGTGCACAGCGCCGGAATGGCGAGGCGACCGGCGTTGAGCGTAGTGAGCGCGATCTTCAAGCCGTCGCCCTCGCGGCCGACGAGGTTGCGCTTGGGGACGCGGACGTTGTGCATCCTGGTGACGCCGTTCTCGATGCCGTGCAGGCCCATGAACGAATTGCGCCGCTCCACCGTGATTCCCGGCGAATCGGCCTCGACGATGAACGCCGAGATGCCACCGCGGTGCCCCTCACTCTTGGGCACCCGCGCCATCACCACCAGTAGTTCGGCGACGACGCCATTGGTCGTCCACAGCTTGACGCCGTTGAGCTCGTAGGCCTCGCCGTCCTCGGTCGGTGTCGCGCTGCTCGCCATCCGAGCGGGGTCGGAGCCGACGTCGGGTTCGGTGAGCAGGAAGGCGCTGACCGCGCCCGCGGCGCAACGGGGCAGGAACTCGGCCTTCTGTTCGGCGGTGCCCGCCAGCTTCAGCGGCTCGGGGACACCGATGGACTGATGCGCCGACAACAGCACGCCGAGCGCCGGGTGCGCCGAGCCGACCAGCATCAGCGCCCGGTTGTAGCCGACCTGGGAAAGACCTTGGCCGCCGTACTCTTCCGAGATCTTCAGTCCGAAGCAGCCGAGCTCGGCAAGCCCCTTCACGTACTCGTCCGGGATCCGGGACTCTGCTTCGATCACGGCGCCGTCGATCGTTTCGCAGAACGGCCGCAGTCGGGCCAGGTAGGCCTCGGTGCGCGCGGTGTCTTCGGCGCTGGGTTGCGGATAGGGGTGGATCAGATCGAGCCGGAACCGTCCGAGAAACATCTCCTTTGCGAACGACGGTTTGACCCAGCTGGTTTCGCGAGATTCCTCGACAAGTGCCCGGGCCTGTTCTTCGGTCGCGTCGACTTTCGCGGTGGTCGCCATGATGTCCTCCTCGGACGTGATCAGGATCACATTCGAGTGTAGAACTTTAGTTACCCGCCGGTAGGTCTGTCGGGAAAGAGATTTCTGCAGATCTCTAATGATCTTGTTAGAGAGGCAATGGGTAGCAATCAGACGCTGCGTAGATAGCGGCCGAAATGCGGCACCGTAAACCCGATGGTGCCGCGCTCGGCCGAATAGATCAGCCCCTTCTTGATCAGCCCATCGCGGGCCGGGGACAGTGAGGCAGGTTTGCGGCCGAGTTCGGTGGCGACAGCTGCGGTCGCCACCGGGCCGTCGTCCCCGGCCAGGTCTGCCATGGCGCGCATGTACTCGCGCTCAGCTGGTGTTGCGCGTTCGTAGCGAGATCCGAAGAAGCCGACGGCCAATTCCTCCTCGGCGGTCGGTGCGGCCACTTCGACATCCTCGATGCCGATCGGACTCTCCGGAGCTTGATCCCAAGCGGCCTTGCCGTACGCCTGTACAAAATATGGATAACCGTCTGCCTTTTGGTACAGGGCATCCAGCGCTTCGTCGGTGAACTTCACCGCCTCACGTTCGGCCGGTGCCATGAGCGCCTGGTCGGCCGATTCGCGATCGAGCCGGTCGATGCGGTGATAGCTGAACAGTCGCTCCGAGTAGCTTTTCGACGCGGACAGTACTGCGGGCAGATGCGGGAGGCCGGCGCCGACGACGATGAGCGGCGCTGCGTCCTGGCTCAATTCGTGGCACGCGCCGCAGATGGCGGAGATATCCGCGGCGCCGAGGTCCTGCATCTCATCGATGAAGATCGCAATGCCGACGCCGATATCGCCGGCCAGCACCGCCGCCTCTTTGAGCAGTTCGATGAGGTCGATTTCGATGTCGCCGGAGTCGGCGCGACCGGTCACCGCGGGCACGTCGATGCCTGGTTGCCAGCGTTCCCGCATGCCCTTGTCCGCGGTGGAGCGGAGTGCGAAAGCCTTGAGGATGCCGAGGAAGTCGTCGACCCGCTCCGGATTCCGGTGTGCCATAGCGACCGCACGGACCGCCATGTGCAGCGCCGAGGACAGCGGGCGGCGCAGTTCCTGATCCGGACGCGCCTCGATCTTGCCGGTGCCCCACCCGCGCGAGACGGCGGCGGAGCGAAGCTGATTGAGCAGTACCGTTTTTCCGACGCCGCGCAGTCCGGTGAGCATCACGCTGCGCTCCGGCCTGCTGCGTGCGATGCGTTCCAGCACGATGTCGAAGGCGGTGAGTTGCTTGTCGCGTCCGGCCAGTTCGGGTGGGCGCTGTCCGGCTCCTGGGGCATACGGATTCCGCACGGGGTCCATGCACACACACCGTAGCGCGTCATCTCCGATAAATCTGCGGGTGTCTACGGCGCGTCCTAGATATTGCTAGCGGCGCGAATTGCCTTGTTGTCATTGCACTATTGCTATCGCCACGGAAATCTCTACGCTGGTGGCCGTTCGCTGAACGGTCCAGCGCAGGAACGGAGGGGTATGTCCGAGGAATCCACTCCCACCACCACCGCCGAGGTGGTCGAGTCCTGGAACGTGCCTGCCGGAGCGACGGTGGCCGGACGCATCCGCTCCAACATCCTGGTCGCGATCGAGCGCGGGTACGACGATCCGCAGCTCGTTGCCGATCTTGCGGTCGGACCGCTGGTCATGGCGCTCGGTCAGCTCGAGGTCGACCTCGCCGAGGCGCGGCGTCGCATCGATCGGCTCGAGCGAGCGCTGGCCGAACGTTCCGGCGACGATCCTGGGCAGTCGTCCGAATTTTGATCGCGCACTACCGGATCCGGGTGTGACTGTCGATTGGATAACGGGACCGATTCCGCCGATATCGTGTCGTGATCATCCGGGCGTGTTGCTCTTCCGGCCGTTCGTGCAGGCAATTTGCCGAGACCACAGAACATGTTTTGCTGTGCGCTGGACAACACCGCGCCCGCATCGTAATCTCTTCGTGACTTCATGGAGTCTGTCGCTTCGTAAGAGAAACGGCGCCAGGGAGTCACCGCCTAATCGACTGTCGGGGCCACCAGCTCTCGGCTGTCGTGCCGGGGACCCACAGGTTTCGTCTGGGGTGAATCCTCACAAGCCATTTCGGTTGGTGAGGTAGGACCGATCTCCCGGTCCGAGCCCGTCAGCTAACCCGGTCGGCGGGAGAGCAGCAAGATCGGAGACTCAGCTCGGTGGGTAAACACAGTTTGCAGCGGGATTCGCGGCTACCGAATTCCGTCAAGGGTGCCCTCGTCATGGGCGCGGTGGCCGCATCGACAGGTGCGATGCCCGCGATCCCCGCGATGGCCGCCACCATCAATATCCCCGGTATCGGCGACTTCGACGTCCCGCCGGAGTTCGAGCAGCCGGTTCAGCAGCTCAATCAGCAGATCCAGCAGGCCCTGACCGCGATGCCGGTGGCACCGCAGGCTCCGATGGCCGCCCCGCAGCTGCAGCTGCCCAGCTTCGGTGCGCCCAACCTGCAGGGGATGTTCCAATCCACCCCTGCGAACATCGCACTCGACGCGGCCAAGACCAAGGTCGGCGCCCAGTACTCCTGGGGTGCCGCTGGTCCCTACAGCTTCGACTGCTCGGGTCTGGTCCAGTGGGCCTACCGGCAGGCCGGAGTCGAGTTGCCCCGCACCAGCTTCGAGCAGTCGCACGTCGGCGCGCCGGTGGCGTTCCACGAGCTGCAGCCCGGTGACATCGTCGTGACCAACGGCGGCGGCCACGTCGGTATGTACGCAGGTGACGGCAAGCTGCTGAATGCGGTCCAGTCGGGCGACCCGGTCTCCTACACCCCGCTGCGCCCCGACATGGTTGTGACGGCGCGCCGTATCGTCTAACGGGTGGCACCAGCCGTACCCGGCAATCAGAACACCGCGACACAGGCGCGAGTCGACTCGTGGACGTGGGCGGTGCGTCTGTTCAAAACAAGGTCCGCGGCGGCTGAGGCTTGCCGCGGAGGGCACGTCCGCGTCAATGGCGCCGCGGCCAAACCTGCCCAACCGGTACGCCCCGGCGACGAGGTGCGAATCCGCGCCGGTGGCATCGAGCGCATCGTGATCGTGGAGCGAATCGTCACCAAACGTGTCGGACCTCCGATTGCTGCGCAATGCCTGATCGACCACAGCCCCCCGCCGCCGTCGCGCGAGATTCTCGCGACGATGCCGCGCCGCGACCGGGGCTCGGGTCGGCCGACCAAACGTGAACGCCGGGAGACCGATCGGCTGCTCGGCCGCGAAGACAGCTGACCCCGCCGCGCTAGCCGCCGGCTCATCCCGATCGGTTGCTCGGCCGCGAAGACAGCTCACCCCGCTGCGTTAGTCATCGACTCTTGTGGCGCCCGCTGTCCAGCTTGCCGCCAATGCGGCCCCGGCGATCGTGCACAGTGTCCCGAGCATCACGGCCGAAGATTCTCCCGGCACCAGAACATGCAGTTGGGTGCCCACGGTTACCGCGGCGACCGGCACGCCGATCTGTGCGGCGGCAAGCGCGCCGAAGGCCAGCGGCTGTCCGACGGCTCGGGTCGCCAAATGCACAAGGATCGCACCGACGCCGAGCAACAGGCCGAGCCCGATGAGCTTCGGATGCTCGCCGAATTCGCGCAGATTGAGCCGGGCGCCGAGCCAGACGAAGAACAGCGGACCGAGAAAGCCGTCATTGATGGCGAAGAGCTGGCGGGCGACCCGGCGTGGCTCCCCGATCCCGGCGACCGCAAGCCCGGCGGCGAAGCCCGCCAACATGATCGATACGTGCGTCTGGGTTGCCAGCGCGCACAGTGCGAACAACACGGCGAGACTCACCCGCAGCTCTAGGGCGAAGGCGCGGTCCTCGGACAGGCGGTGCACGCGGCGGCGCGCACCGGAGAGCTCGAGCTGCCGCAAAACCAGGAACAAGATGGCGGCGGCCGCGGCCACCGCGATGGCGCCGAGTGCTGCGCGCCCCGCCTCGGCGGGGTCGATGACAAGCGGCAACGCAATCACGCATGCGGTATCGGCAATGGCGACCTGGGCTGTCAATGCCAGTACCGGCTTTCCCCGTAACCCGAGCGAGTCGATGATCGGCAGCACCAGCGCCGCCGACGAAGAAGCCATGAGTACCGCATAGATCCCGCCGTGCCCGGTGCCCAACCACTGGGCCACACCGAAACCTGCTGCCGCGGCGAGCAATCCGACCATACCGGCACGAATTGCACCGACCCCGAGCGCCGATCGGACAGCCGGATCCCGAACCGGGACATGGGTTCCCGCAACGAACATCACCACCGCGAAACCCATGTCCGCTAGGAAGGTGAAAATCGGATCTGAAGTGTGCAGAATCCCGAAACCCGTGCTGCCGAACAGGATTCCGGCGATCAACTCGCCCAGGATCACCGGAATGCGCCACGACCGACGCACGGCGAGGATCGGTCCGCACAGGCCGAGCGCGACGACAAGGGCCAGGGTGGAGAACGTCACGGCAGGGCGGCGATTTTCGCGGGTATCGCGATGTTTTCGTCGGCCCAGTGGACAGCGCACACCCGGTGGTAGCCGTCCGCGATCACCATCGGCACACCGGCTCGGAAGTCGCCGCGCACCAGCAGGATCGGCGAGAGCGGCGTGCCGTTGTTGATCTTGATGAGATCTCGTCGGACATACGGATTCTCGGCACCGACCAGTTCCAGCCGGGCGGCCCGCAGGATGTCCTTGGCCTTCTTGTGCACGATCGGGGCGTCACGCAGGCCCGCGATGACGGCGTCGATGATCCCTGCTTCGGCCAGCAACTCCAGGTAGTCCGCAGCGGCGGGATAGTCGTGTTCGTCGGGGTGGTCTTTCCAGGTCACGGAGATGATTTCGGTCGCCATGGCCTCATCATCGCGGTCGCGGCTCCCGATAACGGGGAAGCGTGCGCCTTTCCGTGTCGCTGCGCGCCGCTGTACCTACTGCCGTGGCAGCTCGGCGCCGACAGCGGCCAGCTGCGGCAGCCTGCCCGACCCGTACAGTGCCCGGCATTCGCCGCGGCGCAGCTTGCCGCTGGAGGTCTTCGGAATGCAGCCGGGCTCGACCAGCACGACCGCGCCGGGCGGCACCTCGTGCACAGTGGCGATGGCTATCCGGATCCGGTGGGCGAGCGCGGCCAGTTCGTCGGCCGCAGTGGTCTCCGCTGTCACCAGCTCGGCGACCACCACCACTTCTTCGCGGCGGCCGTCGTCGTGGCCGAACGCGGTCACATGACCGGGACGCACCTCGGGCGCGCACGCCGCCACCGTTGTTTCGATATCGGCCGGGAAGTGATTGCGGCCATCGATGACGATGAGGTCCTGAAGCCTGCCCGCGATGTAGAGCTGTCCCTCATGCCAGAAGCCGAGATCGCCGGTTCGCAACCAGGATTCGGCACTGCCGGGCAAGGCGGCGCCGAAACGCTGTGCAGTGGCGTCGGGGTTGCCGTAGTAGCCCGCGCAGACATTCGGACCAGCGACCCAGATTTCACCGACGGTGCCGTCCGCAACCTCGATTCGCTCGACCGCATGCACCACCGCGACCTGTTGGCCCGCCGCGCTACCGCAGCCGACGAGGGGCACGCCATCGGCGGTGACAACCGCCAGTCCCTGTGCCAAGGCCGTGCGATCGAATCGGAGCGCGACGGGGTCATCTTCGGACCGGCAGATTGTTACCGGAAGCGTCGCCTCGGCCAAGCCGTATCCGGGGGTGTGCGCGTGGTTGCGGAAGCCGTGTGCGGCATAGGTCTCGGTGAAGTCCGCGAGTGCATCGGCGCGGATCGGTTCGGCGCCGTTGAGCAGTGCGTCCAGCCGGGATAGGTCGAGTCCGGCCCGCTCTTGCGGTGTGGTCGACGAGACGGCGAGGGCGAGGCCGAAATTGGGGCCGCCGGTGGTTCCCGCTCCGTAGTCGCTGCAGGCGCGCAACCATCGGATGGGTCGCTTCACGAATTCCGCGGGTGCCATGGTCACCCCGTGCACCCCCGAGTACAGCGGCAGCGAGAGAGCGAGGACCAGGCCCATATCGTGGAAGAACGGCAGCCAGGTCACGATGGGTTTGTGCCGCACCGCAGGCACGGCGGACCACACCTGATCCAGTGCTGCCGCGAAATTGGCGTGCGTGACCTCCACCCCGGCCGGGGTTCGGGTGGAGCCGGATGTGTATTGCAGGTAGGCGAGGTCGGCCCGAAGCGTGTCGATCGTTGGATCTGTCACGGCCGCGGCGGCGACATCCGCCGGGAGCGTGAGCACGTTGCCCAGGGCGGGGCCGAAGAGCGCGGCGGTCATCCGGTCCGTCGCCGAGACCAGGCTCAGTGTCGGTCGGGCATCCGCCAGCACGCGTTCGATTCGAGCGTGATTGCGGGTGTCGGTAGCCGGAAAGAGTGGGACGGCAACACGATTGCTGTAGAGGCAGGCCAGGAACGCGACGACATAGTCGATGCCGTGGGCGCACAGGATTGCAATTCGGTCGCCGGCATCGGTCGAAGCCCTGAGCTGTTGAGCGAGCATCCCTGCCGCGTTGTGCAATTGGGCGTAGCTCATGGTGACGGGTAGGCATTCCGAACCGCGGTAGCGCAATTCGGTATAGGCGTCGGCACCAGGTTTGGTAGTCGCCCATTCGGCGACCCGAGCTGCCAGGACATTGTGCGGGGGAGCAGTTTTCGATGGCATCACTGGGCCTTGCGGGGATTCGCCACGGCCACCCGCTCGGCAAGGGCCGCGGCGAGCGCGGTGATGGTCGGGTGCTCGAAGAGTTCGGCGGTCGAGATTCGGACATCGAGCCGGGCTTCGAGTCGGCGTCGCATCTCGATGCCGAGCAAGGAGCTGAGGCCGAGTTCATTGAAGTCAGTGGTGGGATCGAGGTGTTCGGCGGGCAGGTCGAGGGTGGCGCTCAGCACGGCGCGGATGGTTGCGGTCAGTGGTTCGGAAGGGTCCTGCGGCGGGGTCGGGCCGGTGGCGGCATCGATATTCGATCGGTCGGGGAGTGCCGGCGTTGTTGCGGAGTCGTCGGCTGCGGTGAGTAAGTCCCTGAGGCGAAGGGCGACCGGCGAGGTGTCGGACGTCGGTGCGTAGTCCAGTGCGAGGAGGTAGGCGTCGTCGTAGTGCAACGCCTGTGCCAGCAGCTGCGCACCTCGCGCCGCGGTGAATGCGGAGATACCCGCGCGCCCCATATGCGCCGCCCCGCCGGCGACTTCGGCCAGCCCCGATGACCAGACGCCCCAGCCGACGCTCACTATTCGACGATCCTGATAGGCGAGAGCGAGTGCGTCCATGGCCGCGTTGGCAGCAGCATAGGCGGCCTGGCCGGGTGCACCGAGTGCGCCGGTGGCAGAAGAACACAGCAGGACGAAATCGGTGGCATCGGCAGCAGTGAGTTCGATCAGATTGCTTGCGGCACGGTGCTTCGGCGCGAACATGCGTGCGAGCTGCCGACCGCTGACAGCCTCGAATATCGCGTCCTCCAGGGTGCCCGCCGCGTGCACGATACCGCGGATGGTGGAACCGCATTCACGAATATCGTTGAGCGCGTTGTGCAGATCGTTTCGATCGGCGGCGTCGCACCGAACGACGACGATTCGGTCCTCCAGACCCTCCAACAGCGCGGGCACCGGCCGGGGTGCACGGGTCAGCACCACCACATCGTGTGCCCCCGCATCGAGCAGCCAGCGCACCGCGACAGCGCCGAGCGCACCGAGCCCGCCGGTGACCACGTAAGTCCCGTTGGTGTCGATGGGCGCCGGCGATGCGGATCGGCGGCGCGCGGCGATGAACCGGCGGATGGCCGTGACGCCGTGCGTGATTCGCAGCTCCTCAGGTATCCGACCGGTCCGCGTGGTGGATGTCTCGACAATGATGCTGCACAGCAGCGCGGTGCTCTCCGCGGCCGAATCACTCCACACCAGTCGGACATCGTGACCCGACTCGAGCTGCAGGGAGCGCACCAAACCGGCGATCGCCATCGGTACCGAGCTATCGGTGCCGCGGCCCGGCTCGGGCGGTGCCGTCGTCCCGGCGGGCAGGCCGTGGTCGGGGAGCACGATCGTCAATGAGGCAGTGGCGTCGTCGGACTGGACGCGTTGGATCACATCGAGAATCCGTCCCACCGCGGGGACCGCGCTGGTGAATTCGCGCTGCCGCGTTGCATCGAGTCCGGACGGCCACACCAGCACGACCGCGGTGCGCGAGGGTGTGGTCCGGCTTGCGAGCACCGCGGAGACGATCGGGCCGGCGGCGTCGGGCTCGCGGGCGACCCTTTCAGTGGGCAGCGTCCGGTCGAGTTCCCTGGTCAGCCGCATGGCCAACTCCGATTCGCCGATCACGAGAGCTCGTTGCGCGTGCCCGGATCCGCGAGCGGGACTGCTCGTCGACATGTCGTCCGGCAACTCGAGCTGTATCGGCCGCCATATCTGGCGGCGGAAAGGTCCGGTGGCCGAACCGGACTGGATCGGTGGCGGATACGCGCCGAGCGCCGCGAACCGGACCATGACACCGGACATGGCCAGCACCGGGACGCCGTGCTGGTCGGTGCCGACGATGTCGCCGGTCAGGCCCGTGTCCGTGCGTTCACGCACGAAGGCATGCGCCTCGAGCACCACGCGGTCCGATTCTGTGGACAGCCACGCCGATTCGATGCCGACCGGCAGTGGGACCGCCTCGGAGGGTAGGGCGTCGGAGCTTGCCGCGGCGAGCAGCTGCAGGCAGCCATCGAGTGTCGCGGCGCGTTGCAGCGGTGCGGCATCGAAGGCGCCCAACGCACAATCGTGGCCTGCCTCGATACCGCGCAGCGGGCGGAAACCGGGTCCGTATGTCAGCTGCCGGCCGTGCAGCGCCTCGTAGAAAACATCGGGATCAATCCTGCGCATGCGGCGGCGGGCCGCTCGATTTGCATCGACCACCCGCATCCATGCGACGATATCGGCGGGTGTGGGGTCACCGGCGAGCCGAGCCGATGCCAGCGTCCCGGCACCCGTGACCTCCGCCAGCACGCTGGCGTCCTCGTCGTCGCGCCGATAAGAAACCGCAGGCAGCGCGGTCAGATCGGTTCGCTCGTGCACCACGAAGTCGGCAACAGCCGTGGCTGCCGCTCCGCGCGCCAGGTGCAGCAATCGGCGCAGCCAGAACACGGCAGGCACGGTCGGCACGCCTTGCACCACGTGGTCGGCGAGATCGTCTGCTGGAAAGGCCGATTCGGCGATAATTGCCTCGGCCGATCCGCCGTCGCGACTCGTGCGGAGAGTCGGCTCGAGGGGTGGATTGTCGCCACCCTCGCCGAGCAGAGGGCTCGGGGCAACGGCGGCGGCATCGAGCGCGCCGATCAATGGGAATCGGTGTTTTATCCAATGCCGGGGTGGCGGCGCAGCGGTGAACGGCCCGTGCGCGGACCAGTCGACGGATCGTCCCTCGGTGTAGAGCCGCCCGAGGCAGGCGAGAAAGGCCGCGGCCTCGTCGTCGCGGCTTGCTACGGGGTGGGTCGAATCCTGGAAGTCGGCATGCTCGCGAACGGCCGGCGTCAGCACCGGATGGGGTGCGATCTCCAGCACGGTGGTGAGTCCGTCGGCAGCGGCGCGCTCGAGGGCCGCGGTGAGTTCGACAGTGCCCGAAGCGTTGTCGGCCCAATAGTTGGCGTCCATCTCGCCTGTGCTGATGGTTTTGCCCTGGTGCGCAGTGGAATAGACCAGTGTGTGGGGTACCAGCGGGTCGAGATCGTCGAGTGCGTCGACGAATTCGGGCAGCACCGCCGCGACCTGCGGGCTGTGCGCGGCGAAGTCCACGGCTATCCGCTGCGCGAACAGCTTGCGCCGCTTGGCCCGGCGCACCACCGTATCCACATATCGGGGTGCGCCGGAGACGACAACCGAACGCGGTCCGTTGATCGCCGCGATTCCCACCATCGCACGCAGCGGTTCCACCAGGTTCGCCACCTCGTCCGGCGCTGCCTCCACCACGGCCATCGCACCGTGACCATCCAGCCGCGCCAGAATGCTGCTGCGCTGCACGATGACGCGGGCGGCGTCCGGCAGCGACAGTGCTCCACTCACGGCCGCTGCCGCTACCTCACCAAGGCTGTGGCCGGCGACCGCATGGGGCGTGACACCCCACGATGCCAACAATTTCGCCATCCCCAGCTGGAAGGCGAACATCGCAGGCTGCACGAGTTCGGTGGCCGCACTGCCGTTGTTCGCAACCGAGGATGCGAGGGCAAACCCTTTGCGCGGAGTCCAGATTCGCGGACCACCCGCCTCGGTGATCGCGTCGGCAGCCTCGGTGACGGCGGCGGCGAACACCGGATAGCGGGCCGCGAGCGCCCGCCCCATCTTCGAGTGCTGGCTCCCCTGGCCGGAGAACAGGAACAGGACGCCGCCGCGTTGTCGCACCGAACTCGGGCCGAGCACGCCGACGCCCGCGTCTGCGGCGGCCAGGGCCCGCAACCGTCCGACAGCCTCGCCGGCATCCTGGGCGACGACAGCAGCCCGAGTGCCCTCCGGAATCAATCGCACTGTGGCTGAACCGAATTGTCGCAATGTATTGGCGTCGGCCCCAGGCCCGTCGTCGGCCCGCTCGAGCAGGTCGGCCCATCCGGTTGCCCGTGCCCGCAGGTCGGCGACATCGCGCCCGCCGACCGCGATCAGGACAGGTGGCTCGCCGCCGCGGTGCGGGCGTTCGGTGGCGATGCCGCGCAAGACCACATGGGCATTGGTACCGCCGAATCCGAACGAACTCACACCGGCTCGGCGTTCGGTCACCTCGGTGTTGCTCCAGTCGATGGGTTCGGTCGGGACGCGCAGTCCGTGCTCGGCGAGTTTCAGCAGCGGGTTCTCGGTGTGGAAGTGGATGGTCGGTGCGATCACGCCGTGCCGAATGGAGAGCGCCGTTTTGATCAGGCCGGTGACGCCCGCCGCGGCCTCGAGGTGACCGATATTGGATTTGATCGAGCCGATCCAGGTCGCGCCGGAATGGTCGCCGCGCAGCACCGCTGCGATGGCGCCGACCTCGACCGCGTCACCCAATGGCGTACCGGTGCCGTGACATTCGAGATAGCCTGCGGTGCCCGGGTCGAGCCCGGCCTGCGCCCATGCGGTGCGCAGGGTTTCCTGCTGGGCGCGGCCGCTCGGCGCATACAGACCATTGGAGCGGCCGTCCGAGCCGACCGCCGAGCCGACGATCTCCGCGTACACCCGGTTGCCGTCGCGCAGTGCGTCGGCGGTGCGCTGCAGGACGACCACGCCGCAGCCGTCGCCACGGGTGTAGCCGTCCGCTGCGGCGTCGAACGGTTTGCAGCGACCGTCGGGTGCCAGGAATCCGCCCTCGGCCAGGTAGTCGGAGGTATGCGGCAGCAGCGTGAGATTGACACCGCCCACGATGGCGAACGGCACCGCGTCGTCGGCGAGCATGCGCAACGCGAGGTCCACCGCGGCCAGCGAGGACGAGCAGGCGCTGTCCACCACCAGGCTCGGTCCGTGCAGGTCGAGCACGTAGGACAGCCGGTTGGCGATGATGCTGAGCGCGGCGCCGGTCACCGCGTAGGGCGCATCGTTTCCGCCGTGACCGAGCACCGCGATGCCGTGGTCGTAGGAGCAGGCGCCGAAGACGACGGCCGCACCGGAACCTCGCGTGCGGTAGCCGATTCCGGCATCGTCGATGGCCTCCACCGCGACCTCCAGCGCAAGCCGCTGCTGCGGATCCATCAGCGCGGTCTCCCGGCCGGAGATGGCGAACCAGTCGTTGTCGAAGGATTCGACATCGTCGAGATACCCGCCGCGGCGCGCACCGAGCCGTCCGGCCGGTGGTTCGCCGGTGGCGTCCCTGCCCTCCAACAGCAGCCGCCAGAAGTCGGCAACGCCCGAGGCGCCGGGGACCCGGCAGCCGATACCGACGATTGATACCGGCGGATACGGCCGGTCGGGTGTGGTGGTGGCTGTCATCGCATCGCGAGATACTCGACAAGCTGCTCGATATCCGGGTTGTCGTAGAGCGCGGTGAGTGAAACCTCGACGCCCATGGCATCTTCCAGGCGCGCCGTGAGCCGGGCGAGCTGGAGCGAGCCGAGTCCGAGTTCGCTGAACGGGGCGTTGGTGGACACCGCGGCGGCCTCGACACCGAGCAGATCCGCGATCGCGGCAACGGCCGCGGTGGTGAGTGCGGTTCGCCGACTGTGCGGGTTCGGAAGACTGGACGCCATCGATCTCCCTCCCCTTCGACCGAAAGTTGCCGCACGGAAGTTGCCGCCCGCGGGCTGCTGACGGTGGCGGCCGGTACCCCAGAAATTATGCCGCAGAAATCGTTGTGGGCAAGGCCGGAAATTGCCTGGCCCCCCGCCGCTTTCACCGACTGCCTCGATCGCCTACGGTGGCACGATGGCCGACAGCAGCGAGCGGACGCCCACCCTTCCCACTGTCTTGCGCTGTTGCGCTGCGGTAGCTGCGACGCCGGGGCGGTTGCTGCGCCCGCGGCGCCCCGATGCCGCGTTGCTTGCGAGCCTGAGTCCGCAACCGCTGCCGCCCGCGCAGGTCACCGTCGGACTCACGGTGCTGATGCAGGCCAGGATGTCGGCGCCGACGACTATCGTCGCCGAGGGCGTGCGGAGCATCGGTCAGCTGCCGATGACGATGTCGACCTACCTCATCGAGCACCCGAGCGCGCGCTTCCTGGTGGATCCGGCGCTGTGTTCCGGCGTGCACGATCGTGTGCTGCCCGAACTCCCGTTCCCGATCCCGCTGCTGGTTGCCCCGCACAAGCCCGTGCTCGGGCTCTCCGATGCCCTTGCCGCCCGCGATATCGCCGTTACCACGATCGACTTCGTGATCCCGACCCACCTGCACTGGGACCATGTGTCAGGTCTGCTCGAGCTGCCCGATTCCGTAGTGATCCGCCTGCCCGCCGCCGAGCACGCCTGGGCGCTCGGTGGTGAGCACGCCCCGACCGGTGTTGCCCGCGGTCCGCTACGTGCCCGCACCTTCGACACCTTCGAGCTCGACGGGCCACCGGTCGCGACCTTCCCGCGCAGCAAAGACCTGTTCGGCGACGGCTCGGTGCTGCTCGTCGATCTGGCCGGGCACACGCCGGGCAGCATCGGCGTACTGCTCGCGGTCGACGACGGCAGCCGAGTGCTGCTGGCCGGTGACGCGGTGTGGAACAAGCTGCAGGTAGAGCTGATTCGGGAGAAGGCGCCGATGCCTGGTCAACTGTTCGACGCCGACCGCGATGCCACGTTCGCCACCATCCATCGGTTGCACGCGTTGCCCGACGGCATCGATATCGTCGCGGCCCACGACTACACCGCCGTCGCCGCGCTGGCCGCAAAATAGGTAGTGGACCAGTTCAGCGACCGAATCCCGTTTGCTGATTTTCCGCCGGCCCCTTAGGTTGACGTACATGCTTTACGGTCGCGCTGGAGATATACAGCAGATCGGAAGATTGCTGGACGGGGCGCGCCACTCCCGTAGCGGCGCGCTGGCGATCATCGCGGAGGCGGGCGAGGGCAAGTCCGCGTTGCTGCACCATGCCGAGGAACTGTCCGGGGCTGGTTGGCGGGTGCTGCGCTGCACCGGCATCGAGTGCGAATCCGAACTGCCCTTCGCCGGCCTGCACCTCTTGCTCAACCCGACGCTGGATCGGATCGACGCGGTGCCGGGTCCGCAGCGGGACGCTCTGCGCGGCGCGCTCGGTTTGTGTCCGGCCGAGCAGGCCGACCGGTTCCTTGTCGGAGTCGCCACCTTGTCACTGCTGGCCGAGTTGTCCGCCGAGGGGCCGGTGCTGTGTTTGATCGACGATGCGCAGTGGCTGGATCGCCCCTCGGCCGACGCATTGCTGTTCGCGGCTCGGCGGCTCGGCGCCGAAGGCATCGTGATGCTGTTCGCGGGCCGTACCGAATTCACCGCGCCCGGTTTGCCGGAATTGCGGCCGGTGCCGCTGGATGGCGAAGCCGCCGCTGCCCTGCTCGCGGACTTCTGGCCGGACCTGGAGCCTGCGGTGCGTCGGCGGGTGCTCGCCGAGGCATCGGGCAATCCCTTGGCGCTGCTCGAACTGCCGCGGATGGATCTCGATTCGCCGCAGCTGGGACCGTTGCCGCTGCCGTCGCGTCTGCAGAGCGGTTATGCACAGTTCATCGCCGACCAGTCCGAGTCCGCCCGCATGGCCATGCTGGTGGTCGCCGCCGAGGAGACCGGTGACCTCGGTCTGGTGTTGCGGGTGCTCACCGAAATGGGGCTCACCGCAGACGCGCTCACGGAGGCCGAACGTTCCGGCATGGTGTGCATCACGGGACCGTCCGTGTCGTTTCGGCACCCGCTCAAGCGCGCGGCCGCCTACCACAGCGCGTCTTTCACCCAGCGTCTCGCGGTGCATGCTGCCATTGCCGCAGCGCTGGCCGACGATCCCGACCGCAGTGCGTGGCACCGTGCCGCGGCCGCGACGGGCCCGGACGAGACCGTCGCCGCGGCGTTGGAAGTCGCCGCCGATCGGGCCCGCGACCGGACCGGTCACGCCTCGGCCGCCGCGGCACTCGAGCGCGCCGCATCGCTCACGCCGGACCCGGCCGTGCGGGCCCGGCGGCTGATGTCTGCGGTCGAAATCGCCGCAGAGGCCGGCCGGACCGACCGTGCTCTTCGTCTTGCCGAGCAGGCCGAGCGATTGGACCTCGACCCGAGCCAACGCGGCCGGATCGGCGGGGTGCGTGGGTTGATCGAGTTCGAGCACGGCTCACTGCGTAGGGCGCACAACCTGTTCATGGAGGCTGCCGAGCACCTCGCCGAGGTCGATCCCGAGCGTGCCGCGTGGACCTTGATCGAAGCGGGGCGCGCGTCGTGGACCGCCGGTGACCTCACCGGGGTCATCCGGGCGCGTGACCGGATGGCGGCGTTGCCACTCGGTGAGCAAGGAGCGCTGCTGGTTTCGTCGGTGAACGGGCCACTCATGCTGCATTCCGGTGAGCGCGCGGCCGGGGTCGCGCAGATCCGCGCCAGTGTGGCCTTCAGCCGCGCCATTCCACTCGAAATGATCTCCATCCGGCTCGCCTACGCGCTGCAGGCAGCACTGATCGGCGATATGCCCGACGCGCGGGACATGTTGGCGGAGTTGGCCGAGTTGCTGCGTGATCGCGGCATGATCGGCTGGTTGCCCGCCGTCGGCTGCACACTGGCGACGACGGAGTTGATCCTCGGTCGCTTTCGCGAAGCCGAGCTGACCTCGACCCAGTACGGGCGGATCGCCGCCGATATCGGCCAGCCCAACCGGGTCTGCCATGCCGAGGGAAATCTGGCGATCATCGCGGCTGTCCGCGGTGACGAGCAGCGCTGCCGCGAACTCGCCGAACGCAATTTGCGCGAGGCGCCCAGCGACTACAACGCCATTGATGTCGCGCACTTCCAATGGGCGCTCGCATTGCTCGACCTCGGTCTCGGGCGCAACGAGCTCGCGCTCGATCGGCTGGAGGCGCAGTACCATTCGCCGAATCGGGCGCGGGGCCAGTGGATCGATCTGCTATCGGACCTGGTGGAAGCCGCCGCACGGCTGCGGAGTCCGCAGCGGGCCGTCGAGGCGTTGACCGATATCGAAGAGTGGTCCAGCGCTATCGAATCGCCGTGGGCCGAGGCTTTGACGTTGCGCTGCCAGGCGCAACTCAACGGCGACGGCGAGCTGTTCGGGCAAGCATTGAAACTGCATGCCGCAGTCGAGCGTTGGTATGACTACGCGCGCACCGGCCTGCTCTACGGCGAATGGTTGCGCCGTGAACGGCGCGCGGGCGAGGCCCGTACCCACCTGCGCAAGGCGTTGGAGATCTTCGACCGTCTCGGCGCCGCGCCGTGGGCCGAACGTGCCCGCACCGAACTGCGTGCGGCGGGCGAGGGCGTGGTGCCGGAGCCGGAAACCGATCTGGCCGCGGTCCTCACCCCGCAGGAATTCCAGGTGGTCCGGTTGGCGGCCGCCGGTTCGACGAACAAAGAGATCGCCGCCCAACTGTTTCTGAGTCCGAAAACCGTTGGGCACCACCTGTATCGCGCCTTCCCCAAACTCGGCGTGGCCAGCCGCGTCGAGCTCGTCCGCCTCGAGCTCGACTGACTCCGACCGCGTCGACCTGTCGAGCCCCGAGGGAAGGCGTGGCCGCCGCTGGTGCGCTTGGTTCGAGGGAAGGCGTGGCCGCCGCTGGTGCGCTTGGTTCGAGGGAAGGCGTGGCCGCCGCTGGTGCGCTTGGTTCGAGGGAAGGCGTGGCCGCCGCTGGTGCGCTTGGCTCGAGGGAAGGCGTGGCCGCCGCTGGTGCGCTTGGCCTGAGCGAAGGCGAGGCCACCGCTTACTCGTACTCGGTGCCACCGTCGCGCAGCAGGTACGCGTTCGACACGACCTTGCCGATGGCGCGCCCACCGAGCACCGTCGAATAGCGTTCCACCGCAGGCCGAACTACGAGGCCCTCGCGAATATTGGTTCCGGAGCCGGTGACGGTCTCGGTGCCCTCGGCGAGTGCGAGCAGTAGATCGATGTCATAAGGCCCGTCATAGAGCACCGGGACACGCGGCAGAGTGATGCCGAGTTCATCGAGCAGCGCACCGATCTCGTGATGCCCGAGCCAGCGCAGCGGGGAACCCAACGGCTCGACCGCGATGTCGAATACCGCGTATCCCAGCGTCTCGTCCCGGCTCGCGGCAGCGCCGTAGTGCAGATCCTGCACCCCGGCGCCGAACACCTCGCCGAACAGGCCGATCCGCGAAAGATCGAGTGCCTCCGAGATTTTCCGCGCGGCCTCGATCAGCCCGTACCGCCGCACCGCCCGCCAGTACAGGTTGCCGTCGGCGGCGGTCAGTGCCAAGGACTGCCCGCCGATTCCCTTGGACGACACATGAACCCGGTCGTCGTTGCGGACATAGGTCATCAGGCACGCGCTGCCGTGGATCTTCTCCGTCGCGACCACCGCTTCGCCGGCCACAAAAATGTCCGGGTATCGCTTGATGTTCTCGACATCGATCCACCGAATCAGATCCGGTGCAGATTCCACCTGTCCCGACATCGAAACCGGCACCGGGGGCACCCATTTGGTCACCCCGAGCAGCTCGGCGAAATCGGTCCGGGTGGCCTGGGCCTGCGCGAGATCCACCGTGCCGATCACACCGGGAAGGCAGACGATCCCCTGCGAAACCTCGCCGCGCAACCGCACCGTCTTCACCCGATTGCGCGCGCCGCCTGCCAGCTTTCCGGTCAGTCCGAGTTCCTCGATCAGCCCATCGGGCAGGATGGCCTGCTCGGGGATATACAGCGCGTAGTCCCCGGTGGCGAACTGCCCCTTGGCGATTACCGCACGATAGAGCCCGACCTGAGCGAGCTCGAGCCGATCGGCATTCGGATGTGGATGGACGACCAGCCGCTCCGCGGTGACCTGCAACGTCGACATAGGAAACCCCCTTCTTCGTCCGCCGAGCCTACGTTCCGGAAAGCTGGGCGGTCGAAGGGTTTTCTGCGTCGGGTCAGCCGACGACGACGGTTTCCGCCAGCCGAGCGGTGATGAGCTCTTCGGCTTCGGTGATCATGCGTGAGATGAGTTCCGCACAGCTCGGGATGTCGTGGATCAGGCCCTGGCACAGGCCCGCCGACCAGATGCCGGCGTCGAGGTCGCCCTCTTCGAAGACGCGGCGGCCGCGCGCGCCGGAGACCAGGTCGCGGACATCGTCGAAAGTGCCACCGGACTTTTCGATTTCGACGACCTTGCGGCTGATCTCGTTATCGGCGACCCTGGCGGTGTTGTGCATGGTGCGGAAGATGAGCTGGGTGTCGCGCTCGGAGTTGGCGACGATCTGCTCCTTCACCTTCTGTGCGATAGAGGATTCCTGGGTGCACAGGAATCGGGTGCCCATGTTCACGCCGTCTGCGCCGAGTGCCAGTGCCGCGACCAGGCCGCGGGCGTCGGCGATGCCGCCGGAGGCGATCATCGGAATGCGCAGTTCGCGGGCCGCGGCGGGGATCAGGACCAGGCCGGGGATGTCGTCTTCGCCGGGGTGGCCTGCGCACTCGAAGCCGTCGATGCTGACGCCGTCGACGCCGATACGTTCGGCCTTGAGTGCGTGCCGCACGCTGGTGCACTTGTGCAGCACCTTGATGCCCGCGTCCTTGTAGTACGGCAGGAACGGCTCGGGGTTGCTGCCCGCGGTTTCGACGATCTTGATGCCGGTGTCGATGATGGCCTGCACATATTCCGCGTAGGGCGGTGGGTTGATCGACGGCAGGATCGTGACGTTCACACCGAACGGCTTATCGGTGAGCTCCTTGGTGCGCGCGATTTCGCGGCGCAGGTCCTCCGGAGTCGGCTGGGTGAGCGCGGTGATGAAGCCGAGTCCGCCCGCGTTCGCGACGGCCGCGACGAGTTCGGCCCTGCCGACCCACATCATGCCGCCCTGCACGATCGGGTGCTCGACGCCGAAGGTCTCGGTGAACCTGGTACGCAGCATTGCGTTTCTCCTATGCCTTGCGCGGGCGCGGTGCTCGCCCGGAACGGGTGGACACCGTCGTCCGGGGTGGACAGCTGCATACCATCCGCCTCAGGCACTGATGGTGACACGAGAATCGCCTCACGTTCAACTCCTAAGTGAGCCGACATTCGCATACTTGACTCCGGTTCGTTCGACCGAGGTCCTCGCTGTCGCATCGGTGTTCTCGACATATGCGCAGCTAAGGGATATTTATGTGTACCGAGGCTCACGCTGAGGCGATTAACGATGATTCATATCTTGGTCTCTTGATAGACCAGTAAGTTAGTTGTTATTCTGGCCTCAGTTCAGCCCGTCAGCGCTGCCGGACTCCCCGGCGGACACGCGACGGTCCGAGAGGAGTTCGTGGCATGACCACTGGTGTGAAGCCGCTCGACGAGCCGATCAGGTCGCGGCGCAACCACTGGAACAACCAGATCGCGGCACACGCGCAGATGCGCCCGGACGCGGTCGCGATTCGGTTCCGTGGGGTGGACACCACGTGGCAGCAGCTCAACGAGCGTTCGCTGAAATTCGCCGACGCCCTCGCCCGGCGTGGCGTGGGGTTCGGCGATCGGGTGCTCATCCTCGCGCTGAATTACCCCGAGTACCTCGAAGCGATCTTCGGTATCACCGCCATCGGCGCCATCGCGGTGCCGGTGAACTTCCGCCTCACCCCGCCCGAGGTCGCCTACATCGTCGGCGACAGCGGCGCCAAGGCGATCGTCACCGACACCATGCTGCAGCCGCTGGCCGCCGCCGTGCAGGGGCAAGCGCCCGCGCTGGAGAGCTGCATCGTGATCGGCGGCAAGACCGCCGACGGCGTATTCGGCTACGACGACGTGCTCGTCGAGGGCGGTGCGCCGCACACGCCGCTCGACATCCCGGAGGACACTCCGGCGCTGATCATGTACACCTCGGGCACCACCGGCAGCCCCAAGGGCGCGGTGCTCTCGCACGCGAATATGAATGCCCAGTCGCTGACCTGCATTCGAGCCATGGACCTCGGTCCCGATTCCGTCGGCTTCTGTACTTCGCCGCTGTTCCACATCGCCGGAATCGGTAGTCTCGCACCGTATTTCCTGCTCGGCGGCAAGACGGTCCTGCACCCGCTCGGCGCCTTCGACGCGACCGACTTCCTCGACGCGGTCGAGCGCGAGCAGGCCACCACGGCGTTCTGCGTGCCTGCGCAGTGGCAGATGATCTGTGCGGAGCCGACGGTCAAGGACCGCAAACTCGCGCTGACGATGCTCAGCTGGGGCGCGGCCCCCGCCTCCGACACGGTGCTGCAGGCGATGGCCGACTGCTTCCCGAACGCCGCCAATGTCGCGGTGTTCGGCCAGACCGAGATGTCGCCCATTACCTGTGTACTCGATGGCAAGGACGCGATCCGCAAGCTCGGCTCGGTCGGCAAGCCCATCCCTACCATCCAGGCTCGCATCGTCGATGACGAGATGAACGATGTCGCCCCCGGCGAGGTCGGTGAAATCGTTTACCGAGGACCGACTCTCATGTCCGGCTACTGGAACAAGCCGGAGGCGACGGCGGATGCCTTCGCGGGCGGCTGGTTCCACTCCGGTGACCTGGTTCGCGCCGACGAGGAGGGCTTCCTCTACGTCGTGGACCGCAAGAAGGACATGATCATCTCCGGCGGTGAGAACATCTACTGCGCGGAGGTGGAGAACGTGCTGTTCGCGCACCCCAAGATCCGCGAGGCGGCGGTGGTCGGGCGGGCGCACGAGAAGTGGGGCGAGGTCCCGGTCGCCATCGTCGCCCTTGTCGATGCCGACACCGAGCTCACGCTGGCGGAGTTGGCGCCCTTCCTCAACGAGAATCTGGCGCGCTACAAGCATCCGAAGGATCTGGTCGTCGTGGCCGAGCTGCCCCGCACTGCCAGTGGCAAGGTTGTGAAAGTTCAACTGCGAAAAGACTATTCGTCCTGATTCCCGGGTGAATCGATCCCGCCTGTTCGGTGGACATCGGCGTTGCGGATGCGTAAGGATCGAATATGGCTATCCCACGCATCCGTGCGGCCGTTCTCGCGCTGCACTGGCAAGTGAATGTGATTCGGCCCGAAGGGTTTTTCGGACCGATGCTGTCGGGTCCGGTCGCTGCCAGTGGCGTCGTGCCGCGTGCGCGGAGCTTCCATGAGGCGGCCGCCGAGCGCGGCCTGCCGGTGGTCTTCACCCGGTTCACGATTCCGATCGGGGAGGGCCAGCTGGTGCGCAATACCGGGTTCATGCGCTCGGTCGGCGCGGCGCAGACCGACTTTCGTCCGGATTCTCCTGGTAGCCAGCTCATTCCGGAGATGATCGAACAGCCGACCATCGTTTTCGACAACCAGAAGCTCTCCGGCCTCGCGGGCAACAAGCTGGCCGACTGGCTCGCCGATCAAGGGATCGACACCCTGTTCATCACCGGCGTCGCCACCAACCTCACGGTCGAGCAAACCGCGCGCCACGGCACCGATCTGGGCTTCACCGTCCATCCGATCGCGGACTGTGTCGTCGCGCCGACCGCCGAAGCAGACGCGGCCTCGCTGGCAAATCTCGAACTGACCACGGCGGGATGCCGCACCGCGGACCAGGCACTGGCACTGATCGATCCCCACTGATTCTCGCCGGTTCCCTCCTTCGAAAGACGAATGAGCGGTTGCTGCTGTGCTCCAATGACACTGGCAACCAGCAGGTCCACCAGGACGAGCCGCCCGCGCGAACCCCGGTGACACCGTCGAAGACGTGAACTGCGGCCCGGTCACCGACGCAGGCGGTGGCATCGGCACCCATTACTGCCGTAGGGTCCCCGGCAGGCCGGGCCGGTTCCACCGAGGCGACCACCGTCGCGACGAAATACGTTATTACGGTGAGTGATTCGGACGTCATGCCCGTCGACGGCTGGTAGTGCAATGCTCAGCCCGACGCGGCGATGCCCGCGATCTGTTCGAAGGACGGTCTGGTCATCGGGCTGTGCGCGAACCGGCGCGGATCGGGCCTGCCGCCGTCGCTACATGGCGAGTGCGGGTGGTGCGGTGGCGGGCCGGGACGGTGGACGGTAGGTGCGCCAGGCCTCGGCCAGGCGATCGACGGCAGTGCTGAGGGTTTCCGGTGGGTGCAGGAAGTGGATTCGTACCGAGCTCTCAGAGCCGCCGGACGAGTCGAGTCCGCTACCTGCCAGGATCGAAACACGGTGGCGCAGTGCGGCTTGCGCGAAAGAGGCGCCGTCGCCGTAGGGCAGGCGGATCCAGAGGGTCTGGCCGCCCTCGACCGGGGGCGCTGCCCAGTCCGGTAGGCGGCGGGCCAGCTCGGCGCGCAGATGGTCGTGGCGCATCTTTCGCTCGGGCGCCTGCCTGCGCAGCAGGTCATCGAGGTGCGGCAGCAGCTCGGCGGCGGCGAGCTGGGCGGGTAGATTGCCGCCGAGGTCGTGCACCGCACGGATTCTGGCCAGTTTGGAGATGACGGGTGCGGCCGCGCGTATCCATCCGACACGCAGTCCGCCCCACACGCTTTTGCTCAACGAGCCGATGGTGATCACGGTGTCCGCGAAGGCGGCAAGCGGTGGGGGTGTCTGGTGACCGGGGAAGCCGAGTTCGGCGAGGACTTCATCATCGATCAGCGGAATGCCTTCGGCAGCAGCTGTTTCCGCGAGTCGGCGTCGCGCGAGCACGGACAGCACCGAGCCGGTCGGGTTCTGGAAGGTGGGGATCACGTAAGCGATTGCCGGACGGTGTTCGCGCACTGCCGCCGCGAAACCGTCCAGCCCGGGCGGCAACCCGGACAGGACTGCCGCCTGCTCTCGGAATGTCTCCAATGCGCCGGGATAGGTGGGTGCTTCCACGAGCACTCGATCGCCCGGCCGGAGGTATGCCCTCGCGAGCAGCGAAAGCGCTTGTTGGCCACCGGTGGTGACGAGGATGTGTGCGGGCTCGGTCGGTACGCCGCGTCCGCGATAGTACTCGGCGACTGCGCGGCGCAGCACGGGATGACCCGCGGGGTAGTAGCCGATGTCATCGGTGGTTGCGGCCAGCGCGGGCAGCATCGCCGCGTAGGACTCGGTCAGCTCGGCGGGGGGCCGGTCGGGTGCCGCGCAGGCAAGCGAGATGACGTCCGATCGCGGTTCGAGCAGGTCGAGGAACATCGGCTCACTCGTGGTTCCCAGCGGGTCCACCTGTGGTGTTCCGGCTACCCGGGTGCCGCTGCCCTGCCGTCGCACGATCCGTCCTTCGTCGTGCAACAAGTCGTAAGCCGCGACCACGGTGCTACGCCCGACCGCCAGTGCGGTAGCGAGGGCGCGGTCCGGTGGTAGTGGCGCGCCGGGGGACAGCTCGCCGTCATCGATCAGCTGGCGCAGTCCCGCGGCGAGCAGGGCGTACAACGGGCCGCGGCCCGCCGACCAGCGGCCGAGCCGCTTCGTCACATCGATTGGATCCATAGGCAAACCAATTATGCCGGATTGGCGCTGGATCGGGTTGCCCGACGGCTCGACGATGGTTCCCATGACAGCAGCAAGCACCACCGGACCCGTTTCGATCACCGCGGCCATCGCGGGCCTGCCCGGGCCGTTTCAACAGCGCGAGTTGGCCATCGTCAACGACACCGTGGTCCGGGTGGCTCAGTTGGCGGGCGAGTTCCCGTGGCACCACCACGAGGAGGACGAACTCTTCCTGTGTTGGGACGGGTCTTTCCGCATCGAATTGGCGGGACGGGAGCACGTCACGCTGCACGCCGGTGAAATGTTCGTCGTGCCCAAGGGCATCAGCCACCGCCCGGTGGCCGATGGGATCGCGCACACGCTATTGATCGAGCGCCCCGAGACTGCGCAGTACGGCAACTGACTCCAGGTCGGTGACCTTCGAGTCGTCGACCGGCGGCACCACTCGCACTCGGCCGACGAGGCCGGGGCCGATCAGTTGCTCGAAGCGCTGATAGGCCTCGGTCGCCGAAAGTGGTGATTCGGTATCGGCAATCGCGCCGAGCAGGCCGACCACCCCCCAGGACATGAATGTCACGGTGGTGGTGAGCTCTCTGTCGTCCATATCCAGCCGTTTGGACAGCTGCTCGGTGAGAATGGCCGCGACCATGCGCCGGGTCGTATGCAGCAGCACCGCGCTGCTCTTGCGTCCGAGCATCGCTTCGTACACCTCGGGATTCTCGGCAGCAAGACGGAAAAGCGTGAAGACCGGCGCCAGCGGCGCGGTGTCGCGTCCGGTGCGACAGGCCGCCACCGCCGCACGCAGGTATTCGGTGCTGCTCACCAGCAGCAGATCGTCCTTGTCGCGGAAGTGGGCATAGAACGTGGACCGCCCGACGTCGGCGCGCTGCAAGATGTCCCGCACGGAGATCCGGTCGTAGCCTTGTTCCAGCATCAGCTCGATCAGTGCGCGATGTAGCTGGCTCTTGGTGCGCCTGACCCGGCGATCCTTGCTGTCGCTCATAGCTTCGTTCCGTGCATGGGGCCTCCCGATGGCGTGGCCTTCCGAACAGAAGGCAGGAATCCGTCCCGAACGGAACCGATTCCGCCGATTTGCTTCTGGTCGATCTGGCAGTTCCTTCAGATCATGAACACATGACCCGAAACGAACAACAGTTTGCCATTACCCATTCTCGCGATGACAACGAAGTCGGCGTCCTGCTCACCAAGCCGCGTAGCTATCGCGCCTTCAAGACCGCATTCATGCTCGGCAGGAGCAGGGCGCTCAATGCCCGCCTTGTCGCACTGACCGGTGCTGTTACCGGTGAGCATGCACTCGATATCGGTAGCGGGCCAGGCGATCTCGCTCGCGCCCTTGCGGCTCGGGTCGGCAACAGCGGCCGAGTGATCGGCGTCGACCCATCGCCGCAGATGATCGCTTACGCGATCGGACGCACCCGCGGAGATTCGAACTGTCGATTCGAACTCGGCCCCGCTCAGTCGCTAGGGCTGGCCGACGCTTCGGTCGACGTGGTGACCTGCACTTTCGTGATGCACCACATCCCGGAGGCGCAACGCGATGCCGCGATCGCGCACATGTTCCGCGTCCTGCGGCCCGGCGGCCGACTGCTGCTTGCCGATACGGACACCAACGGCCGCATGTTGCGCGCGGTGGTCAAGGGCATGTCCCGGCATGCCGGGCACCGCACCCACGACGACGCCGCGGTTGGACACCAGGCAGATCCATTGGCGGCCATTGATATTCGGCGCTACCGGGAAACACTGCTGGCGGCCGGATTTCGGACCGTTGATTTCGCCCAGGTCAAACCGGCGACCGGAGCGCTGCTCGCCGTCAAAGACGTGTGAGTCGTGGCTGGAAACTATTTCCAGCACACATAGGAGGCTATTCGAGATCACGCGGGGTTGGGGTGCCGACACCCAATTCCGCGTCGATCTCGGTATCGAGGTCGGCTTGTTCATGAAGCGTGCGGAACGATACGAGGAAGATGATCCAGCCGAGAACCGCCGCCAGAATCAAGCTGATCATCCGGTAGATAATCGCTGCGGGTACCGCTTGGGACAGTGGCATACCTGCGGCTGTGAGAGCCCAAATCAAGGTTGCCTCAACGTATCCGATGCCTGCCGGTATGAACGGCACGGTGCCGACGGCTTTGCCGGCCGCAAAAGCGACCATCAGTCCGGCCCAGTTCGGATTTGCGCCGACGGCATAACAGCAGAAGGCCAGACAAACGACATCACCGGTGCGATGGAGTATGGCCCAGACCAGTGTCAGCAGCCCGTCTCGTCGATTCAGGTCTACCGATTCCAGTTGGCCGAGAATCTCACGGACCCTCGCCATGCTCCTGTCTTCGGGTTTTTTGCGTATTTTGTTGATTTTCCCGACAATTCGCCTGAGCGTGTTTTCGAGTGCATCAGTATGGGTGGCGGCATAATGCCCGGCCCAGACCAGAGCGACCACACTCGCAAGCGAAAATGTCAAGGTGACGAGACTGATGGAACCGAAACCCAGTAGCGCGCCGCCGAGCCCGAGTAAGCCCAAGCCTGCCGCAGCGACTACGCCCGAAATTGCCAGCTGCCACGACGCTACCAATGGACTTGCGCCCCAGCGTCGAGTGTTCCGGTAGATGAAAGCCATCGAGAAGATCGGGCCGGCGGGAAGTGTTGCCGATATAGAATTCGCCGTGTAAGTGACGGCCAAAGATTTACGCTGGCTGACCTCGACTCCGGCAGAGTGGAGTAGTTGCTTCTGGACCCGGGCGAATCCGCTGAAAGACACCGCTTCTGCCCAGATCGCGGACGCTACCCAATACCATTTCACGCCGATGAGCTGCTGCCACGAGTCATGCAGGCTGGGCCAAAGAATGACGCCCTCGGCGACCAAGATCGCTAAAAGCGCGGTGCCGAGCAGCCACTTTATCCATCTCGAGTACCCCCGTCGCCGCGGGGACTCCGGTCTAGCGTCGGGTTCTGCGTCCACCACGGGCTCAGCCTAGCCCGGATCCGCGGTAGGTGGCCAAGAGGTGGCAGCGGGTCCGATTCTACTTCCGGTCGGCGCTGTGGAAAGCCGTCACCAGCGACCATTGGTCATCGGCCGCTGGTGACGACTGCGCAGCACCTGCTCATACCCTTAGCTGTCCTGGATGCAGAGGCCGGTCTGCTGCCGGGCGAAATGCCGACTCAGCCGCCTCCGATTATTTCGACATCCGAAACAGTGCCCGCCCCTTCTACCGCTCCGCCGATGTGTTCGGCGATACCCGCGGGGATCCCCCGTTCGATATCCGGGAACTGCCTGACGTGTACCAGCAATTTTTGGCCGCTACCGGTGCAGTTGTTCCACCCGGTGAGGTCATATCCAGGGTAGTTGCACTCGGAATGTCCGCACGGGAGGTCGACCGCTTGGAACCCGGAATTAATTGAAGGTTGTAATTTCCGATCGGCGAGGCATTCGCGCCGGGTGCGCGTCCGATCATCGGACCTGTGGCAGTGGAGTGCCGATCACGAGATTACGTAGCCTTCCTATTCCCCCTCTTTTGAGATGAGATGTGAGACATGCTGTCGTGCAGTGCAATACGCTGATCAGGCTGGGCAGATCGCCGGAAGCTGTCCACCGACTGCCATCTTCTGGCAGTGCAGGTCCATGCTTCAGATCATGTCTTTCGCGGCCAGCCAGCGCATGGTGGGCCAGCCGAAGAACACCGGAAGCCAGCAGGTCAGCACGCGGTAGAGCAGCACCGAGGGAACCGCGATGCTCGCGGGCAGGCCGAATGCCTGAAGGCCGACGATCAGCGCGGCCTCCACCGCGCCGACACCACCGGGAGTCGGCGCCGCCGAGGCGAGCGTGCCGCCGATCATCGTCACGATGGTGACTGCCACGAAGCTGGCACCGCCGCCGAAGGCCTCGACGCTGGCCCACAGCGCTCCCGCTTGACCGAGCGTGATCGCGGCGGAACCGAGAATGATCACCGAGAACCGCTTCGGGTCGCGAGCCAGGGCAGCGAGCTCGTCGAGCACCTCCAGCACTTGCGGGCGCGCCGAAGTATTGAGCCAGTGCCGCAGTTTCGGCACGAACATGAAGGTGCCCGCGATGCCGATAGCGACGCCGGCGATCAGATACAACACCGTGGCGCTCGGTACGAAATGGGAGAGGTTCGCCGAGGTCCCGGCCGCGATACTGAAGATGGTGAGCAGGCTGATGTGGGTGATCACCTGCACCGCCTGCTGCAAAGCGACCGCGGCGGTGGCACGTACCGCGCCGAGTCCGCCCTTCTGCAGGAACCGCACGCTCAGCGCGAGGCCGCCCACCCTGGCGGGCGTTGTTGTCGCGGCAAAGGTGTTGGCAATCTGCATGATCACCAGGTTGCGGAAGCTGACCAGCCGGGAGGCGCAAGCCCACAGGGCCCCCGCAGCGCCGAGGTAGGTCAGGGTCGAGGTGGCCAACCCGAGCAGCGCCCACCACCAATTGGCCGTCGTCAGCTCCGTGAAGAACGTGGGTACCGCACTGATGAACGGGTAGGCGACGTACACCAGCGCGATCAGCAGCGCGAGCTGGATGATCTGGTTGCGGCTGAACCGGGTGATCTGCTCGGCCTCGATCTTGTCGTGCCCGGTCTGCTTGCGCACCTCGTCGCGCGCCGAGGACATGGCCTCCTTCCAGTCCGGTACCGACTTCTTGATCCCGGATGGCATAGCGGACCTGGTCAATCGGCTGGCGGCGGTCACAACCTCTTGTTCGCCGAGGGTATCGATGGCGGCCCGCACCGCGGGTTCCCTGCCGAAGATCGCGGTCGTCGATACCAGCAGTTGCGCGACATCGGATTGCCGCTGTTTCTCGGAGGCGCCGAATTCGGCGTTGGCGAATCCGCTGAACAGCGCGCTGTCGTGGTCGATGCGGATCTCGGCGGGCCGCAGGTCGCCGTGCGAGATCTGGCCGCGGTGCAGCGTGTCGAGCGAATTCCACACCGACGCGAGCACATCGCCGGAGAGTTCGGCGATCGGTGTGCCGCGAGGAACGGTATGCGAGTACAACATCCAGCCGCGGTCGAGTGAGGTCACAGCCACCGGTGTGACGGAGGACAATTCGAGGTCTCCCGCCGCGATCGCCATCAGTGCCCGATGCTCGACAGCCCGGTGCATGGATCCGTGTAATGCCGCGGTTTCGCTGGTGCGGAAGGTGAGCCAGCGCCACAGCTGGCGCAACGCCCCGAAGCTGCGCTGGTTTTTGCCATACATCTCGACGATCAGTTCGCGCTCTGGGCCCTCGACTGCGGCGGCGAGCACCAGCGGACCCTGCCCGGCCGGGTGCACCACGGTGAATGCGGTGACCGTGTGCCCACGCTTGGCCAGCACCCGTGCCGCGGCCTCGAGCGGAACTTCCAGCGCGGGGGTACCGACGACAAGCACGATCACCGCGCCGACCAGCCAGCCGACCGCAAGCCCGAACATCGCCCGTGCGGGCACGACGGTGCTGACCACAAGATGGATCGGCGCGAAGGCCAACAGCAGGAACCACAACCAGCGCCGCGGCCGGGTCGGCAGCCAGGGACTGGATACGGTGAGTACCGCTGCCAGCATGGCGATCCAGCGCGGGTCGTCCAGGAACTGGGAGAGGAAGGTATCGAGCCGGTCGGACACCTGTAGGTGCCATCTCGGCGCCGAAAGGCCCGTGCCGGTGATCGATAGCAGCAGTCCGGCAACGAGACCCGCTGCGGCATAGCCGGCCAACAGCTTCCACTGCCTGCCGATGATCAACTCGATGAGGATCGCGAACGGCAGTGCCAGGATGGCCATGCCATAGACCAGGTACACCAGATTCGACTGGTCGGGGTTGAGGAATCCGACGATGGTCGACACCGAACGTTCCAGAGCCAGCCATTCCGGCCGGGTGATCACCGAGGCGGCGACGACAACACCGACCCACAGTGTCGCGAGTACGACACGGATGATGTCACTGGTTCGCTGGATCAGGGGTTGCAGCAAGCTGCCCGTGACCGGGATATCCCGCCCGTCGACTCGCATGCTCCGCTCGTCCGCCTCTCCGCGTCTTTTGCCGGTCGTGGGGTGCGCTTAACCTACCGTTGCGGGCCGGCGGTTAACGACAGGCTGAGTTCTGGGCGTACCCGGTAAGTTACCCAAGTACTTACGAGATCGGCTGGTGCGCTCGCCGCACGATACACACCCGTCCATTGCGGTTTTCGCGCTTATCCGGGGCTGCCACCGCATCGTGTGGGCCAGCTCACTGAATTTCGGGTTGAATCTCACATTGGTGTGAAGTTCGAGCATGGACGCATGGACAACGAACTCTTCGACTACAGCCCGATCGTCGACCGTGCGCCGATGCACTGGCCGGGCGATGCGCGTGTCGCTTTCTATGTCGGCCTGAATGTCGAGCACTACCAAGTCGATCGGCCTTCGACCAGTATCTTCGCCGGGACGGCCGGGCTGGCACCCGATCCGCTGAACTACGGATGGCGCGACTATGGGCCGCGTGTCGGGTTCTGGCGGGTGCTCGAGACCCTCGATCGGCACGGAATCCGCGCCAGTGTGCTACTCAATTCTGATGTCGCCGAACATAATCCGCAGATCATCGCGGCGGGGCTGGCCAGGGATTGGGCATGGCTCGCACACGGCAAGAATAATTCGATCTTCCAGGCCGACATGTCGGTCGACGAGGAGCGTGCATACCTGACCGAGGTTGTACAGACCATCGAAAAGGCAACGGGCCGTAAACCGCAGGGCTGGATGGGGCCCGCGCTGACCCAGACCTTCCGCACTCCGGAGCTGCTCACCGAACTCGGGCTGAGCTACGCGCTGGACTGGACCAATGACGATCAGCCGTATCAGACCAAGGTGCCCGGCTTGTTGAACCTGCCGTATTCGGTGGAACTCAATGACATCAATCTGTTCGTCAGCAAGAGCACGACGGGGCCCGATTTCGTGCAGATCGTCACCGATCAGCTCGACCAGCTCTACGCCGACTCGGCGACCAGTGGTCGGGTGATGGCGTTGGCGTTGCATCCGTTCGTCATCGGCCAGGCGTTTCGCAGCAAGTACCTGGACCAGGCGCTCGAGTACGTGGTGAACCATCCCGGAGTGTGGCTGACCACCAGCGATGAGATCGCCGCGCACTACTCGGGCGCGTCGGGTCTTGCCGAATCCGCCCGATCCGAAGACGATCAGGTCGGTTAGACGGCAGCCGGACGCTCGTCCGGGCGCCGCACCCGACGCTCGGAGGGCAGCGATGGCAGGGCAGGAACAGGATCTAGCAGGTAAGACTGTGGTGGTGACGGGCGCGAGCTCCGGCATCGGCGCCGAGGCGGCCGCGAAGCTGGTGGCGCGCGGCGCCACCGTCGCGGTCGTCGGTCGCTCACCCGAGCGAACCGCCGAAGTGGCGCAGCGGGTCGGCGCGGAAGCGTTCCTCGCCGACTTCGCCAGGTTCGACGAGGTGCGCAAGCTCGCCGAGCAACTGCTCGACCGCTACGAACGCATCGATGTACTCGCCAACAATGCCGGCGGTGCCTGGGCGAAGCGGACCGTCACCGACGACGGCAACGAGCTGACCTTCCAGGTCAACCATCTGTCACCGTTCCTGCTGACCGCCCTGCTGCGCGAGCGCCTCGGGCAATCGCGGGCCCGGGTGATCAACACTTCGAGCATGACCTACCGGATGGCGAAACTGAACCTCGACACCGTCAACGCGGCGACCGGCTCGTTCAACCAGATGGGCGCCTACGCCGCGTCGAAGCTCGCGAACATCCTGTTCACCAGGGAACTCGCTCGCCGCACCGAGGGCACCGGCCTGGTCACCGCGGCTTTCCATCCCGGTGCCGTGGCGACCCACGTGTACGACAACGCGCCGCTCGGCCTCGGCGCGCTGATCCGTTCTCCGCTGTCGCGGCCCTTCTTCATCCGACCGGACAAGGGCGCGGATCCCCTGGTGCACTTGGCGACGGTCGCGGACGGCGAGTCGATCAACGGCAAGTACTTCCATCGCTTCAAAGAAGAAGCGCCGAGCAACAAGCAGGCGGTGGACCTGGACTTCGCACAGCGGCTGTGGACGATGTCGGAGCAGATCACCGGCCTGGCGTCGAATTCGACCGAGTAGCAGTCGAATCGGGCCTCAGCTCGGCCGGTCGCCGGCACGCGAGTGCCTGCCGCCGGCCGAGCTCTCGGGCGCGCCGCCGACCCCGAACACGCCGCCGGTCATGGTGCCCCTGTCGAGCTCGACGATCGCTTGCACGACCTGCTCGGTCGGCACGGCCGAGGGAAAGCTATCGGGCGCGATCGCATTCGCCCGGACGCCGAACTCGTCGAACTCGGCGGCGAGGTGGCGAGTCAGCTGATTGAGCGCGGCCTTGGACGCCGCGTAGAGCGCCTGCCCACCCGGGAACACCTCGGATCCGGCGATGCTGGAGACATTGACGATATTGCGGTTGTGCCTGCGGTTCTCGTCCCCGGCGTGCACCCAGGACCGTTGTGCCAATCGTGCCGACAATCGCAGTGGCACACCGACATTGACCGCGAAATGCGGCTCGAATTCATCCAGTGCGGTATCGCCGTCGACGATGCCGCGCGGCTGCCAGTTGCTGTGGGCCGCATTGTTGACAAGCAGGTCGACCCGCCCGAAGCGGGCAAGCGCGAGGTCGACGACCCGCTCGACCTCACCCTTTTCGGTCAGATCGGCGCGGATCATGAAGATCCGCGAATCATTCTCCGGCACCGGTATTTCCGGTGCGAACGGGTCGACGAACCATTCGTGCTGCGAGGGCGCGGCCGGAATCCGGTTGCGGCACACCGCGACGATGTCGTACTCGGTGTAGGCCGCCTGGCAGAAGGCGTCACCGAGCCTGCCGCCGGCGCCGGTCAGCAGGCATACCCTGCGTTCCTCGCGTGCGAAATCACCAATGCGCAATGCGGTCTCCTCCCCACCGTTGCACAGCATCGCTTTTCGGCCGATGCAGCCACATCACCACGCTGTTGCGGGCGGCGGCATTGTTACCGACGAAGGTGTGCCACGACCGCGGCGTGCATTCGAAAAGCACCATGGAATTGTCCAGCGGCGCAACGGTCAGCGCAGGCACCGGGCTGCTGCCCGCGATGTGCTCGTACAACGCCGTCTCCCCGCCGTCGCCTACGGTCCACCCCGGGTTGCCGAGGTAGAACAGCACCGCCACCGCGCGCACGGTTTCCCGGGCGGTGATTGCCGAATCCCTGGCGCCGGTCTTCAGGTCGACCGTGCCGTCGGGCGTCCGTATTTCGCCGGGTCCCGGCGCCGGGCCGGCGAACCAGGCCGGATTCAGGTCGTTGTGCGGCCATCCCGAGGGGCTGCCTACCGGGTGATGGTGCAGCGACCCCTCCACGTCTCCGGTCGTTGCGACGCCGGCGACCCCGGCGATCAGGTCGTGCCACTCCCGCGAAAGGAACAGCGCGAGTGGTCCATCGCGCAGTGTTGTCAGCGGCACCCCGCTCGCGCTGTATCCGTCGGTGACCTGTGTGAACGCCTCCGATTGCTGCCGAAGCACCCGTTGGAATTCCTCGGTCAGCCGCTGGAAGAACTCGGGGACGAACACATCCCGCGCATACACATGCGGAAACGGTCCGGCGCGGCGAATCCAGCGCCGGTGGGCGAACAGCTCCACGAACCATGGCGGCGCCGTCGGCGCAGCGCGCAGTGCTTCCCCTGTCGACATCAATCCCTCCCTGATGAACCACCCGCGATCCTATTGCCTGCCGGTGCCCCGGTGCGCGCTGGTCGGTCGGGCGTTGCGAGGATCGCACCGTGAGCCGTGACCTCCGTGTGTGTTTCGTCGGTGATTCGCTCGTCGCCGGGGTCGGTGACCCGCGGTGCCTGGGGTGGGTGGGCCGTCTCGCCGCGCAGGCCTACACCGACGGAATCCCGGTCGTCGCCTACAACCTGGGCGTCCGCCGGCAGACATCCACGGATATCCGTGCACGCTTCCTGGCCGAGTGCGTCCAGCGACTGCCGGCGGGCACCGACGCCAGGATCGTGCTGTCCTTCGGCGTCAACGACACCATGCAGGTGGACGGGCAGTGCAGAGTGACGTCGGACCAGTCTGTCGCCAACCTCGGTGCGCTCGTGCGGCAGGCCGCCGAGTATGGCTGGCCGGTGCTGATGGTCGCGCCGCCGCCGATCGACGACGTCGAACACAATGCCCGCACCGCCGCACTCGACGAGCAATTCACGGAAATCTGTGCGGCCGAGGGGATCCCGTATGTCCGGATCCATCACCAGCTGCGCAAGAACGCGGTGTGGATGCGTGAAGTCCGGGAGGGCGACGGCGCGCACCCCGGGGCGGCAGGCTACGACGAGCTGGCCGCGGCAGTTGCTCCGCAGTGGCGGGAGTGGTTGTCCCGCTGAGTGATCCGCTGGTCGGTCTCGATAGGAGTCGGCCGGTTGGTCGTAGGGCGGGTGCGCGGATACGGCGAATCGACCCACATCGCGATACCGCGACGATTACTCCGCTGTCTGAGACGTTGCGAGCGGTGGCTGATCGGGTCTTCGATCGAGTCGGGGAGGTCCCGAGTCAACCGACGGACCGACGCGCAACAGCCGTGCCGGCCCGCTGCCTGCGCACTGCGGCCAGGTCCACCGGCAGCCCGTCGTCGGCCGCGGGCGGGACGAATGCCGCCAGCAATCCCGGCATCCAGCGTCCGACCTCGTCGCGGAAGGGTCCCTCGGTGCCGAGCTGGCACAGCACGCCGATCAACGTGAGCGCCGACCGCGCGAACGGCGTGAAATACGGCGGCATGGTCGTTTGCCGAACGCTGTTGGACAGCCGGGGATTCGTCACCCGCAGCACCTGCTTGCGCAGCCACGGTGTGGTCATTCGATAGGTCGAGTGTTTGAACGGTTCGGTGCACGGCACGACAAGGGCATAGAGGGCCTCGACGTCGAATTCGCGGCCGGCCTGGACGAATCCGTGGCGTCGGGCCGCCGCCTCCAACTCCGGTGGGCCGCCGTTGAACAGGGCGTGGCAATAGTCCGACGCCAGTTCCTCGAAGCCGTCGGGCGGCCACGCCGAGCAGGCTCCGAAATCGACGACCCCGAGCCGGCCGTCGGGCAGGATGCGGAAATTTCCCGGATGGGGATCGCCATAGAGCAGGCCGGTGCGCAGCGCCCCGGAAGCCACGAATCGCACCATCAGCATGCCGACTCGGTCGCGCTCGGTCTGCGCGCCGGAGGCGATGACGCGCGGAACCGGAGTGCCGTCGAGCCATTCGGTGATGAGCACATCGCCGCACTGCTCGATCACCTGCGGAATGTAGATGTCCGGATCGTCGGCGTACGCCGCGGCGAACACGCGCTGATTCTCGGCCTCCGCCGCATAGTCGAGTTCCGCACGGACGCAGGCGCAGATCGCCTCGGTAACCGCCTCGACATCGGCGCCGGGCAGGAAAACACCTGCCAGAGTGGAGATTCGGCGCAACTGCTCCAGATCGTTCTCGATCGCCTGCCGGCCCCCGGGATACATCACCTTGACCGCAACCGGCCTACCGTCGCGCCACACCGCGTGATGAACCTGGCCGAGCGATGCGGCGGCCGCGCGCCGGTCGTCGAATTCCCGGAAATACCACCGCCAGTTCTCGCCCATGCTCGCCGCCATCGCCGCGTGCACGCTCGACGGCAGCATCGCGGGCGCGGAATCCTGCAACCTGCTCAATGCGATGCGGTACGGCTCGGCGATCTCCGGCGGCAGGGCCAGCTCGTAGATCGCCAGCAGCTGACCGAGTTTGGCGGCGCAGCCTTTCAGCTCGCCCAGCACCTCGAAAATGTGCTGGGCCGTGCGCAACTGGATGTCCCGGTTCACTTCACTCGCCGACCTGCCGAGTGCGCGCTTGCCGACGCCCGCCGCCTGCCTGCCGGCGAAGGCCACCGGCAGCGTCGCGAGTTTCGCGCTGCGAACCGCCTTGCGAACTGGGAGTTTGCCATTCGACCCTGCCGCGAAAAGGCGTGTGCGCCTACCGGCGGATTCGCCGTCCTGCGGACCGTTGCCTTGTCGAATGGTCATGACTCACCTCACACTGTGCGCAGATCAGTCTTACACACGTGCAGTCCGGCAGAGGAGGGCTTAGACTGTCTGGGACGTATTGGAACCGAGTCGAAAGGTGGCATTCGATGGGATCCCAGACGGTAGTCGCCGACGTTGCCGATGAGCTGGCACGCCGGGTTGCCGCGGGGGAATATCAGCCAGGGGATTTGATGCCGTCGGTCCGTCAGGTCGCGGAGGAATTCGACATGAATCGCGCGACCGCGCAGCTGACGCTGGGTCGGTTGGAGTCGTACGGATTCGTCGAAGCACGGCGGGGTAAGGGGTTCACCATCCGTGACGTCCGGGAGGCGGGCGGCATAGATGTGTACCGGCACTTGTTCCGCTTCTCCATCCCGATGCCCGATACCGCGATCGAAATGTTCCGCGACATCGTCGAGGTGGAGCGTGGGATCGTGATGGAGGCGCTGCTCGCCTACACCGGCAGCGAACAACAGATCGATCCGGCCGAATTGAAGGCCGATATCGACCGGCTGGAAGCGCTTGCCCGGCTGGAGGTTCCGGATTTCCGCCAGATTCTTGCGATCGAGGTCGCACTGGTGCGTAAGTTGCTGACGGCGCTCGGGCTGAGCATGCAGCGGGCCATTCTGAACTCCATCGGCGAGATGGTGCTCGAGGTGCCCGAGGCGATCGCGGCCTACTTCGCGGGTGCCGCGGACCTGCACGTGCTGGTCTGGCGGGCGCTGGTCGCGGTGTGGGACTCCGGTTCCGGGCCGTCGGAAGCGCAGCTTGCGCTGTTCGAGGATCTGTTCGGGATGTACCACGAGAAGGTGACCGCCAAGTTCGAGGAACTGCTCGACGGCGCCGCGGCGGACGCCGGTCATGTGGACGACGCGCACGCGGCGACGGCTTGACGCCCCTGCTCGACGAATGCTGTCCGGTCAACTGTCTGAGCCAGAATTGATCACCTGAAATGTCGGTGTACAACACCATTCTCCCGCGCCGCTGGACCGTCGCCGATATCCCTGACCAGTCGGGAAAGACTGTCGTGATCACCGGCGCCAACAGCGGTCTCGGCCTGCGCACCGCGGAAGCATTGGCGAGCAAGGGCGCCCGAGTCCTGCTGGCCTGTCGCAACCAGCAGAAGGCCGCCGTGGCGCTGGACGAAGTGACCGCGGTGGCCACCGGGCCGAAACCCGAAGTGCTGCCGCTGGATCTGGCCGATCTCGCCTCGGTGCGGCGGGCGGGCGGGCAGCTCGACGATTCGGTCGAACGGCTGGATCTGCTGGTGAACAACGCGGGGGTGATGGCGACACCACGCGGGCAGACGGCCGACGGCTTCGATGCCCAGTTCGGCACCAATCATCTCGGCCACTTCGCGTTCACCGGCGCCGTACTGCCCGCGCTACTGCGGGCGCAGCGACCGCGGGTGGTGACCGTATCGTCGGTGGCCGCCTGGGGCGGTCTGATCAACTGGCTGGACCCGAACTGGCGGTGGTTGTACCTGCGCTGGCCCGCCTATAGCCAGTCGAAACTGGCCAACCTGCTGTTCACCGCCGAACTCGATCGCCGGGCCCGCGCCGCGGGCACCGGGTTGCGCGCGGTGGCCGCGCACCCGGGCCTGTCGGCAACCCATCTCTATGACCTGAACGGCGAAAAGGGCGCTGCGGGCATGTTTGCTGCCATCCCACAGGCCATTCTGTTCGCACTCGCCCAGTCCGACCGGATGGGTGCGCTGCCACAGCTGTACGCGGCCACCCTCCCGGATCTGCCCGGAAACGCCTATCTGGGACCGGGATTCGAATTCGCGGGGTATCCGCGGCGTGCGTTGCGACACCCGATGGCCTACAGCCGCTCGGCGGCCAGGAGGATGTGGCGACTGAGTGAAAAGCTGACCGGCGTGCACTACGACTGGGATTCGGCCGCACAGGGGATGGTCGAATAACACTGCACTGGTGCACGATCGCAGCGCAGCCGGCGCTTACCGTTCGGCCACCGCGCCTGCGGCCAGCACAAGCGCGGTGATGATCATCAGGGCGAGAACGCCGAGTATCGCCAGATTCCTGCCGCGCGGCGCATCTGTGCTGTCCCGATGTGGACAGACTAGCGAATCATGGCTTGCGCCTGCGCAATCGGGATTGGTGCACAAAGACATATCGACCTCTCAACGATCTTCACAATCGAGCACTCGCTACCCGGCATGCAGGAGAGCGGCTTCCAGTATGGGGATCGGTGCGGCAGGCGCAGCAGTCAGGCCGTTGCGCCACGGGCCCGGCCTGGTGTCGGTGGCGGACCGGCGGCACCGTCCGGGTCGGTCCGGCGTGTGGCAGCCGACTGCGCGGTAGCCGACCGGGGCCCGCGCCGACGAGGTGAGCTTACTGACGCGATCGTGGCAGGCAGCAGGGTGCGTAACCAGGTCGCTCCGGAGGGTCTTATACCGCGAAACAATTCACAGCGATTGTTCGGCAACGCTTCGGGTACCGCATTTTGGCAGATCAGTGGCGATTATCTGAGACAGGTAAGAGAAATGGCAATCTTCTGGCGTAGTCACTCGATCGGTCGTACCGTTTCGATATGGACGCTGTCGAGCCGCTGCCCGCCCTACCGTTGGAATCCTGGCGCCCCACCAAGGAGACACTGCACCGGTTCGCCCAGATCGTCGGCAAGGTTGCCCTTGCCAAGGGCATCCGGCGCAACCACTGGTGGCATATGACCTATCGGCTCACTGCGCGCGGCTGGACCACGGTCCCGCTCGGTTCTGCTCGCAACGGACCGGTATTCGCCTGCACCTTCGACTTTTTCGATCATGTGCTGCGGATAGCGACCGATCGTGGCATCGAGGTCGAGATCGATCTGCCGATGCAGTCTGTCGCCACCTTCTACGGCGACGTCATGACTGGTCTGCGTGATCTCGGTATCGATGTCGTACTGCCGCACCCACATCCCTTCGATCTGCCGGACGCGGCGCGCCCGTTCGAGGACGACACCGACCACGCCGCTTACGACCCGGAGTTGGCGCAGCGGGCATTTCGGGTGCACAGCCAGGTCGGGCGGATACTCGAGGAGTTCAGCGCCACCTATTCCGGCAAGATCAGCCCGGTGCAATTGTTCTGGCACACGTTCGATCTCGCGGTGCAGCGATTCTCCGAGCGGCAGATCGATATGCCTGCGACGGTCGACTCGGTGACGCGCGAGGCGTACTCGCGCGAGGTCATCAGCGCTGGATTCTGGTTCGGCGACGCCAAGGTGCCCGAGCCGACGTTCTATTCCTACATCGCACCCGAGCCCGCCGGGCTCACCGATCGCCTGCTGCCCGCGGGTGCGCTGTGGGTGCCGTCCGGTACGGGGCACGCCGCGTACTACCCCTACGACAAAGCCCGTCTGTCCCCGGATCCGGTCGGCGCCGCGCTCGAGTTCTTCCAGTCCGTCTACGCGGCCGGATCCGAGCTTGCCGGATGGGATGCCGCCCAGCTGGCCTGCTGGGGCGGCATCACCGACCCGGTGCTCGAGGCGAAGCACTCATGGCCGGAATGGCCGGAGTGATGGCCCTGCGGTGAATGTCAGAGTGCGTCGTTGAGTTTGTTGAGGCGGTCGCACGCCTCCACGTACTCCTGGATCAGGCGGCCGACCACGTCCGCGGAGCGCTCCACCTTGTTCAGCTGGCCGACCACCTGGCCGACGGGGTTGAAGTTCACGTCCTTGGCGGCCTCGGGGTAGCGGTGCCCGCGCTTGACGCCGTCCAGCGCCACCATCATCTGCAGCGGCATAGGCAGCGGGTCGGGATTGTCGGCCTGCTCCCATGCTTCGGTCCAGTCGTTCTTCAGCATGCGGCAGGGCTTACCGGTCCACGACCGCGAGCGCACGGTGTCATGGCTGGTGGCGTCGATGTAGGTCTGCATCTGCGCGGGCGGCACATTGGCCTCCTCGACGGTCAGCCACAGCGAGCCGGTCCACGCGCCCGCTGCGCCCATCGCCATGGCCGCGGCGACCTGACGGCCGTTGCCGATGCCACCCGCGGCCAGCATCGGCATATCGCCGATGGCGTCCACGACCTGCGGCCACAACACCATCGACGCGATCTCGCCGCAGTGTCCGCCGCCCTCGGTGCCCTGGCAGACCACGAAATCCAGGCCGGCCTTCTTGTGGTTGAGCGCGTGCTTCACCGAGCCGCACAACGCGCCGATCAGGCGGCCCGAGTCCTGGATCTGACGCACGACGTCCGGCGGCGGCGTGCCGAGTGCGTTGGCTACCAGCTTGGCCTTGGGATGGCGCAGGATCACTTCGATCTGCGGTGCCACCGTGGTCGCGGTCCAGCCGAGCAGCTGGTTGTGGTGTTCGCTGTCGGGCAGGTGCGGAACATTGTGGTCGGCAAGGATCTTCTCGGCGAAATCGCGGTGTCCCTGCGGAACCAGTTCCGCTAGTTTGGCTTCCAGCTCCTCGGGGCTCAGCCCGTCGATGCCCTTACCCTCGTACTTGGAGGGGATGACCAGGTCGACGCCGTAGACGCCGTTCACGTGCTCATCGAGCCACGCCAGTTCTACTTCCAGCTCCTCGGCGGTGAAGCCCACCGCGCCGAGCACGCCGAGCCCGCCTGCATTGCTGACCGCGGCCGCCACGTCGCGGCAATGGGTGAAGGCGAAGATGGGGAACTCGATCCCCAGCCGATCGCAGATTTCGGTACGCATGGCGTGCTGGTCTCCCTAGTGGCTCTAGAACGGGTTACATAGTTGCTCTGCCGTGTTCCAGTCCGGCAGGGCGGGTGATTCCCTGAACCGGCCGAATGGGCCGCATACCGCGAGTATCGCCATGGCGCGGCAGCGGCCCCGTCGACTGGCGAGTGCACCATAATTCGACAGTAACACGTTCTAGTTTTGCTGGGATAGACCTGCTATCGAGCGGCTTGCTCCAGGCCGGTCAGCGCGTCCTCCAGGTGGTCGAGCAGGCGGTGTAACTGCGGCACACTGCGGCGGCAGCCGACCAGGCCGAAGTCGAGATTGTCGGCATTGGTGGTGAGGGTGATGTTCACCGCCTGGCCGTCCATCGGAATCGACATCGGATAGGTGGCATCGAGGCGGGCGCCGTTCCAGTACTGCGGTTCGCGCGCGCCGGGGACATTGGAGATGACGATATTGAACGGGGGATTGGTCCAGGAGACGACGCCGGGCAGCAGGGTCAGCGCGAGCGGACTGAGCATCACCGCGGACAGCGCCATGGCCTGGACGCTCGACAGCGAGTTGTAGACCTCTTTGCTGCGGCGCATCGACTCGCTCACCACCCGGAGTCGTTCGATCGGGTCCTCGACATCGGTGGCCAGGTTGCACAGGATCGCGCCGATCTTGTTGCCGTTGGTGTCCTCGTCCTCGTCGGTGGCCCGCAGCGACATCGGGACCATCGCGATCAACGGCTTGTCCGGCAAGGCATTTCGCTCGATCAGATAGGAGCGAAGAGCGCCGGCGGACATGGTGAGCACGACATCGTTGATGGTCGAGCCGGTCGCCTTCTTGACCTGCTTGACCCGCTCCAGCGGCCACGATCGGACCGCACACCGGCGGGCGCCACCGATGGGCACATTGAACATCGAGCGCGGCGCATCGAACGGCAGCGTCAACTGCTGCTCAACAAGTGCGGCACGGGCAACCCGCACTGCGGCGGGCGCGGAACCTGCCGCCGACAACAGATTTCGTGCCGCATTGCCCAGCCCGGACCCGGCAGCGGCGGCCTTGGGTGGGCGCGTCGAGCGCGGCAGGTGCCAGGGCACCCGGGTCTCGGCGGAGTTCGGGTCGTTGGTCAGCGTCCGCGCCAGCAGACGCTGTGCCGCGACGCCGTCGATCAGCGCGTGGTGCATCTTGGAATAGATCGCGAAGCGGCCGTCGTCGAGGCCCTCCACGAGATGGATCTCCCACAGCGGACGATGGCGGTCGAGCAGTGTGCTGTGCAGGCGGGAGGCCAGGTCGAGCAGCTGGTCGAATCGCCCCGGAGCCGGTAGGGCGGCTCGTCGGAGGTGGTATTCGAGCTCGACGTCGCCTTCCTGGGTCCAGCCCACTTGTGGCGCGCCGAGCCACGTCGCGGGGCGTTTGCGGAAGGTCGGGTGGAATTCCCTGTCCGCCGAGAGCTTCTCGTAGGTCAGCTGCGCGAAATCCGGACCGGCGTCCTCGGGTGCCTCGAACAATTGCAAGGAGCCGACATGCATCGGGTGCTCACGCGATTCGGCGAGCAGGAAGACGGCATCGATCGGTGAAATGAGTTCCATGGTGGTCGCCCCCTGACGACAGCAGTGCGGTGTGTTCGGTGCATCGACCACGTTGTCGTACGGGTCCGCGCGGCCATGAAATCCCCTGCGCGACGCCTCGAACTTACCCGGCCCGAGTGGTTCGCGTTCGCCGAATCATCGATCCTTGACTACCAGCAGGTAAGCCTGCTGGAAACGCTCACCGGGCTCCGGTTCCCGAACCAGCTGCGCGACAGTCACGAACCCGGCCGCCTGTAGTAGTCCGGCAAGTCGTCGCGGTGACCAGCGGTAGGCGCGAATCACCTTGTGGTCGAACGGTTCCACCACATCGGCCGCGTCCGACGCCTGAAATGCCAGCAGCGCGTGCCCTTCTACCGCAAGTACCCGATGAAACTCGGTCAACACCTCGGGGACCCGCTCCGGCGGCAGATGGATGATCGAATACCAGGCCACGATGCCCGCGAGGGTGCCCGCGCCCAGCGCGAGCTGCTCCATTGATCCCTCGTCGAACCGCAGCTGCGGATAATTCTGCCGCGCCAGCCGGATCATCTCCGGCGACAGATCAATCCCGAAGGTGTCCAACCCGAGATCGGTCAGATGCGCTGTCACCCGTCCGGGTCCACATCCGATATCGGCAACCACACCGGAACCCATGGCCTGCACCCGTTCCGCGAACGCCGCGAGCATGGCGCGATCGAACGTGCTCGCTGCGAGGTGATCCTTGACGAAGTCCGCGTAGAGCTCCGCGATGTCGTCGTAGGCGGCTCGGGTGGCGGCCGTATCGGCCCTCGAATCCAACACCCTGTGCAGAGTACTTACGCCGGGTCGAAAGCCTTTGCAACCGCGAGGCTGTCTTCGTAGACATGGTGGCGGGTGATGAGGCCGTGCTCGACGGTGAGGTGCAGCGCGAACCGCGAGCGGTACGCACGACCGGTCGCCCGGGCGGTCTGCCGGATCTCGCCGAGCACCACCGCGTGCGCACCGTCGATCAGGATCTGCTCGATCCGGGTGTCGGCTTGCTCCGGCACGTGATGCTCGGCGATCTCACGGAAATGCGCGGCGGCCTCGGAGCGGGTTGATTTGTGCCGAATCCACGGGGTCGCGGTGCGCCCGTGCTCGTCCTGCGGCCAATCCAGCTTCCAGTCCGCGCCGTCGGCATACAGCGCGGCAATTCGTTCGGGATCGCCGGACCCGATGCGTCCCAGCAAATCCTCTACTACGGCGCGAGTGGTCATGACAGGTGTCCTCCGATCCGCACCGCGTCCGGCGACGGGTGCCGACCGCCATCCTTGTCGGGGCCTGCGGCCTTGGCGATTACTCGTCAGGTAAAGGCGCGGCGGGAGCCGCGTGCACCAGATCCTGGTCCGGTGTGGTGCGCGTGCGTGCGGTGCCGAGCACGGATCCGAGAATGACGAGGGGGAAGCCGATTGCCATTCCGATGGTCAGTGGTTCGTCGAGCAGGGTCACGCCCAGCAGGATGGCCACCGCGGGGTTGATGTAGGTGATCACGGTCGCTCGGGCCGGGCCGACCTCGCTGATCAGCGCGAAGAACACCAGGAACGCAGCGGCCGTGCAGATTACGGCAAGCCCGAGTACCGACCATGCAGCGTCGACGGTGATGCGGGCGGGCCAGCGCAGACCGGCGAACGGCGCGTAGATCACCGCGGCCAGGATCAGTGATGCGGTGACCACGCCGAGCGGCGGCAGATCCGCGAGCGCACGGTTGATGATGATCGGACCGATCGCATAGCCGAGCGTGGTCAGCGCGATTGCGCCGATGGCGGCCGGCTGTGAGAGGTCGACGTCCAGACCGACAAGGGCGGCGACGCCCGCGAAACCGATGACGAGTCCGATGGTGCGCCGGGCGTCGAAGCGGTCGTGGCCCAGCTTCGTCACGATCACCACCGCGATCAGCGGCACGGCGGCGATCAGCAGACCGACGGTGGAGCTGTTCAACGTGGTCTCCGCGTATCCGATCAAGAACCACGGCCCGGTGATCTCGACGAGCGTGTACAACAGCAGCGGTCGCCATCGCCGGAACACCGGTGCAAGAGTCTTGCTGTACAACGCGATCGGCAACAGAATCGTCGCCCCGATCAGCGTCCGGCCGAAGGCGACCACGGTCGGATCGAGGTCCTGCACCGCGACGCGGATCATTGCGTAGGGCACGCCCCAGATGACGCCCATGGCCAGGAAAAGCACCCACCCACGCCTGGTCATCGTGCGACCGCTTCTTTCTCGGACATCTCCCGCTCACTTTCGTTCCAGCGGGGAGCCTATCCGGAAGATCCCATCATCCGACACCCCGTTCAGCGCGGGTTTTCCGCGACCGACCTCACCCATCGGGGGTTGCCGATCGCTGGAACACCTCGATCGAGGTGCACAGCCGTGTCGCAGGTCCCGAGGACGGCCGTGCCACCGGCGACGACAAGGACGCCGTAGGAAGACATTTCGCCGAACCCGACAGATGTCCACATCGCTGTGACGAACGCGATCAGGAGGGCGGTCGCTGCCCGTGCGGTGCTGCTCGTCGCGATGCCGAGCAGCAGTCCGAGTGCGATGGCTGCCTCGAGGACGGTCGCGATGGTCCCCACCGTCGGTGCGGCCCAGTCCAATGTCGAGGGCATCAGTGTGCGGTGTAGTCGATGAATCGCGAGTAGCTGCCCCAGGAGACTCCCGGCGCGTCCGGTGCGGCGAACAGTCCGAACCGATCGGCGACCGAGCTGGCGAACAAGGCGCCCGTTTGCGTCTGACGGCGTGTTTCGGTCCAGGTCGCTACCTGGAAGGGCGTTCCCGGGAGCAGGTCTAATGGAACTGGGGTTTCGTTAATGATCCGAGTCGTGCTACGGTCTCTTTTGTCTTAACGGAACGGCATTCCCGATAGTGGGGTACGACATGACGATCACAAGCGCTGTAGTGCGTAACTGGAAGAAACTGCTGGCGGCCACGGCCGTGGGAATCGCCGTTGCGGGCGCCGTCGGAATCGCGCACTCGGACGGCCCTGCCGAAACATCTGACTGGCGCGCCGCGTGGGCGGTGCCGATGCAGTTGCCCAGCGAGGGTTTCGAACCGAACTGGTCCACCGATGGTTTCGCCGACCAGACGGTGCGGCAGGTGGTCAGAGTGACCGGCGGCGGCACCGAGGCACGGATCACGCTGTCCAATCGCTACGGCGCGGACAAATTACAGATCAACGCCGCCACGATCGCCCGGACGAGCCAGGCCGCTGCGGTGGCGCCGGAGACGATTCGGCCACTGCGGTTCGGCGGCACGGAATCGGTGACGATCGCGCCCGGCGACGCGGCCACCAGCGACGCAGCCGAACTACGCCTGGCACCCTTCGAGTCGGCGACGGTGACGCTGTACCTCCCGGCGCGCACCGGACCTGCGACCTTCCATGCCCAGGGCTACGCAACCAGCTACCGCGCGGGCGGCGACCACGCCGGTGACACCGGCGGCGCGGCTTTCACCGAGACCACTCACTCTTGGTACTACCTGTCCGACCTCCAGGTCACCGGCGGTAGGAAACCGGCCGGCACGGTCGTAGCTTTCGGTGACTCCATCACCGACGGTTACGGTGCGGGCAACGACACCAACCACCGTTACCCGGACCTACTGGCCGACCGCCTGGCCGAGGCCGGTGCATCCCGCGTTGTCCTCAACTCCGGCATCGGCGGCAACCTGGTCCGCAACGACTCACCCTGGTTCGGCGACAGTGCGCTGAAGCGGTTCGAGCGTGACGTAATCGCCAAGCCCGGCGTGTCCTCGGTGGTCATTCTGGCCGGCCTCAACGACGTCGGCTTCTCCGAGATCGACTTGCCGACCTACAAGCCCAATCCGGTGGTGTCCGTCGACGAACTGATCAAGGGCTACCGCGAGCTGATCGCGAAGGCACACCAGGCCGGGATCTCGGCGATCGGCGCGACCCTGCTACCGATGCGGGGTGCCGAGTACTACACCGAAACATCCGCCGCGAAGATCCGCCTGCTCAATGAGTGGATCCGCACCAGCGGCGAGTACGACGCCGTCGTCGACTTCAACGCCGCACTGGCAGACCCGGCCGACCCCGAACGTTTGGCGCCCGCCTTCGACTCGGGCGACCACAAGCACCCCAATGCCGCAGGCTATGCGGCAATGGCCGCCGCGATCGACCTGAAAACCCTTTAGCGCGAGACGATTACGGTGCGCGGACCGAGCAAACCAGCTCGGCCCGCGCACGTCGGTGCCGAGCAACCGGCTACGCCGCCGGAGTGCCCGGACTACCGTGGGTGTCGGTTTGTGCACCGGTTCACCTCTGGAGGCGTCTTGCGCACCATCACCCGCTTACTGTTCGTCATCGTGGCCATGGTCTGCGGCGTTGCGCCGATGCTGCCCACCGCGCTCGGCGCACCGAGCGCTGCCGGGATCGACGACGCTACGGCCGGGAAGATCGACGAATTGCTGGCGTTGGGCACCGGCGGGCACAGCAAGGGCGAGCAGATCGAGGTGCTGTCTCGCCAATTCCTCGGCACGCCGTACGGCGCGAATATGCTCGTCGGCTCGGCGAGCAAGCCAGAACAGCTCGTCATCGACTTCCGGCGCGTGGATTGCTTCACCTATCTCGACTATGTCGAAGCGCTGAGCAGGTCAACGGACCGGAGCCAGTTCGTGACGAATCTGATCGAGACGCGCTATACCGACGGCAGAGTCGACTATCTACAGCGCAAACACTTCTTCAGCGATTGGGCGTACACGCCGAGAATCGCCGCTACCGACGTCACCGCAACCCTGAGCGGTGCCGCACTGACCGTCACCAAACACCTCAACGCGAAAGCCGACGGGGTGACCTATCTCCCCGGACTGCCGGTGGTCGATCGCGCGATCACCTACATTCCCAGCGCGGCCGTAGACGAGAATGTCGTCGGCCGACTCCGCACCGGCGACTATATCGGCGCCTACGCCGACCTGCCCGGCCTGGATGTCACTCACGTCGGCATCTTCGTCAGCACGCCCAACGGCCCGATTTTCCGCAACGCGTCCTCCCTCGCCGCCGACAATAAAGTGGTCGACTCCTCCTTCGCCGACTATGTGCGGTCCACCCCGGGCATAGTCGTACTTCGTCCGCAGTAGCCGACCGCAGCGGTATTCTGCACCGACCAGGTGCTATCCCCGTTTCGAGACGAGGTGACCGCAATGGCTGCAAAGTTCGAGCTGTACAAGGACAAGGACGCGAAGTTCCGCTGGCGACTCAACGCCGCGAACGGCGAAACCATCGCCGCCGGCCAGGCCTACGAAAGCAAAGCCGCCGCCTTGAACGGCATCGAATCGGTCCAGAAGAACGCACCGGTCGCGCAATTCGACGACCAGACCTGATCCGGATTTCGCGGCGCATTCACTTCGAGCCACGGCGCTCGGTGCCTGATCAAAAAAGACCCTGCCCGACGCGTAGTGAGTCGGGCAGGGTCGAGAATTCGACTAGCCGCCGGTGCCTGCCGCTAGGGGCGCACCGGTGGTAGTGGTCACCACCGCGGATTCCGTTGTTGTGGTCGGCTTGGTGGTCTCGGTGGGTGTTGTGGTCGGCTTCGTGGTCTCGACGGGCGCCGCGACCGAAGTCGGAGCCGGTGGGGTTGTCGTGCTCGCGGTCTCGGACGGCGGCGCGGAAGTCGTCGGCGCTGGAGTCGTCGTGGTGCTGCTGACATCGGTCTTAGCGGGCGCAGCAGGCGTGGTCGTCGCTGATGCGGACGGTGACGTGGATGTCGACGTAGACGTAGACGTAGACGTAGACGGGGTCTTGGTCGGTTCGGTCGTCGGCGCCGCCGAGGTGACCGCCACCGCCTTGTACACCGCGTCGAGGTCCGCCGCTTGCGGCTTGGCGGTCGTGTCGACCGGCTGACCCGCCTGTGCCTGCTTTGCCAGGTGCGTGAGCCAGGCAGCCGCATACTCGGCAGATGTCAGCGGCTTGCCGTCGGCAGCGCTGGCGTCACGCCAGTAGTCGAAGTGGTGACCGGTGTGGTTCGGCCCCAGCGTGAGCTGGTACGGGTCGCTCATGACCACGGGGATCGTGTTCTGATTCGTCACGATGAGACCGATGATCTCGTTCAGCACCTTCTGCGGCAGGTAGGCCAGCGGCGACATCTGGTTGGTCGAGATCGAGTCCGCCTTCGCCGGCGCCTTCGGCGCACCCGGCTTGTACGCCGGATCCGACACCTTCAGCAGTACCTGGAGGAACGTCTCGTCGCTCTGCATCCAGTTCGGCTGCGACTGAATGTCGGCGAACGCCGCAAGCGCGATCTGGCCGAGGACGACAGCAACGTCCTGCCCTGTTGCGGGCGTCAGCCCTTCTCGTTCGAGTGCGTCGACGTTCAACTGCCTGCCCACATTGGCCACCAGTTGCAGCAGGGAAATGTTCTCCGGCGCCGCACAGGTGAGATCGCCTTCGGAGCAGAACGAGGCGATTTTGCCGTTCAGCGCACCGAAGTCACCGCGGGTGCCCGGCACCGCACCGCTGCCCGGTGCCGGTTTCGTGCCGTTCTGATATTGCTGGTCGAAGCCGTCGGGATTGCCGAACGGGTCCTTCGCGCCGGGGAACGGCCCCTCGCCCGCCGAGCGACCCGCATCGGCGAGGATGACGACACCGACGACGTCGCCGGGATCGACGATCCCGTAGCCACCGTCCTTGTCGGCCTCCTGGTGTCCGATCTGCATCGCGACGCGACGAACGACGTCGGCGCCCTCGCTGTATCCGACGATCGAGAACTTGGTGTCGGGGCAGGCCCTCGTGATCTCCTGCATCACCTGTTCGGTATTCGCAACACCGGTGTTGACGGCATCTTCATAGCTGGCCATGTTCGCGGGATACGCGATGTAGACGGCGGCGTACGAGCCCGGGTCGACGGCACCGGCTGGTGCGTTGACGACCGGATCGACCCACTCGCTGGAATGGTCACCGGACAGCGCGGCGGGCAATTCCTCACCGTTGGCCCCGACGAGCAGCTTGGTGGTCCCCGCGACCGGAGTGTCGCCGCGGCCTGCCACCGAGATGGTCACCATGTCGTGGCATTCGGTCACCGACGTGGTGAGCTGCGTATCCCTGGTCTGTGGCGTCGATGTCAGTGCCCAGGAGGAGGCGACGACCGCTGCCACCCCCAATACCGCCGGTCCGGCAACGGCCGAAGCGATGCGATGTCGCGCGATGAACTCGCGAAAAGCCATGTCCTGATCCCCATTCAATTACCAACAAAGCGGACGGACAAGCCCCCCGACGGGCCATGCGTCACCAAGAACGTCGTGGTCGGGGCGCCGAGCGTTACTCGGGCAATCGGTTGTCGATCTTGTTTCGGCGTCGCGAGGTGCTTTTGAAGCACCTCCAGGATCACCTCGAAGCCGTCTTCGACAAGTAGCTGCCGCGATCTCGTCGGCCGCCCTCTGAGCCCGCCCGGAGCCGATGACAGGTGAGCAGGCGCGGGACCCGGTTTTCTCGCGTGGGCGCCTTCGCTGCAGCTCGGGAACCATGACGCTGAACGCAGCGCGCTCGCTTGTGGGCCGGGCTTTTCTCCTGCCCGTGTGAATGCGTTGGCGAATTACCGCTAATAGACTTGACGAATGGCATATTGAGATGCCATTATTAATAGGGGAAGACACAAGGAAATCGTGTGTCTATTTTCTTTCGCCCTCGACATCGGTCGAGTTGGGGTGTAATTTGAGACTTCGCGCCGGGGCGCGTGCTGTCCAACTCTCGAAATACGAAATGACTGTAGAAAGTGGCACTGTCTGCGTGTCATTTTCTACCCGTTGTTGTCGAGTCATGTTCGGGCAGCGGCCGGCACGGTGCGCAATGTGAAATACAGCCCACAGGACAAGCAGATACCGTGACGACCATGCGAACGCGTGGGCGGCGCGAGGTGCTGGAAGGACGCATCTTGGCAGTCTCGAGTCAGACCAAGGTCAATGCCGGAAAACCCGTCGATACCGGAATCTCCGGGGTGCCGAAGCGGGTCTCGTTCGCCAAACTCCGTGAGCCCCTCGATATTCCGGGGTTGTTGGATGTCCAGACCGATTCGTTCGAATGGCTGATCGGGGCGCCGGCCTGGCGCGAACGGGCAGCGGCGCGCGGCAGCTCACTCGTCGGCGGATTGGCGGAGGTGCTCGAGGAGCTCAGCCCGATCGAGGATTTCGCCGCAACGATGTCTTTGACGCTCTCCGAGCCCCGTTTCGAGGAGGTCAAGGCCTCGATCGAGGAATGTAAAGACAAGGATATGACCTACGCGGCGCCGCTGTTTGTCACCGCTGAGTTCATGAACAACAACACCGGTGAGATCAAGAGTCAGACGGTCTTCATGGGTGATTTCCCGATGATGACCGACAAAGGCACCTTTGTTGTCAATGGCACGGAGCGCGTCATAGTCTCGCAGTTGGTGCGTTCGCCGGGTGTCTACTTCGATCGCACCGTCGACAAGGCCACGGAAAAAAATCTGCACAGCGTGCGCGTCATCCCGTCGCGTGGCGCATGGCTGGAAATCGACATCGATAAGCGCGACACCGTCGGCGTTCGCATCGACCGCAAACGCCGTCAACCCGTAACAGTCCTGCTCAAGGCGCTCGGCTGGACCAGTGCACAGATCACCGAGCGGTTCGGTTTCTCCGAGATCATGACGACGTCCCTGGCGAAGGACAACACACCGGGCACCGATGAGGCGCTGCTCGATATCCATCGCAAGCTGCGCCCGGGTGAGCCGCCGACCAAGGAGTCCGCGCAGACCTTGCTGGAGAACCTGTTCTTCAAGGAGAAGCGCTACGACCTGGCGCGCGTCGGTCGCTACAAGATCAACAAGAAGCTCGGCATCCATACCGACGAAGTCATCGGGTCACCGGTGCTCACCGAGGAAGACATCGTCACGATCATCGAATACCTGCTGCGCCTGCACGCGGGTGATCGGGTGATGACCGCGCCGGGTGGCATCGAGGTTCGGGTCGTGGTCGACGACATCGACCACTTCGGTAATCGTCGGGTGCGCACCGTCGGCGAGTTGATCCAGAACCAGATCCGGGTGGGACTGTCGCGCATGGAGCGCGTGGTCCGCGAGCGGATGACGACTCAGGACGTCGAGGCGATCACGCCGCAGACGCTGATGAATATCCGCCCGGTCGTCGCCGCGATCAAGGAGTTCTTCGGAACCTCGCAGCTCTCGCAGTTCATGGATGAGCGGAATCCGCTCGCGAGTCTGACCAACAAACGTCGCCTGTCGGCGCTCGGGCCGGGTGGTCTGAGTCGGGAACGCGCCAGTCTCGAGGTCCGCGATGTGCATTACAGCCATTACGGCCGGATGTGTCCGATCGAGACGCCCGAAGGTCCGAGTATCGGGCTGATGGGTTGTCTGTCGGTGTATGCGCGGGTCAACCCGTTCGGTTTCATCGAGACGCCGTACCGAAAAGTGATCGACGGCAAGGCAACCGACGATGTCGACTACCTGTCCGCCGACCAGGAAGACCTGCATGTGGTGGCGCAGGCGAACGAGCCGCTCGATGCCGAGGGACGCTTGGTTGCTGCGCGAATCGCGGTGCGTCGCAAGAACTCCGAGGTCGAGTTCGTTTCGGCCGCCGAGGTCGATTACATGGATGTGTCGCCGCGTCAGATGGTGTCGGTGGCGACCGCGATGATCCCGTTCCTCGAGCACGATGACGCCAACCGTGCCCTGATGGGTG